>JBBIPB010000006.1:0-43917 GCA_037443065.1 Acidobacteriota bacterium | reverse complement strand
CGCGCTTGATGACGAGGACGGGGATCTCCTCGACGGTCTCGTACGAGGTGAAGCGGCGCTCGCACGTGGCACACTCGCGGCGGCGCCGGATGACGGCGCCCTCCCGGCTCTCGCGCGAATCGACGACGCGGTCGTCGGCCGCACCGCAATAAGGACAACGCACGGCCGAAGCATAGCCCGTCCGGAACGGATTACGATCGCGGCAACCCGTGTCCCCTCATCCCCTCCCCCCCGTCCCGCGCGCGCTCGCCGGCCGGCCCCGGCCGCTCGTGATGGCCCATCGGGGAAACAGCGCCGCCGCGCCCGAGAACACGTGCGCATCCTTCAGGCGCGCCGTCCGGGACGGAGCGGACCTCGTCGAGACCGACCTTCACCTGACGCGCGACGGGGCGTTCGTCTGCATCCACGACGCGACGCTTCTCCGGACGGGAGGCGTCCCGGTCGCGGTGGCGGACGTGACGTTCGCCGAGTTGAAACGGCATCCGGTCGCGTTCGGCCGGACGGGGTTCGAGACGGAGCGAGTCCCGTCCCTCGAGGAGCTTCTCGCGCTCCTTCCCCCGGAGACGGGCCTCGCCCTCGAGCTGAAGACGGACCGGTTTCTCGAGCCGGATGTGGCGCGGCGGCTCGGGGAGATTCTTCGCTCGTCCGGGCATCTCGACCGGACGGCCGTCCTCTCGTTCGCGTTCGAGCGGTGCCGGGCCGTGAAGCGGGAGGTGCCCGAGGTCGCCCTGGGGTTCATCACGATGAGAGGGAGCCTTCCGCGTGCGGGAGAGGCCGGGATGGTTGGCCCCTTCTGGCCGGTCCTCTTGGGGAACCCGCTCTACCCGTGGCTCGCGCACCGGCGGGGCTTCTTCGTGGCGCCGCTCGACGACAAGCCCGACCGGCTCCTCTGGTACTACCGTCTCCTCCGCTGCGACGCCGTCCTCACGAACGACCCGGCCGCGACGCTCCGGGCGCTCGGCCGCTCCCGGGCGTAGGGCGCGTCAGCCCGAGAGAAGGCGAAGGCGTTCGAGGGCAGCGGGCAGCGTCTCGAGCGATCGCGCCTTCCCCTGGAAGAGACGGCCCGAGCCCCCCCCCTTTCCGCCGAGGATCGCAGCCACGTCGCGCCCGGCGGCGGCCACGTCCAGCGACAGTCCGCTCCCGACGGCCAGAAGAAAGAACGCCTGGCCGCCGCTCGTCGTCGCGAAGAGGCCGGCTTTCGTCGGGGCCCTTGAAAGGAATTCCTTCGAAAGTGAGTTCAGGAAGGCGGCCGGTTTTCCTTCGAAGGTCTGTTCGACGACCGTCGCGTCCCGTCTCGCGAGGGCCACGGCCGCACCGTGCGCTTCCTCTTCTTCTTTCCCTCGGAGAGTCTTTTCGGCGTCCTTGAGCTTCGCCAGCCGCTCCTCGACCGCCGCCGCGAGGCCTTCGTCGGGAGCCCCGAGAAGCTTCCGAAGCTCTGCGTTCCGTTCCTCGTGCTCCGCGAAACGCCGTCGGGCACGCCCTCCGGCCACGAAGGAGAGCCGTGTCCCGCCCCGGATCGGCTCGGTGCCGAGAAGCGCGACCAGCTCGATCTCCGCTGTGCTCTTCAGGTGCGTGCCGCCGCAGGTGTTGAGGTCGATCCCGGCGATCTCGACGAGGCGGATCTCTCCCGTGTGCCCCTCGGGGAGCCCGCGCGTCCGGACGGCGAGACGGGCAAACTCCTCGGGTCCCACGCGTCGCGGCGTGACGGGACGTGCGGCGCGGATGGCGGCGGCCACCGCGTCCTCGAGTTCACGCCGGAGCTCACCCGAGAGCTTCGGGACGGAAAGCTCGATGTCGCAGGTCCGCTCCCCGAGATGGAACGCGGTCGTCTCGAGGCGAAACCGGTCCGCTGCGATCGCGGTCAGGAGGTGCTGCGCCGTGTGCTGCTGCATCTGGTCGAAGCGGCGAGCCCAGTCGAGCCGGAGCGACGCCGGCCCCCGTGGAACGGCGCGCTCGAGGAAGTGCCGGATTTCATCCTCGTGTCTCTGCACGTCGAGGACGGCGACGCCCGCGAGGAGCCCGTGGTCGCCGGCCTGACCACCCCCCTCCGGGTAGAAGATCGTGTCGGAGAGAACGGCGAAGGGGCGGCCCTTCTCGTCGCCGGCCTCCAGGACCTCGGCGTCGAGCTCGGTCCGGTACGGGTCGCGCTCGTAGGCGGGGGGAAGCATTCCGTGTCAGGCCGGCAGCGAATCGATGAGGGCCATGTAATCGTCGTTCAGGCCGGAGATGTGAAACCCGAAGCCCCTCGCGACGGCCGTGCCTCCGGCTGCCGAGGAGCGCCCGACCCGGACGACCTTTCCGGGGAGTTCCAGCACCTTGCCGCGCGCTCCGTGGAGGTGGAGGACCAGCGCTTCGTTCAGCTTCGGGATGTAGTCCGAGATGACGAAGAAGCCGTTCAGCGACAGGTCTCGCGTGAACGACATCCGGCGGGACCCTCCCGAGTCGGTGAACTCGACGAGGAAGCGCCCCTTCTTTCTGGGAAAGCGATACGGGTACATCCCGTCGAATGATAGAGAAGGAACGGGCCGGGCGGTGCGGGATCCTGTCTTCTTCAGTGACTCCGGTCACCCGGGCTGCTCTCCGCCACGAGGGCGGGGAGGCGGAGATGGCCGTCGAGGAACGCGGCACCCCGCAGGGTGATCGCGAGCGCCTCGTCGAGCGTCGAGACGGCGTGGATGGTCAGCCGGTCGCGCACGTCCTTCGGAAGGTCGTCGAGATCGGCCTCGTTGGCCTTCGGAAGGAGGATCATCGTGAGGCCGGCGCGTACGGCACCGAGGACCTTCTCCTTCAGTCCGCCGATCGGAAGGACGCGTCCGGAGATCGTGATCTCGCCGGTCATCGCGACTTCGTGCCGGACGGGGCGCTTCGAGAGCGCCGAGATGATCGCCGTCGCCATCGCGATGCCGGCCGACGGGCCGTCCTTCGGGATCGCTCCCGCCGGGACGTGGACGTGGAGGTCCTGCTCGCGCGCGTCCTCGAGGACGCCGAGGGCGGCGGCGTGCGAGCGGGCGAAGCTGAAGGCCGCGCGGGCCGATTCCTTCATGATGTCGCCGAGCTGGCCGGTCAGGATCACCTCGCCCTTCCCGCGCATCAGCGTCGCTTCGACGAACATGATGTCGCCGCCGGCCGGCGTGTAGTACATCCCCGTGGCGATTCCGACGCGGTCTTCGTTCTCGGCTTTCTCGGGATGGACCTTCGGTCGACCGAGGAGCGGCGCGACGCCGTCAGCGGCGATCCGGGCGGCCGGGACTTCGTTTGCGGCGATCTTCCGTGCGACCTTTCGCGCGAGGCGGCCCAGCTCCCGCTCCAGCTGGCGGACTCCGGCCTCTCGCGTGTAGCTCGCGATGACCGCCGAGACGGCCGCGTCGTCGACCGATAGCTGCTCGGGCTTCAGGCCGTTCTCCTCGACCTGGCGGGGGAGGAGGTACCGGCGGGCGATCCCGAGCTTCTCGGCCTCGGTGTAGCCGGAGAACTCGAGCGTCTCGAGCCGGTCGAGGAGGGGCGCCGGAATGCTCTGCAGGACGTTTGCCGTCGCGATGAAAAGGACCTCGGAGAGGTCGAACGGGACGCCGAGGTAGTGATCCGTGAAGCTGTCGTTCTGCGCCGGGTCGAGCACCTCGAGGAGCGCCGCGGCCGGATCGCCCTGGAAGGAGACGCCGAGTTTGTCGAGCTCGTCGAGGAGGAAAACGGGGTTCTTCGTCCCCGCCTGACGCATCCCCTGGAGGATGCGCCCGGGAAGAGCCCCGACGTAGGTCCGTCGGTGCCCGCGGATGTCCGCCTCGTCGCGGGCTCCGCCGAGCGAGATCCGGACGTATTTCCGGCCCATGGCCCGCGCGACCGACTTCGCGATGGAGGTCTTGCCGGTGCCGGGCGGGCCCACGAAGAGGAGGATCTTTCCTTTTCCCGGCCGGGGGCCGGCTTCGGGGGACGACGCGAGGAGCTGCCGGACCGCGAGAAATTCGAGGATCCGGTCCTTCACGCCCGAGAGCGCGTAGTGGTCTTCGTCGAGGACGCGTGCGGCCTCGCGCACGTCGAGGTGGTCCTCGCTCCGCGCCCCCCACGGCAGCTCCGCCATCGTCTCGAGATAGGTCCGGACGACCTGTGACTCCATCGACTCCCGTCCGAGACGTCCGAGCCGCCCCCATTCCCGCTCGACCTCGCGGCGGGCCTCTTCCGGCAGGGGGAGACGATCCAGCTTCGCCTTCAGCTCCTTCAGGTCCTCGGCGTCCTTGCCTTCGCCTTCCCCGAGCTCCTTCTGGATCGCCTTCATCTGCTCGCGCAGGAGCATCTCCCGCTGCCGGTCGCCGATCTCGGCCTGAACTTTGGTCTTGAGGTCTTCCTGCATCGAGAGGACGGCGAGCTGCCGCTGAATGTGGACCAGGACTTTTCGAAGCCTCTCCTCGACGGAGAGGGTCTCGAGAATGTGCTGGCGCTCGGGTGCCGGGATGTCGAGGTAGCCGGCGACGAGATCGGCGAGGCGTCCGGGCTCGCTCGCCTCCTCGAGAATCCTCTCCACGGCGTCGTCGGGAAGCCCGAGCCGGCGTCCGAGCTCGGCGGATCGCTCGCGCACCTCCTTGTCGAGGGCGACGAAGACGGGCGCCGCCGGGTCGAGAGGGGGCATCTCGGCGGCGTCGACCACGACAGCTTCCAGCATTCCGGCGCGCTCGACGAACCGCACCGCGATTCCCCGCCTCTGCCCCTGGAGGAAGAGGCGGGCTCCGCCGAGGCCGCGTTCGAGCTGGGCGATGCTCGCAATGGTCCCGACGGTGTAGAGCCCCTCGGGCGCGACCTTTTCCTGATCCTGTCGCTGCGCGACCGCGAAAACGAGGCGGTCCGGGTGCTTCATCGCCTCATCGATCGCGCGAAGCGTTCCGCTCCGGCCCGCGGAAATGGGCACGCTCACGCCGGGAAAGAGAACTGCATTGCGGAGGGGGAGGATAGGCAGGGTCGAGGATTCGCTCTTCACGTTTACTCCTACGAGACGTAACGATATCCGGTTTCAGGATAAAGTTCGAATCTTCGTCCTATACACTAAGATTTTCCGGTAAACGTTTCTACTGGAATGGTTTTTTGGTCGTAGAAGAAAGAAGGCGGTGCGCCGCGTGGCGCACCGCCCGAAAAGAACGTCGGGAAACGGGTTGGATCAGTCCGAACCGAGGTCGTCCGCCTTGATGGCCTGGGAGGCGACGTCCTCGAGCATCTTCGTGGTCACGGACTTCGGACGCTCGATCGCGTAGCCGAGGGCCCGGTCCCAGGTGATGTTCGCGAGGACACCGATGGCGCGGCCGATGCCGAACAGCACGGTGTAGAAGTCCCACTCGGTGAGCCCGTAGTACCACTGGATCACGCCCGACTGCGCATCCACGTTCGGCCACGGGTTCTTCGCCTTCCCGTGCTTGGTCAGCACGCCGGGCGCGACCTTGAAGACCGTGTCGATCACCTTGAAGAGCGGGTAGTCGGGGAGGTTCTTGTGGCAGAACTCGCGCTGGGCGATGTAACGCGGGTCCGTCTTGCGCAGGACGGCGTGGCCATATCCGGGAACGACCTGACCGGAGTTCAGGGTGTCCCAGAGAGCTTTCTCGACCAGCTCCTCGGTCGGCTCAGCGCCGCCGAGCTTCTTCTGGAAGTTCATCATCCAGCGGAGCACTTCCTGGTTGGCCAGGCCGTGGAGCGGTCCCGCGAGGCCGTTCATGCCTGCGGAGAGTGAATAGTAGGCGTCCGAAAGCGCCGACGCGACGAGGTGCGTCGTGTGCGCCGAGACGTTGCCCGATTCGTGATCCGAATGGAGGATGAAGTACATCCGGGCCACGTCGTCATAGGGCTTGCCGAACCCCATCTGGTGGGCGAAGTTCCCGCCGAAATCGAGGTCCTTGTCGGCATGGATGTGGGTATCGGCCTTGAACTTCATCCGATAGATGTACGCCGCGATGGACGGGAGCTTCGCGAGAATGTTCGTGGAGTCCTCGTACATCGGATCCCAGTACTGGTCCTTCTTCATCCCCTCGGCATAGCGCTTCGCGAAGACCGATTCCCGCTGCATCGCGATGATCGCGGCCGAGAACATGGTCATCGGATGGGTATCGCGGGGCATGGCGCGCAGGACGTCGATCACGAACTGCGGAACGGCCCGGCGCGCCTTGAAGTCTTCGACCACGTCGAGGGTCTGCTCCATCGTGGGCACGTCACCCGTGAGCAGGAACCACCAGTGCGCCTCCACGAAGGGGTAGTCGCAGCCGGGGACCTTGGGGAGCGCGGCGAGGGTCTCGGGGATGGTCTTGCCACGGAACCGGATCCCTTCGAACGGGTCGAGGTAGGAGATGTCGGTGACGAGGCAGCGGACCCCGCGGGCGCCGCCGATCGCCTGGGCGATCGTCACCTCGCCCACCTTGACGTCCCCGAACTCCTTCAGCAACTTCTGCGTTCTGGGGCGGTGCTCCTGTATCTTCTTGAACAGGGCCTCCTTCAGTAGTGTCCCGGGCGTCTTTTTGCCCGCGCCCGCTGCGGCGGTCGGGGCGCTCTTCTCGGCGACTGTGGCCATGCGCGTCCTCCTTCTTTCCGGAAAAATCGGTCCCCGCGGCCTCGGCCGCCGGACAATTTCCCTGGGAGTAAGGATGAAGGCTGCCAAACCGGTAAGTAAATGATGAGGATGACCTAAGAGAGGCCCCGGCGGGCTTTCTGCGGGTCTTTTCCGGTCCGAGGAGCGTCCGGGGAGATTATGCTCTGCGTAAAGATTACGCACGGCGTTTCCGGCGGTTCACCCCTTGGTCTCGGCCGGTTTCTCGGAAAGGCTCGTGAGTTTCAGACCCCCGGCGAGGAGGAACCCGAGGCCGAGAAGAGTGATCGGCACGAACGACACGGCGTGAGAGACGAGAGCGAACGCGGCGGCCGTGTTGCGCGGGACCGCGTAGAAGCCCGTCAGGCAGTAGGCGACCGCCGTGTGATAGCCGCCGACCCCGCCAGGGGTGGGGATCGCGAGGCCCACGACGGCCCACGCCAGGATGAAGAACGTGACCGGGAAGGGGAAGGTCAGGTCGAAGGCCTGGAGCGTGCACCAGATCTGGCCGCAGATGACGAGCCAGAGAAGGGCCGACTGCGCGGCGACGAGGGCGGCGTCCCGGGGGCTCCTGAGCGTGGCGATCCCTTCGAGGAGATGCGAGAGCACCGACTCCAGACGGACCGAGATCTTCTCCGGGAAAAGGCGGAGGAACGGAGCCGCCATCCGTCTCGCGAGGTCGGGCCGCAGGGCGAAGATCGTCAGGAAGAGGATGGCCCCCACGGCCCCCGCTCCGATCACGAGTGCCGACTTCCGGAGTAGCGCCAAGCGGGAGGCCTCGTCGCCGGTGAGGAGAAGCGGCGACCATCCGATCGCGAAGACGACGAAGAGAACGAGCGTCGAGACCAGGTCGATGAGCCGCTCGAGAACGATGGAGAGAAGGCAGGGGGTGAGGGGCAGCTCGGCGAGCCGGGAGAGGGCGACCGGTCGGACGATCTCTCCGGCCCGGGCGGGAAGGAGCGTGGACGCGGCAAATCCGATCGCGGTCGCCGCGTTCAGCTGCAGGGGCCGCGCGGGGTATTCCTTGAGGAGGCGTCCCCAACGCCAGGCGCGGATCAGCGGCGTTCCGAGGAGGCCCATGACGACGGCGAGGGCGATCCAGCCCGGCCGTGACCGGCGGATCGCCTCCGCGACGACCGTGAGGTCGAGATTGTGGAGGAAGAGCCAGAAGAGGAGAACGGCGAGGCCGACCGAGACGCCGAAGCGGATCCATCGCGAGGAGCCGGCCATCCGGCGATGGTAGCCCACGGCGGCGTGCGCTACGCTCCTCCCGTGCGGCGTGTTCCGGTCTTTTACGACCCGGATCTCCTCCGGCACGACACGGGCCCCTACCACCCGGAGTCGGCGAGTCGCCTGTCCGCCAGCATCTCGGCTCTCCGGTGCTCTGGCGCCGTCCTCGGGAGCCCGCCGACCCCGGCTCGGACGCTCGACGCGCTCGGGCGCGTCCACGATCCTTTCTACATCCGGCGCTTCTCCGAGGCGTGCCGGACGGCGCCTCCCGGCGCCGCCGGGGCGTTCTCCCTCTTCGACTCCCCGGACAACCCGATTTCCCCCGAGAGCTTCGACGCGGCGTTTCGCGCGGCGGCGCTCGCCCTGGCGGCCGCCGACGTCGTCGTCTCGGGCCGAGCTGACTCCGTCTTCGTGGCTGCTCGCCCTCCCGGCCATCACGCGCTCGTGGACGCGGCGATGGGCTTCTGCTTCTTCAACACGGCAGCCGTCGTTGCGCGGGACCTCATCGTCCACCACGGCCTCTCGCGCGTTCTCATCGCGGATTTCGACGTCCATCATGGCAACGGGACCCAGCATCTCTTCTGGGAGGACGAGCGGGTCGCGTACGTCTCGGTGCACCGCTTTCCCTTCTATCCGGGAACCGGATCGGCGGACGAGACGGGGGCGGGGCGCGGACGTGGGACGACGGCGAACGTCCCGCTCCCGGCGGGCTCGGGTGACGTTCCGTACGCGGGAAGGTTCGTGGCGGCTCTGGAGCGGCTCGCGGAGCGGTTCCGCCCCGAGTTCGTCGTCGTGAGCGCCGGATTCGACGCGCACGAGAGGGATCCTCTCGGCGGGATGAGGGTCTCCACCGAAGGCTTCGAGTGGATGACCCGGGCGATCCGCGACGTCGCGGTCGCTTTCGCGGAGGGGCGGATCGTCTCCGTTCTCGAAGGGGGGTACGACCTGGATGCTCTTTCGGCCTCCGTGGTTCGGCACCATCGGTCGCTCGTCGAGGAGGAAGGGGCCGCCTGACCGCGAGGATCTAATTCGCGGTTTGACAGTCCTTTGCGGCTTTCGATAGACTACCTTCGCTGAAAACTGCCCTTTTCGAGTGGAGGATTCTTCTCCAAGCGAGGCTTCCGGAGTCCTCGCCCCCAAGGAGGCGACCGATGATTCGCAAGACCCTCCTCGTTGCGCTTCTCGCGGCGGCCCTCGCGTCGGCGTTCCCGGCCGCCGCGGAGTGCGTGGTCTCCTCCTGTCCGGTTCCCCTCGTCGGGACCATTGAATCGCCGGTCGACGGCGCGACGGTCTCCGGCTACGTCCGCGTCAGGGGTTTCGCCCTGAACGGGAACCAGATCTCGGGGATCGACCTCTTCATCGACGGGACCGACGACGCGTATGTCGTTTCCGCTCCGGGCAGCCTCAAGCTCTCGATCCCGCGCCCGGACGTCATGCAGGCCTTCCCGAGCTACCTCGGGACCGCCGCCGGGAACCCGGGCTTCGAGGCCTCCTTCAAGGCGTCGAGCTACACCAACGGCATCCACACGCTCTACGTCCGCGTGACCGACGTGACCGGGTGCTGCTATTTCCTGGCGCCGCGGACGATCCGGGTCGACAACACACTCAATCAGCCGCCGTTCGGCGCGCTCGACTACCCGCTCGACCAGAGCGCCCCGAACGCGAGCGGCGTCCTGCCGGTCGTCGGCTGGGCGCTGGACGACAGCCTCATCGACCACGTCGACGTCTACGTCGACGGACTCATCGAGCGTCAGGCGATTCCGGGCGTCGCACGCCCCGACGTGGCCGCGATCTACCCGGCCGACCCCTCCGCGATCACCTCCGGCTTCATCCTGAACGTCGACTCGACGCGGATGGCCAACGGCGTTCACGAGATCAGCGTCAAGGCCGTGGACGACCAGGGACAGCAGGGTCTTCTCGGCGTGAGGCACGTGCAGGTCTTCAACAACGGCCCCGGCCTCGCTCCGTTCGGCGAGGTCGAACAGCCTCTCCTCAATTCGACGTGGCTCGGGGCCTGCGCCTCGGCTCCCGTCGGGTACCCGTCCGGTGGCGGGGGCCAGATCGTCGATCCGCGGTATCTGATGCGCGTCACGGGCTGGGCGCTCGACACGGGCATGCCCGCGGACCGCGGCGGCATCTCGCACGTCCGGCTCGAGCTCGACGGCGTCACGCTCATGGACAGCCGCATCGACTGCCACCGCGAGCCGACGATCAGCTTCGCCCTCATCGACTGCTACGGCTACTACCGCCCGGACATCGAGCTTCTCTATCCGGGCTTCCCGCAGGCGCCGAACCCGGGGTTCCTCTTCCTCGTCGACGTCGGGTATCTCCTGACCAAAGGCGGGTTCACGGAGGGGGCACACATCCTCCAGACGAAGGTCTTCGACAAGCAGGAAACCTGGGCGCCCCTCGCGGACGTTCCGGTCATCCTCGAGTGCGTCACCCAGCAGACCAACCCGCCGCCGATCGCCTACGTCGAGGACCCGACGAACTACAAGTTCGTGAACGGCATCTACCCGGTGATCGGCTGGGCGATGGACCTCAACGTCGTGCAGCGGGTCCGGATCAAGATCGACGGCGTCGTCCGGGTGGACGCGGTCACCGGCCTGGATTACGCGGAGTACGGTCTCCCGAGCCCCGACCTCACGCCTCTTTACCCGTACTTCCCCCAGAACTGGGCCGCCCGGTTCCGGTTCTTCCTCGATACGACGGCGCTCAGCAACAGCGAGCACGACATGACGATCGAGGTCCAGGACGGCTTCGGCGTGAAGCGGGCAGCCGCGACCCGGCGCTTCCTCGTGGACAACCGGACTCTCGTCCGCTAGGAGGCCGGCGGCGAAACCCGAGACCCGATTCCTCGTCCGGTTCGCGGCCTTCCTCGCTCTCTTTTACGTGGCCGTCGCCGTGCAGCCGATGAACGACCACGTCGTCGTTCCGTTCACGGCGAAGATCGTGACCGTTTCGACGGCCACCCTGAGAGCGCTGGGCGAGCCGGCGCGCGCGCTCGGGACGCAGATTCAGGCGGCCGGATTCGCCGTGGACGTGAAGAACGGCTGCAACGGAGTCGAGGCGATGCTGATCCTCGTCGCCGCGGTGCTCGCGTTTCCGGCCTCATGGCGCGAGCGGCTTCTCGGAATCGCCATCGGCGTCGCGGTCATCCAGCTCCTCAACCTCGTGCGGGTCGTCTCTCTCTTCTGGCTCGGGGTCCACCGGCGTGACATCTTCGAGACGTTCCACACCGCGGTCTGGCAGACGATCCTGATCCTCGCCGCCGTAGGGCTGTTCCTGCTCTGGAGCCGTCGGATCGGGAGCCGTGCGCCTCGCGCTTAGGGCCGCGGCGGGGTTCCTCGCCGGGTTGCTGCTCTGGACGGCGGCTTCCCCGGCCTACGGGCGTCTCCTCGCAGAGGCCGCGGAGCCGGTCCTCAGATTTCTTGAGCGTCCGGCGGCGACCCGCCTCTACGCCGAGGAGCGGCGCCTCGTCATCGACCGGGCGGACTTCGCCTCGCGCTCGGAGCGCCCAAGCCTCCCCGTCGACGATCTCACGTTCAACGTCATCCTCTTTCTGACCCTCGCGGCCACGCGCCGGCGGCTCTTCGGCGACCGCGGACTCCTCTACCTTCTCGCCGCGCTCGGGATCCTCGGCGTGACCCACGTGGCGGCCGTGGTCGTCGCCGTGAAGGCGTTCTATGCGACGCAGCTCGGGACGTGGAGCGCGGCCTACTACGGACCGGTGTCGAGGACCTTCTGGGCCGGCGCCGCACACTTCTACCGGCTGGCCGGCTGCTGGGCCATCGCCTTCGTCCTCTGGTGGGTGCTCCTCCGGCCCGAGGTCAGCGCGGCGGCGCCGACGCCCGGGCGACGAGAGCCGCGGCGCGAGCCGAAGCGAGCCTCTCGGCTTCGGGGAAGAGGCTGAGGGCCTTCTTCACGACGACGTCTGCGTCGAGGCCCGAGCGGTAGCCGGCCTCGCGTCCCCAGACCGCCGTCAGCAACTCCTCGCGGATCGCCCGGTCGATGACCTTCGGGTCCTTCTCGGCCACATAGGCCTCCCGGGCCTTCCCGCTCCAGCCGAGATCGGACTTGGCGTCGAGGAACCGGAAGAACTCGTCGAGAACGGCGGGGGTGACCTGGAAGTCGCGCGGCACCTCGGGGTGCGCGGCGCGGTACTGGACGGCGAACTCGAAGAAGAGGCCGCGGGCGTAAAGCGTCGCCGCGAAGCGGGAGAGGGTCTCCGGCTTGATGAAGATGTCGGGCGTGATGCCGCCGCCCCCGTAGACGGTACGGGCCGCGTCCGTCCGGAAGGTCTCGCGGCCTGTCGTGGACTCCGCTCCTTCGTCGCCTCCGTCCTCCTCGGCTCCGGGAGCGAGGTACTCGAGGACGTCCTTGTAGTCGCGCTGGATGCAGCGCCCCGAGGGCGTGTAGTACTTCGCCGTCGTCAGGGCCAGTCCGGCCCCGTCCGAGAGCGTGAAGACGGACTGAACGAGACCTTTTCCCCAGCTCGTCTGCCCGACGATGAGCCCGCGGTCGTGGTCCTGGACGGCCCCGGCGACGATCTCCGACGCGGAGGCCGAACCCTTGTTCAGGAGGAGGACGACCGGGATCTTCGGCTTCGTGTGCTTTCCGGGAGCGAGGAAGGACTGGTCCGAGCCGGCCGTGCGGCCCCGCGTGGAGACGATCTTGTCGCCCCTCGACAGGAAGAAGTCGGAGACCCCGATCGCCTGGTCCAGGAGCCCACCGGGGTTTCCACGCAGGTCGAAGAGGAGCTTCTTCATCCCCAGCTTCTCGAGGCGGTCCCACGCCTCATTGAGCTCCTGGGACGAGGTTTGCGTGAAATCCTTCAGGCGGATGTATCCGACCCCCGGCTCGATCATGAAGGCATAGGAGACCGAGTTCGTCGGGATCTCGGCCCGCGTCACGGTCATCTGGAGCGGCTCGGGAAGACCGGGCCGGACGACGGTGATCCGGACCTTCGTCCCCTTCGGGCCCTTCAGCTTCCGGACGACGGCGTCCACCGGGAGGTCGTCGATCGGCTGTCCTTCGACGCGGTCGATGATGTCGCCGGCGCGGAGGCCGAGACGGTCGGCGGGGGAACCCTCGAGCGTCGTGATGACCGTGACCCGGCCGTTGCGCTTCGAGATGACGATGCCGAGGCCGTAAAAGGAGCCGCGCTGCTTCTCCTGCATCGCGCCGTACTCCTCGGGCGCGAGGAAGTTCGTGTGCGGGTCGAGGCCCGAGAGCATCCCCTGGATGGAGGCGTAAACGAGTTTCGAGGGGGCGATCTCGTCCGCGTACCAGGCGCGCGTCGTCGCGAGAAGGTCCGCGTACTCCTTCATGCCGGCGCTCGTCGCGTCCGGGACGGCGACGAGGCGCGGGCCGATCAGACCGCCGGCCACGGTGACGGCGGCGAGGAACGCGAGGGCCGAGAGGCGGCGGCGGAGAACCGGACGGCCGGGGACGGGATCGTTCACTTGGGGAGCCTCCATAGCGGCGCCAAGGTTAGCATTCCGGTCACGACCGGCCGCCTTGACTTCGGTGGTGGCGGGGTCGATTCTCTGCCCGGCGCGAAGGGAGGCGCCGTCCGGATGGGCAACATCGGCATGCCCGAGCTGGTGATGATCCTGGTCCTCGCGCTCCTCCTCTTCGGGCCGCAGAAGCTTCCGGAGATCGGGAAGCAGGTCGGGAAGGCGCTCGGCGAGTTCAAGCGCACCTCGAACGAGCTGAAAAAGACGATCGAGGACGAGATGGATCGCGCCACGAAGGAGACACCGTCCGGCGAGCCGCCGCCGTCGCCGGCGCCGGAATCGTCCGGAAACGCCGCGACGCCGGTCGCCACAGGGGCCCCGGCCGCGCCCGACGGGTCCGTCGAGACGGGGACGACGAAGCCCTCGTGATCGAGCGACGCACGGGCGGAGATCCGGAGGACGAGCTCCCCCGGATGACGTTCTTCGAGCACCTCGAGGACCTCCGCAAGCGCCTCGTCTGGTCGGTCGCCGCCGTAGCCGTCGGCTTTCTGCTCTGCTGGTGGAGGGCGAAGGAAATCTTCCAGATCCTCTCGGCGCCGGTCCTCAAGGCGCTCCCGCAGGGGACGAAGCTGGCCTACACGCAGCTGACCGAGCCCTTCATGCTCTACATCAACGTCGCGCTGATCGCGGGGATCTTCGTCGCGAGCCCCGTGATCCTCTGGCAGCTCTGGCTCTTCGTGGCGCCCGGGCTCTACAAGCACGAGAAGAAGTGGGTTCTCCCGTTCGTCTTCTCGTCCGTCGTTTTCTTCGTCGGGGGAGGGTACTTCGGATATGCGGTCGCCTTCCCGATGGTGGCCAACTTCCTCGTCTCGACAGGGACCGACTTCACGCCCGTCCTGAAGATCGAGGACTACCTCGACATCGTCTCGAAGATCCTCCTCGGGATGGGGCTCGTCTTCGAGACGCCGCTCCTCATCTTCTTCCTCGCGCGGATCGGGGTCGTGGACGAGAAGTGGCTCCTCGCGAAGTTCCGCTATGCCGTCCTCATCATCTTCATCATCGCGGCCGTCATCACTCCGACGCCGGACATCCCGACGCAGACGGCCTTCGCCCTCCCGATGTGCGCCCTCTATCTCCTCGGGGTCGGCCTCGCCTGGGCCTTCAAGAAGAGGGACCCGAAGAAGACCGGGCCCGCCTGAGGCTCAGCCGCGCGAGCCGGGGAAGGGGATGACGTCGCCGTCGGTCGTTCCCGCGGGCTCCGGCGGAACCGGCGCCGGGCGGTCGGCCCGGGCGCCTCGCCGCGCTTCCAGGATCAGGTCGCACATCTCGCGGACGGCCCCGCTCCCGCCGGGCCGCGTGAGGCGAAGCGCTGCCGCCTCCCGGACGATCGTGACGGCATCCGCGGGGCAGGCGCCGACTCCCGAGCGCCGGAGCATGCCGAGGTCGGGGAGGTCGTCGCCGACGACGGCGATCTCCCACGGCTGAATCTCCCAGAGCGCCGCCATCCGGTCGAACGCGGCCGCCTTGTCCCGCTCTCCCTGAAGGACGTAGCCCTCGGGGATCTTCAGCTCGCGGCAGCGGGCGAGAACCACCCGCGACGTCCGGCTCGAGACGATGCCGAGCTTGTATCCGAGGTCTCTGAGGAGGACGAGCCCCAGCCCGTCCTTAACGTCGAACGTCTTCCACTCGCGTCCGTCCTCGTCGAAAGTCATCGAGCCGTCCGTCAGGACGCCGTCCACGTCGAGGATCAGGCCGCGGATCCGGG
The DNA here is from genome assembly GCA_037443065.1 of Acidobacteriota bacterium. Classification (GTDB taxonomy): domain Bacteria; phylum Acidobacteriota; class Thermoanaerobaculia; order UBA5066; family UBA5066; genus DAOMFB01. The sequence continues at coordinate 28,910 of JBBIPB010000006.1, read as the reverse complement.
CGAGCTTCGTTCGGAGGTCCTCGGGAAGGATCGGAGCCGTGGGCATGCAGGCCCGATTATGCCCCTCAGATCGACTCGACGCCCCAGAGATCGTGCAGGTGGACGATCCCGGAGGGCCGGCCGCCCTCGTCCACGATGAAGAACGAGGTGATCTTCCGCTCCTCCATCCCGAGGAGGGCCTCGGTCGCGAAGGCGGACGCGGAGATCGTCTTCGGGCTTGCGCTCATCGCTTCGCCGGCCGTGAGGTCCATCGCTTTCGACCCGTGGCTCTCGAGAAGGCGCCGGAGGTCGCCGTCGGAAATGGCGCCCGCGAGCCGTCCGGCTCCGTCCACGACCCCCGTGATGCCGAACCGCTTCTTCGACATCTCGTAGACGACGTCCTTCATCGCGGCCACCGACCGGACGACGGGGACCGCGCTCCCCGTGTGCATCAGGTCCGAGACGCGAAGGAAACGCTTCCCGAGCTTGCCGCCCGGATGCAGCGCCGCGAAGTCCTCCGGCCGGAAACCCTTCTCGACGGAGAGCGCCATCGCCAGAGCATCCCCCATCGCCATCTGCGCCGTCGTGGACGCGGTCGGCGCGAGATTCAGCGGGCAGGCCTCCTCGCGGATCCGGCAGGTGACGACGATGTCGGCGTTCCGGGCGAGCGCGGAGGCCGGGTTCCCGGTCAGCGCGATGAGCGACGCCCCGCGCCGCTTCACGTGCGGGGCGAGGGCGATCAGCTCCTCGGTGTCGCCGGAGTACGAGACGGCGAGGACGACGTCTCCCTTCAGAATCATCCCGAGATCCCCGTGGATCGCCTCCGTCGGGTGGAGGAAGAAGGACGCGGTCCCCGTCGAGGCGAACGTCGCCGCGATCTTCTGCCCGACGATGCCGCTCTTCCCGATCCCGGTCACGACGACCCGCCCCGAAGTCCCCTTGATCGCATCGACGGCCGCGTCGAACCCTGCGTCGAGGTCGCCCGCGAGCGAGCGGACCGCCTCGGCCTCGATCTCGAGGACCCGCCGGGCCTGCTGCCGTGCCGGGGTCGTCACGTCCCGATCTTACGGGATGGCCGTCCGGCGCTTCACCGTCAGGTCCCGGAGACCGCCTCGAAGATCTCCTCGAGCGAGAGGGCTTCGGACTCGGCGTCGACGACGCCTTCGATCGCGCGAAACCGCTCGAATGTCTCCTCGTCGAAGTTCGAGACCACCGCGTCGATTCCCCAGCCCCGGACCTTCACGCGGACCGCGTCGAAGGCGTCGAGCTCCGTCCCGAACTCCGTCCGCTCCTCGGTCCTCTCGTTCGAGTACCGGATCCGGCGGTACCGGGCCTTCACGGTGTCGAGCGGCCCCTCGAGGACGAGCCGTCCCCTCCGGAGGATTCCGACGTGCGTTGCGACGCGCTCGACGAGGGGGAGGTCGTCCGTCGCGATCAGGACCGTCGCCCCGCGCCGCGCCGCCTCGCCGAGAAGGGGCTCGAGCACTTCACGCCGCGTCGCCGGGTCGGGAGCGAGCGCCGCGTCGTCGAGGACGAAGAGGTCCGGGCGCGGGGCTCGGGCGCCCCGGAATCTCGCGAGAAGTTCGGGGGCGGACACCGCGTCGGGCCGGCCGAGCAGACGTCCGAGAAGGCGCGGGAGGACGGCGGACGCGGCCGGCCGGGCGTCCGCCTTGGCGAGGGCGGCGCCGATGCGGCGGCCCGCGGCCCGCCGGGGGGGCCACGCGGCGTGCCCGAAGACGAAACAGCTCCCGCCGTCTGGCCTCACCCCTCCGACAGGGCACCGGAGGAAAGCCGACCGGCCGGAGCCCTCCGGGCAGAGAAGGGCGAAGACCGAGCCGGCCGGGACGTCGGCAGTGATGCCGTCGAGCGCGAGCTCGCCTCCGCGCCGGACGGTTACGTTTCGGAAGGCGACGACGCCGGCGGCGACGGGTGTCACGGGGCGGGGCGGCCTGAACCCTCAGACCCCCAGCTCGCGCCTCAGGGCGTCGAACTTCAGGAGGTCCGCGAGGAACTTCGGGAGGCTCGCGAGGGGGAGCTGCGTGGCGCGGTCGGACTTCGCCCGTGACGGGTCGTCGTGGACCTCGAAGAAGTAGCCGTCCGCCCCGACGGCGGCCGCCGCTCGGGCGAGGGCCGGGGCGAACTCGCGAGAGCCCCCGGTTTCCTTCCCGAGGCCGCCGGGGAGCTGGAGCGAATGTGTCGCGTCGTAGATCACTGGGACGCCGAGCGCCCGCATCATCGGGAGCGCCCGGAAGTCGACGACGAGGTTGTGGTAGCCGAACGTCGACCCGCGCTCGCAGAGCATCAGGTTTCCGTTCCCGGCGGCGCGGCACTTGTCGGCGATCTGCCTGGCGTCGTCCGGGGCGAGGAACTGTCCCTTCTTCACGTTCAGCGCGCGGCCGGTCCGGGCGGCGGCGACGATCAGGTCGGTCTGCCGGCAGAGGAAGGCGGGAATCTGAAGGACGTCCGCGACCTCGGCCGCGATCGCGCACTGCTCAACCTCGTGGACGTCCGTGAGGACAGGGAGGTCCGTCCGCTCCTTCACCTCGGAGAGGATCGAGAGCCCCTTCTCGAGCCCCGGGCCCCGGAACGAGTCCCCCGCGCTCCGGTTCGCCTTGTCGAACGACGACTTGAAGACGAGCCGGTCGGACACGCCGGCGTCCGCGAAGACCTGCTTGATCGCCTTCGCCATCTTCAGGGCGTGCGCGCGCGACTCGATCACGCAGGGCCCGGCGAAGAAGACCGGGCGGCAGCGGTCGCCGGCCGAGAGCCTTGGGGTGATCGAAGCGAAGACCTTCATCTGCGGCGTCAATCGTAGCAGCGGCGGTACACCCACGGAGGTTCACCGGGTGATCGTGAAGGCGTGAAGGATCTTCCCGTCCGTCCCGACCGCCTGCGCGTCGAGCGTCCCGGGAGAGACGGTGAAGGCATAAAACCCGTTCGCCGAGCGCGCGAAGACCGCCCGGGGGTCGGGGTGAACCTTCGTCAGGCTGGAGCCTGCCCCCGACGTGACGTAGTGGATGCCGCCGACGACGAGGTGCTGAAGGCTGTGGTCGTGGCCGTTCACGTAGAGAGGGACGCGGTACCTCTCGAGGAGCGGGACGATCTCGCGCGCCAGCTCGGGCGTGTCTCCGTGCGCGCCACAGGAGTAGATCGTGTGATGGCCGACGACGATCTTCCACGGCGCCGTGGATGCGGCGAGCTCCTTCTCGAGCCAGGCGCGTATCCGCGCCGGGTCCTGGCCGGAGACTTTCGTCATGGAGAAGAAACTCCGATACGCCCCGAGGAACGGATTCGTGTCGAGGACGAAGAGCTCAAGGAGTGGCGGCCCGCCGTGCGGCTCGACGACCGTGAAGCTCCGCGCCGGCATCCGCCAACGGGGGCTCGTCGCCGAATAGTCGATCTGGGCCTGGACGCTGCCCCGGTAGTCGTGGTTGCCGAGGGCGACGTACCAGGGGACCTTCAGGCTCTTCTTCGTGTAGACGTCCTCGAAAGACGTCCTCCACTTCGGGTCCGCGACCCCCGACACGCCGAAGTTGTAGAAGTTGTCGCCGGTGGAGACGACGAACCGGATCGGATGCGCGTCTGCCCACGCGCCCATCGCCGCCGCCACGTCCGCCTGGCCGCTCTTCCCGCCGCGCCCCCAGTCTCCGACGGCCAGAAAGCGGAAGACATCCGCATCCGGCGCCGTGAGGGCGCGAGCCGCCGTCGCGACCGCGAGAACGGCGGCGAGAAGCAGAGCGGAGCGCCCTCTCGTCTTCAGGCGGACTCACCATTCGGGGGCGGGAGGTTCGCCGGCGCCTCGACGACGGGGGAAAATTCCGTCGCTTTCCGCTCGGCCCCCTGCCGCCGCGCATGCTTGTGCGCCCGGGCCGCGCGGACGAAGTCCTTGAAGAGAGGGTGCGGCGCGGTCGGCTTGCTCTTGAACTCGGGGTGGAACTGGCAGCCGAGGAACCAGGGGTGGTCCGTCAGCTCGACCATCTCCACGAACTTCCGGTCGGGGGACATCCCGGCGAAGCTCAGGCCCGCGCCCCGCAGCGCTCCGAGGTACTCCTGGTTCACCTCGTACCGGTGCCGGTGGCGCTCCCAGATCTGGGGCTCGCCGTAGCACCGCCGCGCGAGCGACCCCTCCGCGAGGTCGCACGGGTACTTCCCGAGCCGCATCGTCCCGCCGAGCGCCTCCACCTTGAGGAGGTCCCGGAGCTTGTAGATCACCTTGTGCGGCGTGTCCGGGTCGAACTCCGTCGAGTTCGCGTTCACGAGGCCGACGACGTGCCGGGCGTACTCGATGACGGCGCACTGCATCCCGAGGCAGATGCCGAAGAACGGGACCTTCATTTCGCGCGCGTAGCGGATCGCCTGGATCTTCCCCTCGATCCCCCGCTTGCCGAAGCCCCCGGGGATCAGAATGGCGTCCGCGTTCACGAGCGTCTCCGGGAAGCCGCTGGACTCCAGCTCCTCCGAGTCGACGAAGGCGAGCCTCGCCTTCACGCCGTTCGCAATGCCGCCGTGGTGGAGCGCCTCGTTCAGCGATTTGTAGCTGTCTCCGAGCTGGACGTACTTGCCGCAGATGGCGATCGTGACGTCCTCGGCCGGGTTCTTGACCCTGTTGACGATCTGCTCCCAGTTCGAAAGGTCCCGCGTGTAGTGGGGGAGCGAGAGGTAGTCGAGGACGATCTCGTCGAGGCCTTCGCGGGCGAAGGCGAGCGGCACCTCGTAGATCGTCCCGACGTCGCGGGCCGTGATGACGGCCTGTTCGCCTACGTTGCAGAAGAGGGCGATCTTCTTCTTCATCTCCTCCGGAATCGGGCGGTCGGCCCGGCAAAGGAGGATGTCGGGCTGGATTCCGATCGAGAGGAGCTCCTTGACGGAGTGCTGCGTCGGCTTCGTCTTCAGCTCGTTCGAGGCGGCGATGTGCGGGACGAGCGTCAGGTGGATGTTGATCGCGTTGCCCCGCCCGACGTCCTGCCGGAACTGCCGGATCGCCTCGAGGAAGGGGAGCGACTCGATGTCGCCCACCGTCCCGCCGATCTCGACGAGGACGACGTCGTGGTCTCCGGCCACGCGCCGGATGCAGTCCTTGATCTCGTCCGTGATGTGCGGGATGACCTGCACGGTCTTGCCGAGGTAGTCCCCCCGCCGCTCCTTCTCGATCACGGCCTGGTAGACCTTTCCGGTCGAGATGCTGTTCGCCTTCCCCGTGATCGCGGAGGTGAAGCGCTCGTAGTGTCCGAGGTCGAGGTCGGTTTCGGCTCCGTCGTCGGTCACGTAGACCTCGCCGTGCTGGAACGGCGACATCGTCCCGGGATCGACGTTGATGTACGGGTCGAATTTCTGGAGCGTGACCTTGAAACCGCGCGCCTCGAGGAGGGAGCCGAGCGAGGCCGCCGCGATTCCCTTCCCGAGGCCCGAGACCACGCCGCCGGTGATGAAGATGTACTTCGCCCCCATCGTCCCCTCCTCACCCGCCCGAGACGGGCTTCTCCGCTTTCAGGCTCTCTTCTACGCGCCGGGCGTCCTCCGGCGTGTCGACTCCGATCGAATCGCTCGCCGCGTCGAGAACGGCCATCGCCATTCCCGCCGCAAGAGCGCGAAGCTGCTCCAGGCCCTCCGCCTTCTCGAGCGGGTGAGGCGGCAGCTCGGTCCACCGCCGGAGCGCCTCTTTCCGGTACCCGTAGAGGCCGAGATGCTTGAGGGTCCGGAGCCCGGGCTCGGGGCGGCGCCGGAACGGAATCGAGGCCCGGGAAAAATAGAGTGCCCGGCCGTCGTCGGCGCGGACGACCTTGACGACGTTCGGGTCGGCGTCCGCGCTCCCCGGCGGCAGGGGGAGGGCGACGGTCGCGAGGAGAAACTCCGGACGGGCCAGGAGGAACGCCGCGACCCTCTCGATGTTCCGGGCGTCCATGAGCGGCTCGTCTCCCTGGACGTTCAGGACGACGTCGACCGGAAGGTCCCTCACGGCGGCAAAGACCCGGTCGGTTCCGGAGGGGAGGGCCGGGTCCGTCATCACGGCGCGTCCTCCGGCGGCTTCGACCGCCGCGGCGATCCGCGCGTCGTCGGTCGCCACGAGGACGAGGTCGACGCCGGCCGCCTCTTCAGCCCTTCTGAGGACGCGCACCACCATCGGAACACCGGCAATGAGGTGGAGAGGCTTGCCCGGGAAGCGCTCGGCGCCGTAACGGGAGGGGATGACGGCCGCAACGCGGGGCACGTTCGATACTAGCATCGCACCCCGAGGAACGGTCAACGAATGAAAAGGCGCCCGCCGGGAGGCGGGCGCGGGACCGGGGAACGGGAGGAGGAGGGAGGGGTCTAGATGGCGGCGCTTCGGGGGGCGTCGCCCGACGGCTCGGCTCCGGACTCTTCGTCCATCAGGCCGTCCATCGGGAGAGACGGAACTGCTGCGGAGAAAGCCAGCTCGCGGATTCCTTCGCGGGCGGCGGCGGAGTAGGAGTTCGATTCGTCGTAGCCGGCGGCGGCGATCACCTTCTCGTACGTGAGAAGCGCCTTCGTCGCCTCGCCCAGCTTGTAGTGGTACGTCCACGCGACCGCCATGCGGGCCTGGAGGTCGTACGGGTTCAGGCGGAGGATCTTGGCGAGGAAGACCAGCGCGTCGTTCCAGCGCTCTTCCTCGAGCGCGACGTCGGCGCGATGCCGGTAGAGCGCGACTTCCTCCTCCAGCGTGAACTCCTCACGACGCGAGTCGCTGAAGGTCGCCCGGAACGATCGGAAGAGCCTCTCGAACATTTCCTCTCCGTTCGGCGTGGCGTTGGGCCCAGAGGATCGGGACTGTGGAAAAGGTACCCCCGGTGGTTGTGAAAATCAAGAGAAATCCGAAAAAAAACAGGTGCCAGAGTACTAATGCCTAACTAATTTCGTCATCTCTTGGTCGAATCAGGGAGCAGTCGACTCAGAGATGGGAGAAGTTCGGTATTCTCCGAAGGAAATTCGGAGATGACCGGGTACCGGTAACTACTTCGAAGAAAAGCTACTTACGCCGGTGAGCGGCGAAATCGGCCGCCAGGAGGAGGCCGTCCCGAGCAGGAGAGGCGGGGAAGAGTTCGGCGATCTGGCGGGCCTGCTCTGCGTAGTCCTCGACCATTCTCCGGGCGCGCTCCACGGCCCCGAGACGGTCGACGATCGCGAGTATCTCGGCGGGAGCGACGGAGTCGAAGCGCCGCTCCTCCACGACGGTCTCGATCTGCTTTCGCTCGGCGCGCGTGGCGTCCTCGAGACTCAGGATCAGCGGGAGGGTCAGCTTCCCTTCCCGGAGGTCGGAAAGAACGGGCTTTCCCAGCTCCTCCTCGGTCGCCGTGTAATCGAGAAGGTCGTCCTGGAGCTGGAACGCGACGCCGAGGGAGAGGCCGTAATCCCAGAGCCGTTCGCCCCACGCCTCTGCCGGCTCGCCGTGGAAGGAGTCGACGAGGAAGGCCGGAATCCGGCACGACGCCGCAAAGAGAAGCGCCGTCTTGCGCCGGACGATGTCGAGATAGCCGTCCAGCGTCAGCTCGAGAAGCCCCCGGCGCTCCGACGCGATGATCTCCCCCTCGGTCATCTCGAGCGTCACGCGGGAGAGGAGCTGGAGGACCCGGAGGTCCCCTTCCGCGAGCGAGATCTCCATCGACTTCATGTAGAGGTAGTCGCCGAAGAGGACGGTCAGTTCGTTTCCCCACCGGCGGTTCACGGTGGCGCGGCCGCGGCGCGTCTCGGCGTCGTCGATGATGTCGTCGTGGACGAGCGTGGCCGTGTGGATGAACTCGATGACGGCGGCGTAGCGGACGTCCCGGTCCCCTTCGTAGCCGAGAAGCCTCGACGCGAGAAGAAGGAGCGACGGGCGGATCCGTTTCCCGCCCCCCTCGACGAGGTAGTCGCCGATGAGCGAGATCGTCGGGATGGGGGAGCGCGTTCGCCGGGCCAGCTCCTCCTCCACCTGCTCCAGCTTCGAGCGGATCGGCTCGAGCGCCCGGAGGAGCCGGCGGCCGTTCTCACGCTCCTCGGCCGGGAGCGTGGTGGTCAGAAGACGTTCCTTGAGCGTGCTCGGCTTCATCGATCGGTTGGCGATCTTATCCCGGAGAGACGCCTTGTCCCGAAGCCAGTACGTCGGCCCGGGGGGTGAGGATGTCCGGGGGCTTGCCCGTCAGCCCCGGTAGTTCGAGAACTGGAGAGGAATGCCGAAGTCGGCGGCCCGAAGCAGCGCAATGACGGCCTGGAGGTCGTCCTTCTTCTTTCCCGTGACCCGGACCTGGTCCCCCTGGATCGAGACCTGCACTTTGAGCTTCGAGTCCTTGATCGCCTTGACGATCTCCCGGGCCTTCTCGATCGCGATTCCCTGGCGGACCGTGACGACCTGACGAACGGTTGCCCTGGCTGCGGGCTCGATGGTCCCGTACTCGAGAGCCTTCAGGGGGACGGACCGCTTGACGAGCTTCCCCTGAAGGACTTCGTTCACGGCCTTGAGGCCGAATTCGTCGTTCGCCGTGAGCGTCAGCTCGGTCGCGGCGAGCGTGAGGCCGGCTGCGGACCCCTTCAGGTCGAAGCGCTGGCCGATCTCCTTCCGGGCCTGCGCGACCGCGTTGGCGACCTCGGGAAGGTTCACCTCGGAGACGACGTCGAAGCTGGGGTCGCCCATGTCTCGTCCTGTTTCCTTTCAGTCCGCGAGGATCTTCGTCCCGGCCGGAGGCTTCAAGGCGAAGTCCGAGACGGGCCGCCGCGGGCCTGCCGTCCTGTCCGAGAAAGTGAAAGTCGTCCGGTTGCCGGCGGCGTCCGTCACGACGAGGCGTTTCACCTCACCCGATGCGTCGACGGCGAGGAGGAGTCGTGACGGCTCGATCCCCGTCTTCGAGTCGAGCGTCAGCTCCACGAGCCCGCTCCCCGCTTCCGTCGCCGTGGGCGTGAAGCGCGAAAGGACCGACTCGGGCGACTCGAGAAAGAGGAGCGGGAGCTTCGCCCGGTCCTCGGGGCGAAGGGTCCTGACGATCATCTGCCTGTCGGCCGCGACGTACTGGCGCGCCGCCTTCCCGTCGAACGTGAATGTCTTCCCCTCCGCTCCGTCGTAGTCGAACCGGACGCTGTCCGGGGCCTGCAGCGTGACCCGCCCGGCCTCCGGTGTCGCGGCGGGGAAGCCCGCGGGCGCGTAGGTCTGGACGAACCGCGAGGTCGAGGACGGGCTCGCCGTGTAGGCCTTGCGGACGGCCGCGAGAACGGAGGCCGGATCGGCAGCCGCGAGGAGGAGATGGAGAAGAAGGGCGAGCGTCAATGGCGGAAATGCCGCGTCCCCGTGAGGATCATGGCGACGCCGGCGGCGTCGGCGGCGGCGATGGTGTCGGCGTCCCGGATCGACCCCCCGGGCTGGATGATCGCCGTGACGCCTGCCCCGGCGAGAACCTCGGGGCCATCCGGAAACGGGAAGAAAGCGTCCGACGCGGCGACGGCGCCGCGTGCCCGGCTCCCCGCCTTCCCGACGGCGTCCCGGCAGGCGTCGACGCGGCTCGTCCGCCCACCGCCGATTCCGTAGGTCGTGGAGGGGCCGGCGACGACGATCGCGTTCGACACGACCGCCCGGACGACCTTCCAGGCGAAACCTAGCGCGGTCCGCTCTCGTTCGGTCGGGGCGCGCTTCGTCCCGACCTTCCAGGAGGACTCGTCGTCAGGCGCGACGTCCCCGTCCTCTACGAGAAGGCCGCCGTCGATGCCGCGCACCTCGAGGCGGGGGCGCGGCGCGGCGTCCGGTGCGACGGTCAGGATCCGGAGGTTCGGCTTCTTCGCGAGAAGGGATTTCGCTTCCGCCGTTACATCGTGGACGACGACGACCTCCAGAAACCGCGCGCCGAGCGCCGCGGCGCCCGCGGCGTCGAGGACTCCGCTGTACGCCACGACCCCGCCGTAGCCGGCGACCGGGTCCGATTCCCAGGCCGCCGCGAAAGCTTCCGCGAGAGTCGCGGCGACGGCGGCGCCGGAGGGGATCCGGTGCTTGATGATCGCGAGGCCTCCGGCGCCGAGCGTCCGGGCGGCGAAGAGCGCGGCGTCGGCATCGAGGTAGTTGTTGTACGAAAGCGCCTTGCCCTGAAGGACCTTCGCGCGGGCGAGAGCGGCCGGAGGGGCCGCCGGGTCGACGTAGAGCGCCCCGCGCTGGTGGGGGTTCTCGCCATACCGGAGCGTCGAGACGAGCGCGAACGAGCGGGTCAGGCGCTCGGGAAAGTCGCCGGCTCCGGCCTCGCGCGAGAACCAGCGTGCGATGGCGGCGTCGTAGGCGGCGGATCTCCGGAAGACTTTCGCCGCGAGCCGGCGCCGGGTGGCCGCGGAGACGACGCCGCCCGTGCGGATCTCCTCCAGGACGGCGGCGTAGTCCGCCGGGTCGCAGAGGACCGTCACGTCAGCGTGGTTCTTCGCGGCGGCGCGCAGGAGCGCCGGCCCGCCGACGTCGATCTTCTCGATGGCCTCGGCGAAGGTCGCGGAGCCGGAGGCGATCGTCTCCTCGAAGGGATAGAGGTTCACCGCGACGACGTCGATCGGGCTGATCTCGTTCTCGGCCGCCTCAGCGGCGTCCCGCGGCGATGAGCGGTCGAAGAGGATCCCGCCGAAGACCTTCGGATGGAGCGTCTTGACACGCCCGCCGAAGACCTCCGGAAAGGCGGTCACGTCCGACACGGAGGTGACGCCGAGACCCCCGTCCGCGAGGTGGGCGGCGGTCCCGCCGGTGGAGACGATCTCGAACCCGAGTGCAGCGAGTCCGCGCGCAAATTCGACGAGGCCGGTGCGGTCGGAGACGGAGAGGAGGGCACGGCGACGGTTTCTCACGGCGGGCGGATTCTACGGGGAATCCCGAAGGGGGTATGGGCCGTCCGACTCCGGGTACTTCCCGACGATCGACGCGTCCCCGCCGGCGCTCTTCCAGACCCACGCGAGGAGCCGTGTCGACGTCGTCACGGCCGCGTCGTAGACCGCCGCGGGCGCGGCAGCCGGCGCGAGCGGGAGGCTGGCCGCAAGGACTTCGGGATCGGCGAAGGGCCGAGCTGTGTAGCCGAGGAAACGCGCCCTTCTCGAGGCACGAGTCAGCTCCCCGGCGTCCGCGCCGGAGGCGAGGCGCGCCGCCTCGGCGGCCTCGTGAATCATCCTGCCGGCGAGGTAGGCGACCTCGTCGAGCGGCGTTCTCCCGCGAATGGCCCCGGCGGCTTTCCGGGCGAGCGCTGCGGCCGCGGCCCGATGGGTGGCGGCGTCGCCCCCTCCCGAGCCGGAGGCGGCCGCATCCCGGATTCCGGCCATCAGCCGGTCGCGGTGCTTCACGAGCTGACGCTTCAAGTCGGGCGGGGCGAGGGCGGCCGCGTCGGCGCCGACGAGCAGCTCGGCCGGGAGCGGCCAGCTCCCCGGCGGTGCGGGCGCGGCGAGGAGCAGGGCGAAGGCCAGGGACGCCAGCATCGAACGGGATTCTAGAGGCGTCAGAAGAACTTCAGGATGCCGAGGCTGAGGAAAAAGCCTCTCTGCCCCTTTTCGCGGCCGACGACGGGGAGGCCGGTGGAAAGCTGCACGAGCGTGGACCAGGGGCCCGGAAGCTGGCCGTTGATCCCCGCCCCTCCGAAGCTGGTCGCGGAGTAGCCGGACGGCGCGTCCCAGACGAACGCGTGGTCGTACTCGGCCGAGAGTCGGAAGAGGCTCCCGACCATCAGGCCGTAGGAGCCGCGGAGGATCACGGTCCGCTCGGCGCGAAGGCTCCCGGCCGAAAAGCCGATGAGGGAGTTCCCGCCGAAACTTCCGAAGGTGATCTTCGAGAAACGGTCGGCGTTCCAGGTCCCGGCCCACGTCGCGGACGCCTGGATTCGCTGGAACTTCGGCAGCGCGAAGTCCTTCGCGAGGGTGACGCCCCACGTCCGGTAGGCATCCTTTTCGGGGGCGTAGTCCGGATTGCCCGGAAAGCCCCACGGGTCCCAGCGTGATCGTCTGTTCCAGCCGTAGCGCCCGGAGAGAGCGTATCCGGCGAGATCGAGGGTCAGGCGGCCTTCGAGTCGAGTGAGCCAGTGGCTGGAGGGAACGGCGAAGTCCGGCGAGGCGTTGTCTCCCTCGGCGAAATCGCGGTGGCCCAGTCCGGCAGCAACCGCGACCTTCAGGTGCGGAACGATCGGGTACGCAAGGTTCAGGTTGAAGCCGAAGGACCTCGTCTTGACCTGTTCCGCCTCGACCTTCTCGCCTCCCTGAAAGGTGGTGTCGGTGCCGCGAACGGCGATGCCGAAGACGTCCCCCCCGGCCTCCAGCTTCGTTCCGAAGACGCTCGTCCGGTTCCAGGAGCCGGCGAGAAGGACGCCGCCGAAGAAGATCTGGGTCTGGTCTCCGCTCTTTCCGACGTCGAGGTCGATGTAGTAGACGCCGAGGAGCGGGAGCGGGGAGCTGAGCGAGGAGTCGTAGTAGGTGCCTGCGAGGCCGAAGAGCTGACTGCTCTTCGGGTGGTCGGCGGGACGCCGCTCCCCTTCCTTCGTTTTCTCGAGGTAGCGAATCCCTTTCTCGGTGTCGCGCACCATGACGTCGTTCGACGTGAGGGCGCGGGTCCTTCGCTCCCCGAAATCGGGCGGGTCGAGGACGACGTCGGTGAGGTGCGTGTCGCGCTCGATGACGGTCGTCCGCGAGAAGGTCCGGAAGATCGTCTGCCCCGTCACGTGGACGGGAAAGCGCATGGCGGGTCCCCCGGCCGAAGGGGCGACCTCCTCGAAGTCGGTCGTCTCGTCGGCCGACTGGACGTCTCCCGAGAGGTTCTTCTGTCGCGCGCGGACGCGAATCACCGAGTAGTCGGCGCGCGAGATGAAGACGTCTCCTTCGTAAATCGGCTTTTCGGAGAACTCTGCGACGGGGTCGAAGGCGAGCCGCCAGCAGGGAACGCCCCTGACCTCCACCTCTCCGTCGAGGCGGTACCGGTAGGCGTCTCCGAAGGTCAGCTCGAGCGGAAGCTCGGAGACCCTTTCGGGCTGGAGGAGGGGGAGCTTCGGGACCGTCCTTCCCGGCCATCGGACGCCGTCGAAGAAGGCCTCCTCCCACGCCCAGTCGTAGCCCTTCCCCGGCTCGAAGAAGAACGATCCGGAAATCGTCAGCTCCAGAGACCGGTTGACCTCGGCGATGCGGATCCGCCAGGAGGTCGTGTCGCGGGCGGCGAGCCGTTTCCACCGTGCATCGCGCGCCGCGCGCCACGTCTGATGCCCTGCGATGATCTCCTCCGCTGTGATGCCGCGGGAGGCCGTCGCCGAGACGCGCGCCTGCTGAAGCTCGGCCGGCGGGCGCTCGCGCGCGACGAGGACGACGGCAAGGGGCCCCGACGCCGTGGAGAGCGTCAGCGTCGGCGCCCCCCTCGACCGGGGAATCCCGAACCGTCCGCTTCGTCCCGTCGAGAGCTCGGTCACCTCGAAGGCGGCGTAGGCGTCCGCGTCGAGAGTGAGCGCGACCTCCCCCCGAAAGGGCGCTCCGCTCCCGTCGGTCCCGGGCAGAAGGACGACGCCACCGAGGCCGGATTTCGCGAGAAAGCGGTACGCGGGGAGGGGCGATCCTTCCTTCGTCCGGGCAGATACGCTGCGGGCGTCGGGACCGAAATCGCCCGTGAGGAGCTGCCCGAACCGGAGGAGGGCGGCATCGCCGTTCACGTCGGGCTCAAGCGGCGCGGCGACGGCCGGGACGCCCTGCGGCGCGAAGCGCGCGGCGAGGTCGAGGAGAGACGCCGCGTCGCGCTGCGGCGGTGTCACGAGCAGGAGCGGTCGTCCCTCGGAGAGGTCGTCGGCGGCCGCCCGCAGCGTCTTCGGAACCGGAGGACCGGCCTCCGCCTGGAGGCCCAGAAGGTCCACGTACGCGGCGACGTCGTCGCGGAGGAGATCTCTCGTGACGGCGGGGAAGAGGCCCACGCCGGAGCCCGTGTTGACGACGAGCGCGATCCTCGCGGCGGGATTCGCCGCGCGGATGAAGGAGGCGATTTTTCGAAAGACGAAGCGTCGGGCCGGGAGGTCTTCCTCCTCGAGCTTCGGGAAGCCGAGGACGAAGAGGTCGGCTCCGGTCGCCGCCGTGAGGAGCCGCCCGAGGCCGGGATAGAGAGCCTCGGGCGTCGCCACCTCGTCTTCGCGCGGCTTCCTGGGAACGTCGGTGTCCGGGAGATCGACGGCGAGACCGGCCCGCCACCCCGCGCTCCGGGCGGCGGCCACGAGGGCTCCCGCCGACCTCCCGGCTCCCGGGTCCCCGAACGCGGACGGGCCGACCCTCAGAAGAAGCCCCGGAGCGTTCGGCGAGAGAGGCGCCGCGGGCGCGGAGGCGAGCGCCGCGATCCGGGAATCGCCGGGGCCGACGACGACCCAAGGCCCGACGAACGGCGCCCGGGGCGCCTCCGCCTCCGCCGGGCCGGCCGCAGTCAGCGCGAGCAGGAGGGCGAGGCCCGCGGGCCGGGCCCTCCCCACGCTACCTCTTCTTCTCCGAAGCGGCGGACTTCGGGTGCGGCGTCGAGACGGCTGTCGGGGGCGGCGCCGCCGCCACGACGTCGCCCGCCGGGAGGCCGAGCGTCTCCCGGATCTTCTTTTCGATCTCCGCGGCGAGGTCCGGGTTGTCGCGGAAGAACTGCTTGGCGTTCTCGCGCCCCTGGGCGATACGGAGGTCGCCGTAGCTGAACCAGGCCCCGGACTTCTCGACGATCTTGTGCTCGAGCCCGAGGTCGATCAGCTCGCCGGTCTTCGAGATCCCCTCGCCGTACCCGATGTCGAACTCCGCGCTCCGGAAGGGGGGCGCGACCTTGTTCTTGACGATCTTCACCTTCGTCCGCGAGCCGACGACCTCCTCGCCGTCCTTGATCGCGTTGATCCGGCGGATGTCGATACGGACCGACGAGTAGAACTTCAGGGCCCGGCCGCCGGTCGTCGTCTCGGGATTCCCGAACATGACGCCGATCTTTTCGCGGATCTGGTTGATGAAGACGAGCGTCGTCTTCGACTTGGAGACGACGGCCGTCAGCTTCCGGAGCGCCTGCGACATGAGGCGCGCCTGGAGGCCGACCATCGCGTCCCCCATCTCCCCCTCCAGCTCGGCCCTCGGGACGAGCGCCGCGACGGAGTCGATGACGACGACGTCCATGGAGGCCGACCGGACGAGCGCCTCGGCGATCTCGAGGGCCTGCTCGCCAGAGTCCGGCTGCGAGACCATCAGGTTGTCGACGTCGACGCCGAGCTTCTTCGCGTAGTCGGGGTCCATGGCGTGCTCGGCGTCGATGAAGGCGGCGAGCCCGCCGCGCTTTTGCGCCTCCGCGATGATGTGCAGCGTGAGCGTCGTCTTCCCCGACGACTCGGGGCCGAAGACCTCCACGACGCGGCCGCGGGGGACTCCCCCGATGCCGAGAGCGGCATCGACGGCGATGGATCCGGTGGAGATGGCGCTGATCGCCTCGCGCGGCTTGTCGCCGAGGCGGACGAGCGCCCCCTTTCCGAACTGTCGGTCGATCTGGGCGACGGCCTGCTCGAGGGCTTTGAGCTTTTCCTTGTTGGCTTCGACCATGAAGGTCCTCTCTTTCCCGTCCACGTGAGAGACGGCGGATTATAGGTTTCGAGGCTCGGCCGGGGTGGATGTCGGGAGGAAAGGACACGCCGCGCGCGCGGCACGGAAGGAATGAGTGCAAGATAGGCCCGGGATGGGCGGAAATCAAGGGTCGGGCGAGCCCCTCGGAATACGGGACCTCTTTCGGGCCGCCCCCGTCTCGGCGTTTCTCGCCACGTGGTTCGGATCGGGGCTTCTGCCGATCGCGCCGGGGACGTGGGGGAGCCTCTTCGCGCTCCCGTTCGTGGAGGCGGCGTATCGCCTCGGGGGACTGCCGGGGCTCGCGGCCTTCGCGGCGGCAGCGTCGATCGGCGGGATCGCCGTTGCCGGAACGGTCGCCCGGCTCCGGCAGCGCGGCGATCCGTCGGAGGTCGTGATCGACGAGGTGGCCGGCCAGGCGATCTCGGCCTTTCCCGTCTACGCGCTCGCCCGGGACGCCACGCCGTTTCTCTTCTGGGGACTCGTCGCCCTCTCGTTCGTCCTCTTCCGGATCGTGGACGTCGTCAAGCCGGGGCCCGTGGGGAAGGCCGAGTCGCTGCCGGGCGGGCTCGGCGTGATGGCGGACGACATTCTCGGGGGTCTCTTCGTGGCCGTCGTCCTCGTGGCGGGCCTTCTCGCGTTCCGCTGACTCCGCCACCGGGAGTTCCCTCGCGCGGATGCGGATTGACCGGCCCGCGGACGACCGGTACGCTGTTCCCGTGAAGGTCGTTTCGAGGCGCGGGCCGGGCGAGGATGTCCTCAAGGATTCCGCCATTCTCCAGCGGACGCTGAACCGGCTTCGCGGGAACGCTCTGGTGCCACGCGGGGTTTACCGCTTCGCGAGCCATGAAGAGGCCGATGAATGGATGACCCGCCGGATCGCGGCTACTCACGCGCGCCTGAGCTCGAAGACCTCGTAGCCCTGTGCCGCTCGCTGAATCGGGAGGGGGTGCGATATGTGTTGATAGGAGGCTTTGCCGTCGTCCTCCACGGGTTCGTGCGCACGACCAAGGACATCGACCTCCTCGTCGACCCTTCCGAAGAGAACGTCCGGGCCCTCAAGAGGGCGATGAAGGATCTCCCGGACAACGCCATCGCGGAGGTCCGAGACGGCGACGTAGGGCAATACCGCGTCGTACGGGTTGCCGACGAGGTCGTCGTCGATCTGATGGCGGAAGCATGCGGAATCGGCTATTCCGAGGCGCAGAGGAGGGGTGTGGAGATCCGGCGAGTGGGCGACGTCGACATCCCCGTCGCCAGCAAGCCGCTGTTGATCCTGATGAAGGACACCGTCCGTGACAGCGACAAGAGTGACGTCGGCTTCCTCCGGACGCGGATCGAAGAAGAAGAGCGCTGAGCCCCTGCTTCCGCCCGCCAACACGGCGTCGAAGAGGGGGCATCCGTAGAATGAACCGATGGCGCAGCCGCGAATCCACGTCCTGATCCTCGCCGGAGGAAGCGGGACCCGGCTCTGGCCCCTCTCGACGGACGCGCGGCCGAAGCCCTTTCTGCCTCTCGCCGGACACGAGTCGCTCCTCCGGGAGACGTTCCACCGGGCGGCGCGGCTCGTAGAGGCCGAGAACGTCTGGATCTCCGCCCGGACGGCGCACGCGGAGCTTGTCCGAAGGGAGCTTCCCGAAATCGCTGACTCCCGGCTCGTTCTCGAGCCGACGCGGCGAAACACGGCGCCGGCGATCGCCCTGGCCGCCCTCACCATCGAGGCCGAGGCGCCGGAAGGCATTCTCGCCGTCCTTCCCTCCGACCAGGCGGTTCGCGACGAGGACGCCTTCTTGGCCGCGCTCCGGACGGCCTCCCGGGCGGCGGAGTCGGGCGGCGCCTTCGTCACGCTCGGCATCCCGCCGACGCGGCCGGAGACGGGCTTCGGCTACATCGAGGTGTCCGAAGAGAGCGCCGGGGGATCTTCCTCGAAAGGGGGAAGGGGCGCCCCGCTTCCTGTGGCGCGTTTCGTGGAGAAGCCGTCGCGTGGCTTGGCCGAAGAGTACTCACGCGATGGACGGCACCTCTGGAATGCCGGCATCTTCGTCTTCCGGATTTCTCTTCTCTTCGAGGAAATGAAGCGATCCTGTCCCGCCGTCCTTGAGGCGGCTCGTCGCGCGCATTCGGCTCGGCTCGCGGGGGATCTCCCTTCTTTCGAAGAGTCATTCTCTACGTCCCCGTCCGTCTCGTTCGACGTCGCGGTCATGGAGAAAGCCCGGCGGGTTCTCACGGTCCCCTGCGCCTGCGGGTGGAGCGACCTCGGCTCCTGGGAAGCGATCCGGGACTTCCGGACGCCGGATTCGAACGGGAACGTCCTCGACGGGAACGTCACGGCGATCGACGCGCCGAACAACCTCGTCCTCGTCCCGGGGAAGCCCGTCTGCGTCATCGGCGTTTCGGGTCTGGCCGTCGTGGAGTCTCCGGACGGCCTCCTCGTGACGCGCCGGGACGCGCTCGACGAGCTTCGGCGCTACGTCGAGGAATCCGTCGCGAAGGGATCTCGGCCGTGAGCGCGGTGCCGGTACCCGCACGCGTCCTCGACCCCGTCGCCCGCCTCGTCGCCGCGGTCCGGACGGCCTACCGGGGGCCGGCCTCGGCCGTCGAAGACGCGGTCGTCTGCCTTCTGGCCCGCGGGCACCTTCTGATCGAGGACGTCCCGGGCGTCGGGAAGACGACCCTCGCGACGGCGATCGGCCGGACGCTCGGCGTGGGCGTCCACCGGATCCAGTTCACGCCCGACACCCTCCCTTCGGACATCCTCGGCCTGACGGTCTTCAACGCGCGCTCGCAGGAGTTCGAGTTCCACCCCGGCCCCGTCTTCACGCCGGTCCTCCTCGCCGACGAGATCAACCGCGCAACGCCGAAGACACAGGCGGCCCTCCTCCAGGCGATGAACGAACGCGCGGTCAGCTCCGACGGCGTGACCCGTCCGCTCCCGGAGCCCTTCCTGGTCCTCGCGACGCAGAACCCGGTCGAGTACCTCGGGACCTACCCGCTGCCGGAGTCCCAGCTCGACCGCTTCCTGATGCGGATCTCCCTCGGCTACCCCGAACGGTCCGAGGAGCGCCGCCTCCTGATTGCGGGTGGGGCCGACCGCGTCCTCGCGGCGCTCGCGCCGGAGATGTCGCTGGCCGAGCTGAGGGAGGCGCAGGAGGCAACCGAGCGGGTGACGGTCGTCGAGAAGCTGATGGACTACGTCCTCGAGATCGTGGCGCGGACGCGAAAGAGTCGCGACCTGATTCTCGGCGTCTCGCCGCGCGGCGCGCAGGGCTTCTTCCGGGCCGTCCAGGCGCGGGCCCTCGTCTCGGGGCGCGCGTTCGCGACTCCGGACGACGTCAAGCGGGTGGCGATCCCGGTGCTCGCCCACCGCGTTCTCGCGTCCCTCCCCGGAGCGTTCGACGCCACCGCGGCGGGGCGCAAGGAGCGCGACGCCATCCAGCGGATCCTGGATGAAACCAGCGTCCCCCTCTAGCGCCCCTCGCGAGCCGGCCCGGGCTGCGAGAGGTCTCCGCCGCTTTCTCGACACGGGAATCCTCGTCCGCGTCACGAACCTCGGCCTCGGTTTCATCCTGATGACGCTCGTCGTGGCGATCGGCGCGACGAACACGGGGAACAACGGCCTCTATCTCCTCGTGTCGGTCTTCCTCGGCGTCCTCGTCGTCTCCGGCGTCGTCTCGCGAAGAAACGTGGAGGGGCTCGACGTCTGGCTCGACGGCCCGGCGGAGGTCTTCGCGGGCGAGCCGTCCCGCTTCGCGCTCCGGCTCAGGAACTCCGGCCGGCTCCCGCGCCGCGCGGTTCTCGTCAAGATCGGCGGGGCGGCCGCGCCGATCCTCTTTCCCCTCGTGGCGGCCGGCGCCGAGGAGACGCGGGGCGTCGACCTCGTCTTCCCCCGGCGCGGGCGGCGCCGTGCCGAGTCGCTTCTCGTCTACAGCGGCTTCCCGATCGGCCTCTTCCGGAAAGGGCGGGTCCGAGAGGTGGCCGACGAGCGGGTCGTCTACCCGGCGCTCCGCCTCGGTTCGCCCCCGCGTCCCGATCCACGGCAGACCGAGAGCGGCGACCCGCGGTCGCGGCACTCCGGGCGCGGCGCGGAGATCCGGAACCTTCGGGACGCCGTCATCGGCGACGACCCGCGCGACGTCCATTGGCCGCAGACGGCGCGCCAGGGGAAGTTCATCATCAAGGAGCGCGCGGCCGAGGAAGGTCGCGACGCGCTGGTCGTGCTGGACGTCCGTCGCCCGGAAGGCTCCGGGCCGGACTGGAGCGATGGCTTCGAGACGGCGGTCTCGGAGGCGGCGGGCCTCGCCCTCCAGCTCCTCGCGCGCGGGAGCCGCGTCGGCCTCCTGCTCGGCGGTTCGGTGGTTCGGCCCGGCTCCGGTCCTGCGCACCGGAGGGCACTCCTCGCGGCGCTGGCTCTCGTGGAGCCGTCGTCGGGCCCCGCGCCGGCAGCCGTCGTCCCCCCGCCGTCGATCAGCGTCTTCCTGGTCGCCGTTTCCCGGAGCGGACGGGCCGCATGACGAAACGCCCGGAACCCCCCCTTCCGTTTCTCCGCGAGCGGCTCCTCGCGGTCGGGACGCTCGCGGCTCTCGCCCCCGTCCCGCTCTTCTTCACGTACGCGCTCGAGGTCGGTCTCCTCGCCCTCTATCTCGTCGCGCTTGGCGCGATCCTCCTCCGGGCGCGTCGCGGGCGGCCGATCCGCGTCTCGAACGCTCTCCTGAACGTGGCAGGCCTCCTCTATCTTCCGGTCTACTGGGCCGACGTCCGCTACGGCAGCCACAGCCTTCTCCGGGCCACGCTCCACCTTCTCCTCTTCACGATGGTCTTCCGGCTCGCGTCTCTTCGTCGGGAGCGGGATCTCTCGATGGCGCTCGTCCTCTCGGGCTTTCTCTTCGTCGCGTCGGTCTCGACCTCCTTCCACGTCTCGATCCTCCTGTTCGTCGCGGCTTTCGGGGTCGTGGCATGGCGCGTTCTCGTCCGGTGGTCCCTCCTGCGCGATCTGGCTGCCGCTCCGGAGGAATGGAGCCGCGACCCCCGCGCCGCGGGGCTCCCCGGGTGGGGCTCGCTCGGCGCGTCGGTCGCCGCTGCACTCGTTCTCGCGGGTCCGTTCTTCGTGTTCCTGCCGCGCCTTCGCGCTCCCTACGTCCGGGGGGTCGCGAGCGGGCAGGAGATCACCACGGGAATCTCGGAGACGGCCGAGCCCGATCTTTTCGGGACGCTCAAGCGGAGCGACCGCGTCCTCGCGCGCCTCACGTCGCCGGGCAGCGGCGAGAGCTGGACGGAAGGGCTTCTCCGCCTCCGGGTCGCCGCCTACGAGAGCTGGGACGGCCGCGCCTGGAGGAACCCCCCGTCACGCGGACGGCTCCTTCCCGCCGCGGCCGGCGCCCTCGTTCCGCTCGGTTTCCGGAGAGCCCCGGTCGCGGACGAACGACATTCCGTCGAGATCGATCTTCTCCCACTCGATTCCCGCTACATCCCGTTCCCGGTCCGGGGGACGGCGCTCCGATTCGAGGAGGCGTCGTTCCGCGGCTGGACCTCGGCGCAGCTGGAGCGCGACGAGGCGCGGAATCTCCGGCTCTTCTACCGGCCCGAGCGGACGCTCCGGTACACGGCGTTCGTCGGGGACGCGCCCGAGCCGGACCGCTCGCCGGGGAGCCGTGCGGAGACGTCGGCCGCGCCTCGCTCCGAAGCGCTCGAAAGGATCGCTCGCGAGCGGACGGCGGGGATCGACCCCACGCGGGATCCCGAGGCGGCAGCGGCGGCGATCGAAGCCTGGCTCCGCTCCGACTTCACCTACGCGCTCGAGGGTCTTCCGCCCGGACCGGACGGCGTCCCGACTTTCCTGACCACGAAGAAGAGCGGGCATTGCCAGAGCTTCGCGACGGCCATGGCGCTCCTGCTCCGGGAGCTCGGGATTCCGAGCCGCTTCGTCGCGGGGTTCGCGGGGGGAGAGATCGGGCCGTTCGGACAGTACGTCCTGATCCGGGGCGAGCACGCGCACGCGTGGGTCGAAGCGTGGTGCGGGGACAAAGGGTGGATCGCCTTCGACCCGACCCCCGCGCCGGGCGTTCCCGGGGTCACCCGGGTGCCGCTCCTCTCGCGTCTCCGGCAGCTCGCAGACGGCGCCGAGTTCCTCTACGACCGGTTCCTTCTCGGGTTCACGCAAGGCGACCAGATCGAGCTGCTCCGTTCCGCGCGCGAGAGGGCCGGGACGATCGCCGCCTCGGCGCGGGACGCGCTCGCGCGGCTTCGGGGTGTCATCGCCGCGGCCGGAGCCTCGATGGGACGCGCAGGACTGGCCGCGGCCGCGCTCGTCATCGTGGGCGTGGCGGTGCTCCTCGGCGTCTTCGTCGTCCGGCACGCGGTGGGCTCGACGCGAAGCCTCCCGCCCGCGGCGGCGGCATACCGGAAGCTCCAGCGGATCCTCCGCCGGCACGGCGCGCGGCTCCCGGCCTCGTCCGCCCCTGTCGAGACGCTCTCCGAGACGAAGCGAATCGCCCCGGCGGCGTACGCGCTCGCGAAGGAGGTCGTCGAGGCCTACGTCCGCGAGTCTTTCTCGCCGGGAGCCTGGAGACCCGAGGAAGAAGGGGCGGCTCGCGATCGCCTCCGCGCGCTGCGCGCCGCGGCGCGCGCCTCGGCGTCCGCCTGACGATCAGCGGGCCGAAGGCGACTCGGCCGCGGGGATCCGGAGGAGCAGATCGTCGTTCCCTTCGAAGCGCCGCACGACGCGGACTCCGGTCTTTGCAAGAAGACGCCTGGCGCCGGACGGGTCGACGACGACGAGGGCGGGGAGGTCGGCCGGAGCGATCGCGACGTCCGCCGGGGACGTCTCGCCGGCGTCCGTCACGCCGCAGTAGCTGAAGCCCATGAGCTCGGGGAGGCCGCGTCCGCCAAGTGAGCCGCGTTCGGCCAGGATCGACCGCGTGTCGGCCCGCCGATCCCAGACCTCCTGCCAGAGCGCGGCCACGTCCCCGTCCTGATGTCCTGCGGCTGCGGTCAGGACTGCCGGCCGGAAGGTCGTCGGAAGAGTGTGTCTCTTGGCGACGACTCCGAGAAAGACCGCGACTCCGAGCGCCAGCGCGAGCACTCTGTCGGAGAGCCGCCCGAGGAGGCGCCCGCAGGCGTCGTCGACGGCGAGTACCGCGAAGAGCCCCCAGAAAGGGCCCATCAGCCAGAGCGGAACGTCTTTGACGAGGTCCCAGACGTGGAACGGGCGGATCGGCCGGATCGGGAGGAGTGCGAGGGAGAGCCCGAGCAGGGAGAGGACCAGGGGGGCGAGAGCGAGGGCCGTGAACGACGGGTCACGCCGCTCGGGGCGCCGGAGGAGATAGGCGAGGACGCCGAGGATGGCGACGACGGCGACCGGGAGGAACCGGAGCCCTCCGGACGTAAGAAGGTACGAGGCGAAGGAGGTCCGGCCGTCGAGCGGTGCCCACGCTTCGAGAACCGCCCGATGCGCGGAATCGAACCGCGTCGTCATGAGAAGGCGGATCGGCATCAGGAGGGCGCCGGCCACGGCGAGGGCGACGAAGAAGCTGGCAGGAAGGAGCCCGATGAGCGCTCCGGACCCCGCCCAGGCGATTCTCGCCGGTCGTTCCGGAAGTGCGAACGCGAGGAGGACGGCGACGGCCAGAGTCGCTGCGATCAGCGCAAGAGGAGAGCGACTCATCACGGCGATCGCCGGAAGGGCCGCGGGAACCGCGAAGAGGGCAAGCGACCGGAATTCGCTTCGCACCCCTCCCTCGGGAAGGCGGGAGGCGAGGTCGAGGGCGGAGAGAAGGGCGAGGAACGGAAACGTGATCACGCCGAGGAGGACGGAAGCGGCGAAAAAGAGGCCGCGTTCGCGCCGTCCTTCCCCGGGCCTCCCGCGGGGGAGCGCGGAGACGTACGCCATCGCGAAGACGAGGCCGAAGAGCGAGTCCTTCCCGAACTCGACGAGCCCGATACGTCCGAAGTGGCTCGCCAGGACGGTCAGAATCAGGAGCCCGGTCCCGAACGCGACGCGACGCGCCTTCGCGGCGACCACGAGCGCGTGCGCGGCGACGAACGCGAGCAGGAAGAGCGGAAGCCGTGCGGCGGCGCCGCTCGAGACGAGGGGAAGATCGGCTCGGACGAGGCCTGGGAAGAGAATCCAGGCCGAGAAGCCGAGAGCGCCGGAGTTACCTCCGGCGGGGTTCCCGGCGACGAGATTCTCGGTCCAGTGGAGCTGCAGGCAGTCGGCGACATGGGGAAAAGCGCGTGTGGAGAAAAGACCGCAAAGGAGGGCGAGCCCTGCGAGGAGAGGCGAGACACCGCGGATCCCCGCGACGAGGAGCGTTCGAAGCCGGGCGCGCCGGAGGACGAGAGAGGAGACGACGAGGACGGCGGTCGCGGCGGCCACACCCCCGAGGACCGTGGAACGGGGGAGGGGGCCGGAGGGCCTGAACAGCAGGACGGCTCCGAAGAGGAGCGTGTTCCAGAGAACGCCGGCGGCCGCGAGCCGGAGGAGGGCGAGGGGTCCCCCGGTTTCCCCTTCCTCCGGCGGGAGGAACGACAGGAGGGCGGCGCCGGGGAGGAGGACGCCGAGGAGGAAGAAGCCCGCGTGGAGGAGGGCGGCGTCGAGTGGCCAGCCCGTCCCGGATCCCATCAGTACGCGTTCTTGTGCGTGAAGCCCCAGCGGAGCGTCAGCCAGAGGATCTTCACGTCGAGGCTGACGCTCCAGTTCTCGATGTAGTAGAGGTCGTACTCGATCCGTTTCGAGAGGCTCGTGTTCCCCCGCCAGCCGTGCACCTGCGCCCAGCCAGTGATCCCCGACCGGACGCGGTGGCGGAGCATGTACTGCGGGAACTTCTCCTTGAACTCGTGAACGAACTCGGGGCGTTCCGGGCGCGGTCCGACGAGGGACATGTCGCCGAGGAAGACGTTGATCAGCTGCGGCAGCTCGTCGAGGGAGGTCTTCCGGAGAAACGCGCCGACACTCGTCCGCCGCGGGTCGTTCTCCTCGGCCCACTTCGCTCCGGACTCCTCGGCGTTCACCTTCATCGACCGGAACTTGAACATCCGGAAGTGACGGCCGTCGAGGCCCATCCGCTCCTGTGCGTAGAAGACCGGCCCGCGATCCTCCAGCCAGATTGCGAGCGCGATGAACGGGTAGAGGAGGGCGAGGGTCGTGAGGCCGACGGCCGACAGGACGAGGTCCATGCCCCGCTTGACGAGGGAGTTCCACCCTTCGAGAGGGACCTGAGTGAGGTTGATGACCGGGAGACCGTCGAAGTCCTCCACGCCCGCCTTGAACGTGACGAACTGGAAGACGTCGGGGACGAGGCGGATGTCGATCATCTCGTTCCCGACGTCCTGCAGGATCCGCATCATCGTCCGGTGCGCCTCGACCGGGAGCGCGAGGAAGACGGTGTCGACGTCGTGGCGCGCGAGGAGCTCGCGCGTCTCCTGGGTCGTCCCGAGGACGGGAAGAGAACGGTAGTCGGAGTCGCGCTTGCCGGGGTCGTCGTCCGCGAACCCGATCGGCTTGACACCTGTCGCCTTGTGGTCGAGGAGCTTGTCGGCCAGCGAGCGCCCCGCGCGGCCGGCGCCCACGATGAGGGCGCGCCGCACACCCACGCCGGAGGCCCAGACGATCTCGAGATACCGGTGAATCCCGAAGCGAACGGCCCCGACGAGGAGGATGTCGAGGAGGAGGAAGACGACGAGGAGCGGCCGGCTGAAGCTGAAGGTCCTCCAGAAGGATAGAACGCCCACGAGGAGGATCGTGCCGAGGGCGACGGCGACGACGACGGCGAGCGCCTCGTCGATCATCGAGCGGTCGCGCCGGATCTGGTAGAGACGGTGGAAGTAGAAGACGACCGGCCAGAGGACCGCGATGACGGGGAGAAGGACCGCGTAGTCGGAAAACTCCTGGTGGCCCTTCGGGGCCGGCCAGACCGACTGGAAACGGATCAGGTACGCGGCGGCGAGCGCCCCCCACGTGGCGAGGACGTCGGCGAGAAGGAAGGTCGCCTGCAGGCGGCGGGTCTGTCGGCGGATCATGGGAGCGAGACTCCGGGGATTCTACGGCTCCCGGGGGGGAGCCGTCGCGCCAATTCCCCGGCGAGGTCCGCGCGCCCCGCCACCCGGAGAGCGGCGTCGAGGGCGGCGGTCAGCGCCACCCGGAACCGCTCCCGGGAGAAGCGCCCGGCGCTCCGGAGGAAGGCCTCCGGGTCGAGATGGAGGCGGCGAAGCCGCTCAATCGCGTCGAGGAGAGGTCCGGTCCCGGGCTCGGAGTAGAGGACTCCGGTCGTCCCGTCCACCACGCTTTCGGTCGCCCCTCCACGCCCGAGGGCCACGACCGGGGTCCCGCAGGCCTGCGCTTCGACTGGAACGATCCCGAAGTCCTCCTCGCCCGGCATCAGGACGGCCTCGGCCGACCGGTAGAGTTCCCGGAGCCCCTCATCGGTAGGAGTGCCGACGAAGCGCACATTCTCACCGGCGAGGCGCTTCAGGCGCGCTTCCTCGGGGCCGAAGCCGGCGATCGTGAGGGGGAGCCCCGCCCGGTTCGCCGCGTCGATGGCGTCGTCGACGCGCTTGTACGGCGCGAGGGCCGAGACGACGAGGAACCCGGCGCGCCTGACGGACGGTTCCGGCGTGAAGAACTCCGTGTCGGCCGGAGGGAAGACGAGCCGCGACTCCCGGCCGTAGAGCTTTCGGATCCGCGCCCGGACGTTCTCCGAGTTCGCGAGGAACGCGTCGACCCGGGAGGCGGCTCTGCGGTCCCAGGCCGCGAGCGGGACGCGGACCGCCCGGGCGAGGGCGCGCACCGGGGCCCGCCGCCTCCGGAAGTACTCCTCGAACTGGTCGTGGAGATACCGGACGGGAGTGTGGCAGTAACAGACGTGGACCGCCCGCGCGTCCTTCCGCGCGTTCTTCGCGACGCAGTGCGAGGACGAGAGGACGAGGTCGAAGCCCGAGAGGTCCCAGGTCTCCGCGGCGGGGAAGAAGAGGGGGAGAAGCCGCCGATAGTCGCGCCCCGGGGAAACGAGGCGCTGGACGAAGGTCGTCCGGATCTCGAGGCGCTCGACGTCCGCCGGTACGGTCCCCGGGAAACGGAAGAGCGTGAAGAGCGTCGCGTCGGGGAAGAGGAGCGAAAGCTCCCGGAGGACCCGTTCGCCCCCGCGGGTCCCCGTCAGCCAGTCGTGGACGAGGGCGACCTTCATCGGCCCAGCGCCTCACGGTAGAGCGCCGCGGTCCTCTCCGCCACGCGGTCCCAGGTGAAGGCGGCGGCATGGGCCCGACCGGCCTCGCGGAGGCAGGACCTCGCGGCCTCGTCGCCGAGGAGGCGCTCGACCGTCCTCGCGATCGACTCCGGGTCTGACGGGTCGAAGAAGGCCGCGGCCTCCCCGGACGCCTCCCGGAGCGCGGGGAGATCCGAGCAGGCGACGGGCGTCCCGGCCGCCTGCGCCTCGAGGACCGGGAGCCCGAATCCCTCGGCGAAAGAGGGAAGGACGAGCGCCCGTGCCCCCGCCACGAGGGCGGGAAGCTCCCCGTCGGGAACGAATCCGAGCGCGCGGACGCCTTCGCCGGTCCGCCGCCCGGGCTCAACGCCCGCGAGGCGGAGCTCGAGGTCCGGGCGCGACGTGCGAAGGCGCGCGAAGGCGGCGAGGAGCCCGTCGACGTTCTTGTGCGGCTTGTCGTTCCCGACGAAAAGGAGGTAGGGCGAGAGGCCCTCTTCCGCCGGCGCGGCCCCGCCTCCGGCCCGGAAGAAGCCGTCCTCGGCGCCGTTCGGGATGACGACGGCCTTCGCGGCGGCCTCCGGGTCGAACGCGATGAGATCCCGTCTCGTTTCTTTCGAGACGGCCACGATCCGCACGCCAATCCGGACGGCGCGGCGGATCATCCACGCGGCGTAAGCTCGCCGGTGGATCGCCGCGTGCTCCGGGCGACGAAGGTGCATCAGGTCGTGGATCGTGACGACCGTGGGCGCCGGCGGGGCGAGCGGGACGACGTAATGCGGCGCGTGGAAGAGATCGGGCTTCGTGCGGGCGATGGCGCTCCGGACCGCGAGAAGCTCGCCGGGGGAGTAGTGCCTGGCGGTCGAAAGGACGGGGGTGACGCCGGAGGGGAGGAGAGGGATGTCGGCCGGGAAGACGACGGCCGAGAGCGCGAAATCGCCTCGGCGGGCGAGGGCGTGAAGGAGGCCGAGAACGTAGCGCCCGATCCCGAAGTCGCGCGCTTTCCTGGCGTCGAGGAGGACGTGCTTCACGCGATGGCCTCCTCGCAGAGAGCGCGGAGCTTCGCCGCCGACGCCTCCCACCGGAAGCCGTGAGCGCGCGCGAGGCCTCGCCGGCGCGCCTCGTCGCGCCACGGCTCGTCGTCGTTGGCCCGCTCAATGGCGTCCGCAATCCGGGGGACGCTTTCCGGATCGGGGAGGAGCCCGGCGTCCCCGATCACCTCGGGGAGCGAGGAAGCGGAGGAGCCGACGACCGGGGTTCCGAGCCCCATCGCCTCGAGGGGCGGAAGGCCGAAGCCCTCGTAGAGGCTCGGGTAGGCGAGGAGGCGCCCGTGGCGCAGGAGGCGAGCCGCCTCGACGTCGTCCACGCGCCCCGTCGTCCGGATCCGCGCGGCGTGCCGCGAGGCGGCGAGGCGCTCGGAGAGACCTGAGAGGCCCCATCCGATTCCCCCCGCAAGGACGAGGTCCGGGAAATCCGCCCGGCGGTCCCAGAGCGACTCGAGCGCCTCAACGAGGCGCAGGACGTTTTTTCGCGGCTCGAGCGTTCCGAGGAAGAGGACGTACGGGCGGCCGCCGTTCGGAGGAGGCCCGCCGGGGTCCTCCGGGAGCGGCGTGAGCCCGTTCGGTACGACTGCCGTCTTCTCGGCAACCTCTGGAAAGACGCGGATCAGATCCGCCCGCGTCGATTCCGAGACGGTCGCGATCCGCCGGGCGCGCCGGACGGACCCGGCGATGAAGGGAACGAAGCCGAGCCGGTTCTTCCGCGAATGCCACTCCGGGAAGAGGAGCGGCGTCAGGTCGTGGACGAGGGCGACGGACGGAAACGTCGAGAGCGCCGGCACGATTGCGAGCGAGCCGAGAAAGAGGTCCGCGCCTCGCCGCCGGGCTGCCGGGGCCGCGAGCGTCTGGAGCCAGAGCGTCCCGGGGATCGCGGGGCCGGTATGGACCTCGACGGCCGGGTCTCCGGCGAGCGTGGCGGGGAGGAAGACGCGCCGCGGCGAGAGGAGGACGAACCGGTCCAGAGGAAACGAGCGTCGCCACGCCGGAAGAAGCCCTTCGAGGACCCGTCCCGCTCCGGTGAGCCGCTCCTCGAACGGCCTCGCATCGACCGCAACTCGCATTCATGGGGATTATTCCCTATACTTCGCGGCCCGCCTTGGGGAGGGCCCGATCCATGGATCTCGATCTCGAGAAGGCTCTCGACGAGCCCGTTGATCTTTCTCAGCGC
>JBBIPB010000005.1:0-47443 GCA_037443065.1 Acidobacteriota bacterium | reverse complement strand
GCGCGGAACTCCTCGGGGGAGGAGACGTCCTTGCCCACCTCGCCGATCTCGCCGCCGACGGAGACCGTGATCCCCTTCGGCTCGCGGGTGCGGATGTGCGCCGTGAAGTGAGCCGCGTTCTCGAAGTTCTTCCGCTGCTCCTCCGTGACGTTCGCCTTCCCGAGCTCGACGAGCGTCGAGGTGTCGATGTCGATGTTGTAGAAGCCGGCCGCGAGCGACTCGTCGATGAGCAGCCCGATCGCCTCGAGCTCCGGCTTCGGGTCGGCCGCGTACTTCCTCGCGTTGACCTGGAAGTGGTCCCCCTGGAGGAAGACGGGGCCCGTATGCCCCTCCCTGATCGCCGCGCCGAGGATCACGGCGGCGTACTCGGCGGGCCGCTGATCCGTGTAGCCCATCTCGCTCCTGGCGATCTCGAGGATGAACGTCCCGACGTCGTGCTTCTTCGCCGCGCGGAAGATCGCGCGCGCCGTGTCGTAGGCCAGCATCCGGACGTTGATGGCCGGAACCGTGAAGCCCCCGGACTCGCCGTGGCCGATCGCCATGTAGAGGTCGTGGATCGAGGCCGGGAGGATGCCGAAGACCGCCGCGGATCGGCGAATCGCGCGGCGCGCCTCGTCGCGCTTCTTCGCGTCTTTCTCGAAGACCGCCCAGTGAACCAGCGCGTCGACGTGCATGGTCCGAAAGGTCTCCGGGTCGCGCCGGGCGTCCGCGGCGATCGAATCTTCGAAGCTGGTCATGGTGCTCCTCCGGAGAATGTCATGGCGATTCTATGGCGGGATCTTAAGATCCGTCTCGTGGCCCGGCGCGACCTCATGGCGGAGGAGATCAGGGCGCTCGCGTCGATCGCGGGGGCGTCGCACGTCGTGACGGCGGCGGACGAACTCGTGGCGTACGGCAAGGACTGGACACGCGATCTCGTCGCGGCCCCTGCGGCCGTCGTGAAGCCGCGGACGACGGAGGAGGTCTCCCGGATCCTCGCCGTCTGTGACGCGCAGCGGATCCCCGTCACGCCGCAGGGGGGGCGGACCGGGATGTCGGGAGGGGCTCTCGCGCTCCATGGCGGGGTCGCCCTGTCACTCGAGCGGATGAACGCGATCCGCGAGATCGACACGGCGAACTTCGTGGCCGTCGCCGAAGCCGGGGTCGTCACGCAGACGCTGCAGGAGGCGGTCGAGGAGAAGGGGCTCTTCTACCCTCCCGATCCCGCCTCGCGCGGGTCGTGCCTCATCGGCGGAAACGTCGCCGAGAACGCGGGTGGGCCGCACGCGGCCAAGTACGGCGTGACCGGGAAGTGGGTGCTCGGCCTCGAGGCGGTCTTTGCCGACGGGCGCGTGACGGTGACGGGCGGAAAGACGCGCAAGGACGTGGCCGGGTACGACCTGACGTCGCTTCTCGTCGGGAGCGAGGGGACGCTGGCGGTCGTGACGGCCGCGTGGCTTCGGTTGATCGCGAAGCCCGCCGCATGGGCGACGGTCCTGGCGCCCTTTCCATCGCTTCCGACCGCCGCGGCCGCCGTCGTGGAGATCCACCGCCGCGGTCTCGTCCCCTCGGCGTGCGAGATCGTGGATCGCCCGTCGGTCGAGATCTCCTCGAAGAAGAAAAGCGTCGGCGTGCCCTTCCAGGAGGCCGAAGCGCGGATTCTCCTCGACTTCGACGGCGGCTCCGAAGAGGAGGTCGAGCGCGACGTGACGCGGGCCGGGGAGATCCTCCTCGACTCCGGCGCCCTCGACGTCGCCCTCGCGACAGACGAGGCGAAGCGGCGGACGCTCTGGGACGTCCGCCGCGGGATCGCCGAGGCGATCCACGACCTCGGCGTCTCCATCGAGCTGGATCTCGCCGTCCCGAGGAGCGAGCTGGTCGCGCTCGTCGAGGCGGTTCGGAGAATCGCCACGGCGGCGGACCTCCACCCTTTCTGTTACGGCCATGCGGCGGACGGGAACCTCCACGTCCGGCTCCTCCGGGAAGGGACTGCGCCCTCCGGCCCGAACGTCTTCGACGACGCGGTTCGCGCGATCTACACCGAGGCCGTCCGGCTGGGTGGGACGATCACCGGGGAGCACGGCGTCGGCCTCGTCCTCCGAGACCTCCTGCCGATGCGCCGGGACGAGGCTTTCGTCTCCGCGATGCGTGCGATCAAGAGCGCGCTCGACCCGAACGGGATCCTGAATCCGGGGAAGATCTTCCCCTAGGGAGAAGCGTCAGGGTGGCGGGACGGATTCGCGGAAGAGCGCGAGGTGCTCGGCCTTCCAGCGCATCGCGGCGAAGATCCGGCTCCGGCCGCTCGGGTGGTCGTAGAAGAGGCACTCCTCGAGAGGCCCCGGGCTCATCTTTCGGTATTCCCCGAGGTGGATCGCTGCCTGCGCGAAGCCGTCCGGCCGGGCGGAGGCGTTGAGGCCGAAGAGGTCGGCCTCGTATTCCATGGTCCGGGTGATCGTGTTGGTGAGGGGCGTCAGGACGAAGAAGATCGTCGAGACGAGAAGAAAGACGAGGGGGAGGACGGCGGTGTCACCGACGCCCTGAACGTTCCATCGCGCGCCCCATCGCGCGAGTGACCATGAGAGATCCCACCGGAGCACCGCGAATGCGCCGAGGATGAGCGCCGCGAAGAAGACGATTCCCTTGTAGACGTGGTTCAGGACGTAGTGCCCCATCTCGTGCCCCATGACCGACTGGATCTCCTGCGGGGATCCGCGGCGGAGCAGGTTGTCGTTCAGCGTGATCCGGAGCGTGCTTCCGAGGCCGCTGACGTTGGCGCTCATCCGGGTCGTCTGGCGGGAGGCGTCGATCTGGTAGACGTCGCTCGCCGGAATTCCGTTCGCGCGCGCCATGCTGAGGATGGGCCCGGTGACCCCGGGGTCGTCGAGGCGCGTCACCTTATTGAAGATCGGAACCAGGAAAACGGGGGCGATCATGCCGCCGAACGCCAGAAACAGAACCGTGACCGCCGCGCCCCAGATCCACCAGGTCTTCTGAAGCCGCCGGACGATCCCGAAGAGGGCCACGGCGAGGATCCCGCCGAGGACGATCCCGATCAGAAGGCCTTTGAGCTGGTCGACCATCCACGGGCCAAAGGTCTGTGTCGCGAGGCCGTACCGGTGCTCGCGCAGGAACCCCTCGTAGACGGTCAGGGGAAACGTCAGGAGGGTGGTGACGATCAGGAAGAGCGCCCAGTAGGCGAACGTCTGCACGGGAGAAAAGCGCGTCACCCGTCCTGCGAGGTCGCGCATCCGCGCCGCCGCCGGAATGTCGATCACCGCCGGCATCCGGGTCGGAGGCAGGGTTTCGCGGGGAGGCGGCTCGCCCGCAAGGACGGAACCCGAGAGAAGGAGAAGTCCGAGGATAAGCCCCGAGACCTGTCTGATGGTCACGAGTGCCTCGGCCCGGGCGCTTCCGGGCAGCCGATGATATCGCCGCGAAACCCGACTCACTTCCCTGCGGCGATGGCCTTCGCGATCTCTTCGAGGCCGTTCTCGACGGCATCCTTGATCGTGGAGCCGCGCGACTTGTGGCGGACGAATCCGAGGACCTCTCCCGTCGGACTCTTCAGGATCACCTCCTGACCGCAGCCGGGATTCGCCATCCAGCCCCCGAAGAAGCGCGCGCCGCCCGACGGCTCCCAGGCGTTGAAGACGTTTCCTTCGACGACCATGTCGCCCCCGGACTCGACGACTTCGAAGCCCTGCTTCGTCAGCCATTTCTTGAGAAAGTCGGGGGAGTACTCGGCCGCATGCCGGGCGTCGACGGCGTGCGTTTCGACGGCGTTCGACTGGAAGGGCTTGAGAACGACTTTCTTCTTCGCCTTCAAGCTGCCGGTGGGAAAGAAGACCCAGTCGGCGTCGTTCCCCTCCACGAGCTTGCCGTAGTCGGGCAGGAACTTCTGCGGCTCGTCGGCCTCCTTGGCGGCGTCGGAATCCAGGAATTTCTTGGTTCCTTTGGCGAGGAGCGGCCCGGAGACGATGAGGCCGAGGACGGTGGCCAGGAAAGCGGCACGGGATGACGGCGTTCGTTTTCTCATCTGATCCCCCCGGGAACCAGAATACCGCGGCCCGCTAGACTCCGCACGATGTCCTCCGTCTCCTTCGAGCCGGTCATCGGGCTGGAGGTCCATTGCCAGCTCCGGACGAAGAGCAAGGCGTTCTGCCGCTGCCCGGTCGTCTTCGGGGCGGAGCCGAACACGGCGGTCTGCCCGGTCTGCCTCGGGTACCCCGGCGTCCTGCCGGTCGTGAACCGGGAGATGGTGACGCTTGCGATGCGGGTCGTCCTCTCGACCGGGGGAACGATCCAGGAGCGCTCCGTCTTCGCGCGGAAGAACTACTTCTACCCGGACCTTCCGAAGGGGTACCAGATCTCCCAGTTCGACCGGCCGCTCGCGACGGGCGGGGGACTTCCCGTCGGCTCGGTGGAGGGACGGCGCTTCGTCCGGATCCACCGGATACATCTCGAGGAGGACGCCGGAAAATCGATGCACGAGTTCCCGTGGGACGACCTCCCGTCGGGCGTCTCGCTCGTCGACTTGAACCGGGCGGGGACGCCGCTCGTGGAGATCGTGACGGAGCCGGACCTCCGGACGCCCGACGAGGCGGCGGAGTTCCTCGGAATGCTCCGGCGCCTCGTCCGGTGGGTGGACGCCTCGGACGGGAACATGGAGGAAGGGTCGCTCCGGTGCGACGCGAACGTCTCGATCCGCCCGTCCGGTGCGACGGCCCTCGGGACAAAGGTGGAGATCAAGAACCTGAACTCGATCGCTCACGTGAAGAAGGCGCTGGAGCACGAGATCGCGCGGCAGTCGGCGCTCGTCGCGGGCGGCGGCGCCGTCGCCCAGGAGACGCGCCTCTTCGAGCCGGAGGCCGGGACGACCCGGTCGATGCGGGGGAAGGAAGAGGCGATGGACTACCGCTACTTCCCGGAGCCCGACCTCGGCACGCTCGTCGTCGACGCGCCGTGGCGCGAGGCGGTCGCACGCACTCTTCCGGAGCTGCCCGCCCCGCGCGTCGCGAGGCTCGCCGCATCGCTCGGCCTCTCCGCATCGGACGCG
This sequence comes from Acidobacteriota bacterium, assembly GCA_037443065.1. GTDB lineage: Bacteria > Acidobacteriota > Thermoanaerobaculia > UBA5066 > UBA5066 > DAOMFB01. The sequence continues at coordinate 42,408 of JBBIPB010000005.1, read as the reverse complement.
GAGCTCGTGACGCTCTCGCACCCGCTCGCCGACTGGTACGAGGCCGCGGTCGCCATCCACCCCGGAAACCCGAAGGGGATCGCGAACTGGCTTCTCTCGGACCTCCTCGGCCGGATGGCGGACGCCGACAAGCAGGCGGGGCGCGTTCCGCTCCGGCCGGAGGTGCTCGCGCACCTCGTCGCGCGGATCGACGACGGGACGATCTCCGGAAAGATCGCGAAGGAACTGATCCCGGTCCTCGTGGCGACCGGGAAGGACCCGGAGGAGCTGATCCGGGAGCGGGGACTCGTCCAGATCGTGGACGAGGGGCCGATCCTCGAGGCGGTCCGCCGGATCGTCGCCGGGAACCCGTCTCAGGTCGCAACCTATCGCGGCGGGAAGGCGGCCACGTTCGGCTGGTTCGTCGGGCAGGTGATGAAGGCGACGGCCGGAAAGGCGAGCCCGGCCGTCGTGAACCGGCTCCTGAAGGAGGAGCTCGAGAAAGACCCGTGATCGAGTTCTACGGCGTCACGAAGGAGTACCACGGGCGGCGTGTCCTCAAGGACGTCACGTTCCAGGTGCGCAAGGGAGAGTTCGTCTTCCTCACCGGCCCGTCGGGGGCGGGGAAGACGACGCTCCTGAAGCTCATCTACCGGGCGGAGCGGCCGAGCGAGGGGCAGCTCCTCGTGAACGGGATGAACGTCTCGGCCATGCGCCCCTCGCGCGTCCCGATCCTCCGGCGGAGCCTCGGGATCGTTTTTCAGGATTACAAGCTCCTTCCCGGGCGGACCGTCCTCGACAACGTCTCCTACGTCCTGAAGTTTCTCGGCGAGAGCGCCGGCGACCGGCGCCGCCGCGCGTACCACGCCCTCCGGAGCGTCGAGCTGCACCACCGGATGAGCGCCTATCCGGAGGAGCTCTCCGGCGGCGAGCAGCAGCGGGTCGCGCTCGCGCGGGCGCTCGTGAACGACCCCTCTCTTCTCATCGCCGACGAGCCGACGGGAAACCTCGACCACCGCCTCGCATTCGAGGTCATGAAGCTCTTTGCCGACGTGAACGTCCGGGGGACGACAATTCTCGTCGCGACTCACGAGCAGGACCTGATCCGCCGCGCGGGGCGGCGCTGCCTGACGCTCGAGAAGGGGCAGGTCCGGGAAGGGCTCGCGGAGGGGAGCGCGTGAGGGCGGCGACGGGTCTCGTGACCCTGCTCGACGAAGCCGTGTCGGGGCTCGTCCGGGCGCGGCGGATGACGGTCGCCTCCGTCCTCGTCATCGCCGTCTCGCTCGTCCTCGTCGGGGCTTTTCTCCTCGCGGTTGAGAACCTTGGAGGCCTGGCGGATGCCGTCCGGGGCGAGACGGCCGTGACGGTCTTCCTCCGGTCGAAGGCGACGGACGCCGACCGGGAGGAGATTTCCCGGATCGCCCGCGACTCGCGGCTCGCCTCGTCCGTCCGGCGCGTGACGCCCGAGGAGGCCCGGTCGCGCTTCTCGTCGTGGTTCCGGTCGCTCGCCCCGGCCGCCGCCTCGCTCCCGTCGAATCCGTTCCCCGAGTCGCTCGAGATCGTCCTCGCCGAGGGCGCGGCCTCGTCGTCGGCGCTTCCCGGGCTCCTCTCGAACCTCGCCGCCGCGCGCGGGGCCGAGGAGGTGCAGTTCGACGTCGAGTGGATCCGGCGTCTGCGCGCGGCCGTCGGCGTCGCGCGCGCGGCCGGCAGCGCGCTCGCGATCGTTCTCGTCCTCGGCGCGGCCTTCACGATCGCGAACGTCGTCCGCCTCACGATCCTCCTCCACCGGGAGGAGATCGAGGTCCTGCGCCTCGTCGGTGCTCCCGAGTTCCTGATCCGGGGGCCGTTCGTCGTCGGGGCGCTGATCCAGGGGATTCTCGGAAGTGCCCTCGCCCTCGGCCTTCTCGCCGCCGGCTACCGGGCGCTACTCTTCTGGGGGACGCGCGAGGGAGAGAACGTCGCCGGGCTTCTCGGCCTGAGGTTTCTCCCGCTCGCCTCCGCGGGCCTTCTCGTCGGCTTCGGGGTCGCGGCCGGGCTCCTCGGCGGGCTCGTCGCCGTCCGGCGCCGGAACCTCGGCTGACGGCGTCAGGCCTTCGGGGATTCCGCGGCCGCGCCGTCCGGCGCGTCCTTCGGCTCCGGGTCGGGCGTCCGCTCTCCGAGGAGCGCGGCCCACGGGGCGAAGCGGTCGAAGCGCTCCCCGACGACCTTCGCCGTGGCCGTGAGTGGAACGGCAAGGATGGCGCCCGGCACCCCCCAGAGGATTCCCCAGAAGAGGAACGCGACGAGGACCGCGAGCGGGTGGAGGCGGACGCGGCTCCCGACGATGAACGGCGTCAGGACGTTTCCCTCGAAGAACTGGACGATGGAGTAGAAGACGAGGACCTTGAGGGGAAGCGTGCCGTCGCTTCCGGCGAGGAATGCGACGAGGAGGGCGGGTACGGTCGAGAAGAAGATACCGACGTACGGGACCAGGACGCAGACGCCGGCGATCGGGCCGAGAACGTAGGCGTAGGGAACGCGCAGGACGAGGAGCCCCGCCGTCGTGATGCACGCCGTGATCAGGACGACGAAGAGTTCGCCGAGGACGTAGCCGCCGAGAACGCGCGCGACGCCTTCCGCGAAGTCCGAGGCCGCCCGCCCGCCTTTCAGCCGGAGAATCCTCGTGACGGCCCCGGCGTAACGCTCGCGGTCCTTCAACATGAAGAACGAGAGCATCGGGACGGCCGCGGCGTAGAGGAGGATCGAGAAGACGGTCCTCACCTGCAGGGCGACCTTCGAGACCGACTCGAGCGCCCCCTGCTCGAGCTTCACGGAGCGGACCGAGCGATCCGTCTCCGGGAGGAGAAGCCGCGTTCGCTCCTCGAGCTGTGCGAAGAGCCCCTGCATCTTCGAGGTCAGGTCGCGGATCTTGGACTGGTACGCGGGGAGATTCGCGAGGAACGCCTGGATCTGCTCGAGGGCGTTGACGATGAAGAAGACGACGAGGGCGGCGAGGAGGAGGAGAACGAGAAGGACGGCGAGGCTGCGCGGGACCTTGATCCTCTCGAGGAGCGTGACGAAGGGCTGGATCGCGAGGGAGAGGAAGAGCGCGAAGAAGAACGTCACGAAGAGGATCTTGCCGGCCCAGAGGAGGCCGACGATGGCTGCCGTCGCGAGGACCGCGAGGGCGCGCGACCGAAAGACGCCCGGCGTGCCGGGGGTGACGCCCGACGAGAAGGTTCCGGTCGAGAAGAGGCCGCTGTCCACGCCGCGCCGTCAGTTTACCGCCGCGGCGCGGCGCGACTTGAGGATCAGGGGAATGTGACCGTAACGACCGCGCGGCGGTTTCGCGTCGCGTCCGGTGCCAAAGCGCCTTCGCCTCCCGCCACGGTGATCCGGCCGGCGTCGATCCCGTGCCGCTTCACCAGGTAGTCCTTGGCGGCTTCGGCGCGCGCCTTGGCGAGCGCCGCCCGATCCCCCTTCTCGGACGGATCGGCATATCCCGTGATCGTGCAGGTGGCCGCGAGGTTGTTTTTGAGGCGGAGCGCGACGCCGTCGAGGATCGCCTTGGCGATGTTCGTCAGCCGGCTCTTCGCGGCGTCGTAGAGGATCTCGTCGGTCGTCTTCGTGACGGGCTTGACGGCCGGCGTGGTGGCGGCCATCGGCGCAGCTGCGCCTGCGGCCGGAGCCGCTTCCGCGGGGGCGGGCGCGACCGGGGCCGGCGGGGGCGGCGGAACGGGAGCCGTGGGGGTCGCCTCGGGCTGGGCGGCCTGGACGACGGGGCGCGCCGGTGTCGGGGGCTGCGGCATCCACGCGATCTGGATCACGCCCCCCCACGGGCTGGGGTTGCTCCCGTACTTCGACCACTCGTCGATGTTGACCCGGGCTGCGCCGGTGAACGAGAAGCCGCTTTCGCGGCCGAGGGCGACGCGGGCCCCGAGGAGCGCCTCGGAATAGGCCTTCCCGTTGGACTCGCCGCCGTAGAAGAAGTGCCGGTTCGCCTCCACGATGCCGCGGAGGGTCCCCGGGACGATCGGGATGCTGCCGCCGGCGCTCCAGGTCCATTCGTTCGGGACGGCGGCGCCGACGAGCGTCGTGCCGTAGTAGGCGCCGGACGTGCCGAAGTTGGACTTGACGGCGTAGATGGTTCCGAGAGTGAACCACTCGTAGTTGAACGAGAAGCCGAAGCCCCAGTCCGTCCGCCCGGTGGAGAAAGAACTCGCGTCTCCCGTGCCGCCGCCCGTGGGAAACGCGACGCCGAGGAGCGCCGCGATCCGGACCGGATCACGCGGGTTCAGGACCCACTTCATCCCGAGCCGCACCTTGTCGGTCTCGTTCCTGTCGAAGCCGCCGGACACGTCCCGCCCGTTGATGTTCCCGGACCAGGCTCGGGAGTCCGCCTTGTAATGGAGCGCTCCGAAGTCGACGAAACCCTCGAGCCCCGGGGAGAGGCCGTAAGCGACCGTCAGGCCGAAGCGGCTGAGCTGGTACCGGAGCGGGTCGGACGGAAGGGGGCCGTAACCGAGCGACGGGGCGGCCGTCAGCCCCCAGAGGCTTCCGCTCGCTCCGATGGAGAACCGCCCGGGCAGAAGTGTCTCGGCGTTCGGCGTCTCGATCAGGCCGGTCGGGCCCGAGAGGGTGGGGGAGGTCTGAGCGAAAGCGTCCGCCGAGAGGAGGAGGCTTGCCGCCGCCGCGAGGAGGAGTCCGGTCCGCGTCCGTCGCATGGGGTCTCCTTTTGAGCCGCCGGGTCCGGGGAGTCCGACCCCGGGCTGCCGGCGCGAAAAGCAGAATCCTTCTCCGGGGAACAGGAAGAGCCGACGGAGTTTAACGCCTTCGAGGCCTCCCCATCAAATGGAGAGGTTCGAGAGGTTCATAGCAGCGGACCCATCCGCTCGTGGAACGCGCGGGCCGCCTCGGGTCCGCGCCGCTTCACGAGGATCGCCTCGAGGGCGCGGACGAGGTCCCGCACCGCGTCGAGGCTTCGTCCACGGTCGATCTCGGAAAGCGCATTGCGGTAGAGCCGGTCGATCTCCGCCTCGCCCGGCGCGAGGCCGAGCGACTCGGCCTCCTGCTTTACCTTTGTGCAGAGAACCTGAAGGCTTCGGCGCTCGTCCCCCTTGGCGATCTCCTTGAACACGCCCGTGTGCGTCGTGACGCTCGGAACGGGGGTGGCCGGGGCGCCCGGAGCGGTGGGCGGGACGGCCGCGGGCCGCGGCGGCGGAACCGGCGCGGAGGTCTTGACGACTTCCACGAGTGCGGCCGTCACGAGCCCGAAGAGCGTCTTGGCGACGTCGAAGGAGGATTTCTTCAGCGACCGCGCGATCTCGTCGATGGAAGCTCGCCCGTCGCACCGCGTAATGACGATCCACTCCTGGGGCGTCAGGGTGATGGGACCCGCGAGCCGGTCGGAGGCGATGAGCCGCGGAACGGAGTCCGTGGAGGGGATCTTCCTCATGAGGATCTTCCACTCGTCGCTTCGGCGCGCTGCCTCCATCAGGAGGTTCGTGTTGGAACGGGTGATCGTCTGCTTGTCCCCCTCCGAGCCGGGCGAGAACTGGAACGTGCCGCTCGTCCAGATCGCAAGCGCGTATATCGCGTCCTCGCCCTCGACGTCGCCGACGCGGGCATGCGTGATCTGGCCGTTCTGGAGGAAGACGGCGCCCTGCTCGTTCGCACGTGTCAGCGAGAACATCCCGGTCTTGCCGGAGACGGCCACGAGCTGCACGATGTCGGCGAGCGGCAAATCGCTCAGAGAGCCCTGAAAAGACATGGACCGACATGGACGATAGCAGCGACGGCAGGTGCACTCAACCGGAAGGGCGCCGTTTCCACGTCGCGTTCCCCGCGGACGGCGAGGAGACGCGGGCCCGGGCCGCCCGGGGGGCCGCGACGAAGCCGTGCGCGAGGGCGGCCGCGGCTGCGTCGGCCGCGTCGAGAGGGAGCCGGCGTCCGAGGAGGGCGGTGACCATCCGCCGGACCTGCTCCTTGGCGGCCGCGCCGGTGCCGGTCACGGCCCTCTTCACCTCGGCCGGCGTGACCTCGGCCGTCGGGAGACCGCGGCGCGCGAGGGCGAGTAGAAGGACTCCGCGCGCCTCGCCGAGCGTGATGAGGCTCTGGGGGTTCACACCGGCGTAGACGCGCTCGACGGCGGCGGCGTCGGGAGACAGCCGCCCGGCCAGCGCGGAGAGCCCGTCGTGAAGGAGGAGGAGGCGACGGTCGAGCGGAAGGTCCTTCGGAGGGCGGAGGACCCCGGCCTCCTCGAGGTGGACGGACGTCTCGAAGACGACGAGCGCCCAGCCCGTCGCGCGGCTGCCGGGATCGACGCCGAGGATCCTCACGCGACGAGGTACTTGTCCTCGATCTCCCCGTTCGACCAGACCTTCTGGACGTCGTCGTGGTCCTCGACCACCTCGAGGAGCTTCAGCAGGGACGGCCCCTTGTCCGCGACCGCGATCGTGTTCTGCGGCACCATCTGGATCTCGGCGGTCTGGATCGCGATCCCCTTCTGCTCGATCTTCCCCTTCACCCCGTCCAGGGAAGCCAGGTCGGTGTAGATCTCGAAGACGTCGGCGTCCTCGGTCCGGAAATCCTCGGCGCCGCAATCGAGGGCCAGCTCCATGAGGGTGTCTTCCTTCGTCGCGCTCTTCTCGACCGAGATGTAACCCTTCTTCTGGAACTGGAAGGCGACCGAGCCGGCGGCGCCCATGTTGCCGCCGTATTTCGTCAGGAGGTGGCGGATCTCGGACGTCGTCCGGTTCTTGTTGTCCGTCATCGCTTCGATCAGGAGTGCGGCGCCGCCCGGGCCGTACCCCTCGTAAGTGATCTCTTCGTAGGTGACGCCTTCGAGCTCGCCGGTCCCGCGCTTGATCGCCTTGTCGATGTTGTCGGCCGGCATCGAGGCTTTCTTGGCGGCCAGCACGGCCGAGCGAAGGCGCGGATTCGACTCCACGGCGCCGCCGCCGACCTTGGCGGACATCGTGATCTCCTTGATCAGCTTCGTGAAGAGGCGCCCGCGCTTGGCGTCGGCGGCGCCCTTCTTGTGCTTGATCGAGCTCCACTTGTTGTGTCCGGACATGCCTCACCTCGGCTCGATTCGTCCAAGCGGACGCCTCCCGTTTCAAGGGGCGGGAATAGTACCAGCTTCGCCGGCGAGCACCGCGACCAGCGCGGCCCCGGGCCCTTCGGCCGTGAGCCTCACCGTCCACCGGGTGCCGGGAGGGACCGGCTCGTCGAGCGATGCCTCGAGGTAATGGTCCGTCAGGGCGATCCCTCCGCGAAGGACGACGGCGTCGGCCGCCGTGCCGGAAGCCCGGCGCCGGAACTCGCAGGCTTTCTCCTCGCCGACCGCGCGAAGGACCCCGGCGCGACGGGTCGCCGCGGCCGGCGGGACCGGGCTCTCTGCGTGAAGGGCGGCCCCGCGCGTCCCCGTCCGGGGCGAGAAGGGGAAGACGTGGAGGCTCGCGAAGGGAAGCTCCCGGACGAGGCGGGCGCTCTCCTCGAACTCGGGCTCCGTCTCGCCGGGAAAGCCGGCGATCAGGTCCGTCGCGAGGTGAAGGCGCGTGTTGGACGCGGCGGCGCGCGAGACGAGGCGGACGTAGCGCGACGCCGTGATGCCGCGCCGCATCCGGCGGAGGACGGCGTCCGATCCCGACTGGAGCGGCAGGTGGAGGTGCGGGACGACGACCCGTGAGCGCGCCACGAACGAGATGAGCGCCTCGCCCGCTTCCATCGGCTCGAGCGAGGAAAGCCGGATGCGGCAGCGGGGAGGATCCTCTTCCAGCCGGCGAAGGACCGCGAGGAGGCTCGAGCCCCGGTCTTTCCCGAAGTTCGCGAGATGGACTCCGGCGAGGACGACCTCCGGGACCCCCGCCTCTCCGAGACGACGGATCTCGCGCTCGACCTCCTCGGGGCACGCACTACGCTCTCGCCCCCGGAGGGACGGGACGATGCAGAACGCGCAGCGCCGCTCACAGCCGTCCTGGACCTTGAGAAACGCGCGGGTCCTCTCTTCGTCCGGAAACGTCGCCGCGAGGACGCCGCGGGAGGAAGACGGCGCCGCGTCGACGAAATCCACCTCCCCAAGCCGCGCGAGAGTTTCCGGGCCGCTCCGCGCGAGGCAGCCGGAGACGACGAGCCTCGCGCCCGGGTTCTCGCGCCGGAGGCGGCGGAGAAACCGGCGCTGGTCGCGCACGGCGCGGTCCGTCACGGCGCAGCCGTGGAGGACGACAACTCCGGCTTCGGCCGCCGGCGCTCCGGCATCCTCTCCGAGCGCGGCCGCAGCGGCGCGAGCCTCGATCTGGCTCACCTTGCAGCCGAACGGGACGAAGGCGATCCGGCGCCGAGGAGGGGCCGGCTCGTGCTTCGCGGTCGCGTCCTCCGTTGACACCACTCCCCCTCGGACGATAATAGTTTGTTTCGGAACGAGTTGTGCCAAGGAGGGGGAGCGTCGTCTCTCGGCGGGTATGAAGGTTCTCCTCATCGAGTACGAGCCGAGGTATGTGGACCGGGTCCGCACGTTCCTCACGTCGCGCGGGCACGAGGTCGTGGCCTGCCGCGACGGCGACGATGGGCTCGAGGCCTACCGGCGTGTCCGTCCAGACCTCGTCCTGATCTCCTCCGTTCTTCCCAAGCTCCGGACGCCCGACGTCATCCGGGGGATGCAGGCGGAAGGACCTACGCCGCCGATCCTCCTCATGATGTCCGGCTACAAAGGGCGCAACAAGCGTGCGGACGCGCATCGCGTCGGCGCGACCAGCATCCTCGAGAAACCATTCGGCGACGAGGTGCTCGAGGCCGAGATCGCCGCCGCTCTCGGGCAGGGGCCTTCGCCGGAGGCGGGCGCCGCGAAGCGCGCGTCCGTCGAGTCGAGCGGGCCGCTCCTCTCGGCGGACGACATCTTCTCCGACATCGTTTCGGGCATCGAGGGCCCGGCTGTCGACGGGGATGCGTTGGGGAAGCCGGGGACGCGCCCGGGAGTTGCGGCCGTGCCCGGCAGCTTCGAGACGGTCAAGGTGAACATCGCGGAGCTGGCGGCGCTCGCGGCGTCTCTCTCCTCGAAGTCCCTCGATAAGCCTCCCGAGAAGCCCGCCGAACGCCCGGCGGAAAAGCCGAGGATGAGCGGATCGACGTCCGTGGACGACCTCCTCCGGGACACGCTGTCCGGCCTCAAGATCCGGCCGAGGAGCACGTCGACGGGGACGAGCGATCCAGGGCTGCCGATGCCCGCCCCGCCGCGCCTGGCGCCCGCTCCCGCTCACGCCGCCCCAGCCGCCACGCCGCCGCCGGCCGCCCCGTCCGGCCCCGCGGCCTTCACCCCGCAGGGACCCGAGTCCTCTTCCTCTCCGCCGTCTCCGCCGGCGGCCGCGCGGGTCCTCCCGGCCGATGCTCCGGCGCCCTCGGCTCGCGTGCCCCGCCCCGCCTCGGGGCCGGGCTCCTTCGGCCGCTACCAGCTTCACGAGCGGATCGCGTCGGGTGGCATGGCCGACGTTTTCAAGGCGCGGATGGTCGGCGAGGAAGGCTTCGAGAAGATCGTCGCGATCAAGCGGATCCTCCCGCACCTCGCCACGAACGAGGGCTTCATCACGATGTTCGTGGACGAGGCCAAGCTCGCGGCCCAGCTCACCCACAACAACATCATCCAGATCTACGAGCTGGGGAAGGTCGACGCCTGGCACTACATCGCGATGGAGTACGTCGACGGCAAGGACCTCCGCTCGATCGTGAAGATGGGGCGTGACCGGGCCTATCCGCTCCCGGTCCCACTCGCCCTCTTCATCGGGGCGCGGATCGCGAGCGCCCTCGACTACGCGCACCGGCGCGTCGCGCCCGACGGCCGCGAGCTTCATCTCGTCCACCGCGACGTCTCGCCGCAGAACATCCTCATCTCGTGGGAAGGGGACATCAAGCTCTGCGACTTCGGCGTCGCGAAGGCGGCGACGAAGGTCGGGACGACGATCTCCGGTGCCCTCAAGGGGAAGCTCCAGTACATGTCGCCGGAGCAGGCGTCGGGCAAGCGGATCGACCGCCGGAGCGATCTCTTCTCCCTCGGAGCCGTCTTCTTCGAGATGCTCACGGGGCGCGTGCTCTTCGAAGGAGAGAACGACCTCGCGGTTCTCGACAAGGTCCGCGCGGGCGAGGTCGCCGCGCCGTCGTCTCTGGTTCCGGAGATCCCGCGGGAGATCGACGCGATCGTCCTCAAGGCCCTCGCTCACGAGCCGCAGGACCGATATCAGAACGCCTCGGACCTCGAGAAGGAAGTCACGTCGATCCTCTACGGGTATCAGCCGTCACCCGGGCCGGCCGACCTCGCGATCTACCTCCACCGGCTTCTCGAGACGCCCCCGGCGGCGACGGACGACGACATCGAGGCCGCGTTCGCGGCGGCGCAGCGGCCGCACGAGCCGGCCCGCCGGTCCGGCAAGGGCCTCGTCCGGGCGACGCGGACGAGCGGCGAGCACCTGGTGCCCGTCCTTCCGCCGCCGGACGCGCAGCCGTCACGGGAAGGCGCCGCTCCGGTTCGTGTCGCCGAGAGAGCGGCCGCTCTCGACGCGGGACCCGGCTCGAAGAAGAGCCGTTCCGGTCTGATCGCCGGGATCGGGATCGCCGCCGCCGTTCTCGTGGCTGTGGGAGTGTTCGTCCTGCGGGGGCGCGGCGGACCCGCACCGGAGACGCCGACGGCCCCGGTTCCGTCTCCGGCGGCTCCCGCGACGCCCGAGATCGCGACGGCGGGAGCGCCCGCGGCACCGTCGCCGCAGGTCCAGAAAGTCGTCGACCCGAAGCAGGTCGAGGCAGAGGCGAAGCGTCTCGCAGAGGAAACCGAGAGGCTCCGGCGCGAAGCGGAGAAGAAGTCGCCCGCTCCGCCCGCGACGGCACGCGCCCCGGTCGTGCCTCCCTCCGTTTCTCTCGCCCCGCGCGGCGCGATCGAGCCTCCAAGACCGGCGGAAACCGCGCGCCCGACCCCGCAACCACAGACGAACTTTCCAGCCGTGCCTCCTGCCGTCCGGACGGTGCCGACAGAAGCGCCGAGGCCGACAGAGGCCGCCGTAGCTCAGGCTCCGGCGCCTGTTCCGGCTTCGGCTCCGACTCCGGCTCCAACTCCACCGCCAGCTTCGGCCCCGACTTCGCCTCCGGCCAGGGCCGCTCCTTCCACTTCCCCTCCCGCTTCCGTCCCGCCGGTGGCCTCCGAGACCGTGAACGAAGGAGACCTCGTCGGGCCGGGGGAGGATGTCGTCGAGCCGAAAATCACCCGGATGGGCTCTTTCACGGGGTTTCCGCCGCAGGCGGGTCAACTCGCGCGCACGACGCCGGACGGAACGCTCGGGACGTGCATCATCATGGCGCTCGTGGACGAGACGGGGACCATCAGGGAGACGCGCGTCCTGAAGGCTTCGGCCTACAAGTTCGCCGACGACGCGGCGCTGAGAGCGCTCCGGAATGCGAGAATCACGCCGCCCACCAAGGGCGGAGTCAAGGTGAAGATGTGGTCCACCTTCGCGGTCACGGTCAAACCGTGAGCCGCTTGCCGCAGGGCGAGGCGCGGCCGGGAGCCGGGCCGAGGAGAACGGGATGAGCCTGACCGACGAACAGCGCAAGTTCTACGAGAACACGATGCACGTGACGAAGAAGGAGATCGACGACTTCGAGGGGCAGATCCAGGAGGAACTCTCGAAGGTGAAGGAACGCCTCGCGGACCTGCAGAACGCGCAGAAGGCCGCCCGCCAGATGTACGCCGCGGCGTGCCTCCGGCTCGGCATTCCGAACGAACTCGAAGAGCCGGAAGAGCCCTGACGCGTCCCGTCCTTCCGGGTCTCCTTCTCGCCCTCCTCGCGACGGCGGGCGCGGCCTCCGCGGGCGCCCCGCCACGGCGCATCGTGGCGCTCGCCCCCTCGGTCGTGGAGATCCTCCTCGCCCTTGGCGCCGGGGAGCGCGTCGTCGCCGTATCCGACCTCGCCGCGGACGTTCCGGGAACGTCCGGGAAGGTCCGGATCGGCGGTTTCATCCCCGACCTCGAGCGCATCGTCGCGCTCAAGCCGGATCTCGTCGTCGCCTCGCGGGACGGGACCGACCGCGGCGCGTACGAAAAGCTGAGATCGCTCGGCGTTCCGGTCCTCGCGACGTCCGCCCGAAGCCTGGACGGCGTCCTTCGCGACGTCCGCCGCGTCGGCGCCGCAATCGGCGAGGACGCGGCGGCGGAGCGCCTCGTGGCGGCACTCTCGAATCGGATCGCGGCCGCCGAAGCGCGAGCCGCCGCACGGAAAGGTCCGAGGCTGCGCACGCTCGTCGTCATCTGGCCCGACCCGCCGGTCGTGGCCGGCCCCTCGACGTTCATCGGCGATCTTCTCTTCCGGGCCCGGCTAGAGAACGTCGTCCCCGAAAAGGCCGGCGAGTGGCCGAGGGTCTCCCATGAGACGCTGGCCGCCTGGGATCCGGACGTCGTCGTCCGGCCCGAGACGCCCGAAAACGCGGCGGCCTTCCGGCGCGCGTTTTCCGGCGACGGCCTCTGGCAGCTCGTGGGCGCCGTTCGCGCCAGGCGCGTCGTCTCCATCCCCGGCGATCTTCTCGAGCGGCCGGGCCCGCGCCTCGTCGACGCGCTCGAGTCTCTCGCGGCGCTCCCGGCTCCGGGGGAGAGACCGTGACGAGGCGGCGCCTCTCACCGGCCGCGGCCGGCCTCGTCCTCTCGGCCCTCCTCCTCGCCGCGCTCCTCGGCTCGCTTCTCGTCGGGAGCGTGCCGCTCGGTCCGGGAGAGGTCCTCCGCGCGCTCTGGGGCGGCGGCGACCCCGCCGCCGCGACGATCGTCCGGGATTTGCGCCTCCCCCGCGCGCTTCTCGCGGCCCTCGTCGGCGGGGCCCTCGCTCTGTCGGGCGCGGCGCTGCAGGCCCTCCTCCAGAACCCGCTCGCGGACCCGTACCTCCTCGGCGTATCAGGGGGCGCGGCGTGCGGGACGCTCGTCGGCTCGCTCCTCGGTCTCGCGTCGGCAGGAGCGCTCGGCCGCGCGGCACTGCCGCTCGCGGCCTTCCTCGGTGCGCTCGCGGCCGTCCTCCTCGTCGGGCTCGGCGCGTCGGTGGACGGGCGGCTCGATCGTGGACGGCTCCTTCTCTCGGGCGTCGTCGTCAACGCCCTGGCGTCTGCCGTGCTCCTTTTCCTCCTGTCGTGGGCGGACGGTGCCCGGACGCAGAGCTTCGTCTTCTGGATGCTCGGCTCGCTCGCGGGGGCAACCGGAGAGGCGGCCGGGACGCTCGCGGTCTACGCGGCGCTCGGGCTCGGCGCGCTCCTCCCTCTCGCGGGAGCGTTCGACGCCCTCGCGCTTGGCGACGAGACGGCCTTCACGCTCGGAATCCGGGTCGAGACGGTCAAGCGGGCGGCATATCTCGCGGCCTCGCTCCTGGCCGCGGCCGCGGTCTCCGTCTCGGGGATCATCGGGTTCGTCGGCCTTCTCGTCCCGCATGCGGTGCGGCTCGTCTCCCGCTCGCACCGGTCGCTTCTTCTCCTCTCCTTTGCGGGAGGAGCGCTTCTCCTCGTCCTCGCCGACACGGCGGCGCGGTCGCTCTTCTCCCCGGCCGAGATCTCGGTCGGGGCGCTGACGGCGCTCCTCGGGGCGCCGGCCTTTCTCGTCCTGATGCGGCGGCGCGCATGATCCGGCTCGAGAGGGTCGCTGCGGGATACGGGGCGCGCGATGTCCTCATGGACGTGAGCCTCGAGGTTCCGTCCGGTTCGGTCGTCGCACTTCTCGGAGAGAACGGCGCGGGGAAGACGACGCTTCTGAAGCTCCTCGCAGGACTTCTCCGTCCGCGGGCGGGGTCCGTCCTCCTGGACGGCCGCCCGCTCGAGTCGGCGCCGCGCCGTGAGACGGCCCGGCGGATCGGTTACCTTCCCCAGGGCTTCGTGCCGCTCTTTTCCCTCCGTGCCCTCGACGTGGTTCTCCTCGGGAGGACGCCGCACCGCTCCCGTTTCGCTCCGCCCGGACCGGCGGACGTCGCCGCAGCCCGCCGGGCGCTCGGGGAGGTGGACGCGGCCTCCTTCGCGGAGACCGACCTCCTCGAGATGAGCGGGGGAGAGCGCCAGCGCGTCCTCCTCGCGCGAGTCCTCGCGGGCGACCCGGAGATCCTGCTCCTCGACGAGCCGACGGCCAACCTCGACCCGCGCCACCGACTCGCCGTTCTCGCGGCCCTCCGGCGCCGGGCGGCCGCAGGGGCCGCGGTCCTCCTCTCGACGCACGAGCTCGAGTTCGCCGCCGGAGCCGACCGCGCGGTCCTCCTCTCCGGCGGCCGGATCCTGGCCGACGGCCTGGTCCACGAGACGCTGACGGCGCCCCTCCTCGGCGAGCTCTTCGGCGTCCCGGCGCGCGTCGTCCGGCTGGAGGGGGGGGGGCCGTTCGTCTCGCTCGGACGGCCCGTCGAGTAACATCGCGCTCCTTCGGCCATGTGGTTTCGAAAGGACAAGACGCCCCGGCCCCTCCGGGACCCGAAGTCGGCGTCACTCGGCGAGGGGCTCTTTCGCAAGTGCGACGGGTGCCGGGAGACGCTCTACGCCAAGGAAGTGGAGCGGAACCAGCAGGTCTGCCCGAAGTGCCAGTTTCATTTCCGTCTTCCGGCCGACGGGTGGCAGAGGCTCCTCCTCGACGAGGGATCCCTCCGGCCGCTCTTCGAAGGGATCCGGTCGACCGATCCCCTCAAGTTCCGCGACTCGAAGCGGTATCGGGACCGGCTGAAAGAGTACGAGGGACGGATCGGGCGCCCGGACGCGGTCCTTGCCGCGGCCGGGACGCTCGCGGACCGTCCCGTCGTTCTCGCCGTCCTCGACTACGCCTTCATGGGAGGGTCGATGGGGTCGGCCGTCGGCGAAGTGCTGACGCGCTGTGCGGAACTCGCCGTCTCCGAACGCCGGCCGTTCGTCATTGTCTCCGCCTCCGGCGGGGCGCGAATGCAGGAGGGGATTCTCTCCCTCATGCAGATGGCGAAGATCTCCGCGGCGCTCGCCCGTCTCGCCGAGGCGCACGTTCCGTTCGTCTCGGTCCTGACGGACCCCACCACGGGAGGGGTGACGGCCTCCTTCGCGATGCAGGGGGACGTCATTCTCGCCGAGCCGAAGGCCCTCGTCGGCTTCGCCGGCCCGCGCGTCATCGAGCAGACGATCCGGCAGACCCTTCCGGAGGGCTTTCAGCGCTCCGAGTTTCTCCTCGACCACGGCTTCGTCGACGCCGTCGTCCCGCGGCTGGAGATGAAGGCGACGATCGGAACCCTCCTCTCGCTCCTCGCGGCGTGAGCGGCCTCTCCTGGCTCGAGGCTCTGGGGCCACAGCGGATCCGCCCCGGCCTCGGCCGGACGCACGCTCTTCTCGAGTCTCTGGGGCGGCCGGACTGCGACTTCCGGACGGTTCTCGTCGCCGGGACGAACGGGAAGGGGTCGACCGCCGCTGCCCTCTCGGCGATTCTCGCTCGGGCGGGAGTGAGAACCGGTCTCTATACATCGCCGCACCTCGTCCGGGTGACCGAGCGGGTCCGGACCGGTGACGAGGACGTTCCCGCGCCGCTCCTCGACGACGCCCTCGCTCTCGTCGCGGCCGTTGGGGGCCCGGGGGAGCGCGGTCCCACGTACTTCGAGGCGCTCACGGTCGCGGCGCTCGAGATCTTCCGGCGGGAGCGGGTCGAGGTCTCGATCCTGGAGGTCGGGATCGGTGGGCGCCTCGACGCGACGAACGTCGTGGAGCCCGAGGTCTCCCTCGTGACGAACGTCGGAGCCGACCATCTCGAGATCCTCGGTCCAACCCTCGCGGACGTCGCGCGGGAGAAGGCGGGGGTCTTCCGGCGGGGACAGCCGGCCCTCGTGAGCGCGGGTGGGTCGCCGCCCGAGGCAATGGCGGCCCTTCACGCCGAGGCGGCGCGCGCGGGCGCGCGGCTCGTGGAGATCCCGCCCGACGCACGCTTCGACGCGGAGTCGCCCCTTCCCGGCCGGCACCAGCGCTCGAACCTCTCCCTCGCGGTTGCCGCGGCACGCGCCCTCGCCCCGCTCTCCGAGGATGACATTCACCGCGGGATCCGGTCCATCCGGTGGCCCGGCCGTCTCCAGTTCGTTCCGCGTGCCGGGAAGCGGCCGGTTCTTCTGGACGGAGCGCACAACCCCGACGGCGCCCGCGCGCTCGCGGCATACCTCGACGAACAGGGCCTGTCGGGGCACGTCGACCTGCTTTTCGGCGCCATGGGCGACAAGAACGTCGAAGGGATCGCGGCGCCGCTCCTCGCGCGGGCCCGGCACGTCGTCTTCACGGCGGTCGACTCGCCACGTGCGGCCCCGGCGCCGGAATTGAGGGCGAGGCTTGGACGGGCGGACGCGGAGGCGGCCGCCTCGGTCGCCGAAGGCCTCCGCCGGCTCGACCGGTTCGGAGAGGGGGACGTGCCGGTCCTCGTGGCCGGCTCGCTCTATCTCGTGGGCGAGGTTCTCGGCCTTCTCGAGCGCCGGTCCGGATAGGATCAGCGCGATGGCCGAGTCGCCTCTCTCCCCTGTCGTCGCCTTCGACAAGGCGACACTCGAAGCTCTCGAGGACGAGCGCCTCGCCCTCTACGCGTCGCGCGCGGCCGGGGCGTCGCGCCGGTACGAGACGGCGGGAGAGGGGCGGAGCCACCACTACCGGACGGAGTTTCAGCGCGACCGCGACCGGATCATTCATTCGCGCGCCTTCCGGCGACTCAAGCACAAGACGCAGGTCTTCATCCCCTTCGAAGGAGACCATTACCGGACGCGCCTGACGCACACGCTCGAGGTGACGCAGGTCGCCCGGACGATCGCCCGCACTCTCGGCCTGAACGAGGACCTGACCGAGGCGTGCGCGCTGGGGCACGACCTCGGGCACACGCCCTTCGGCCACTCCGGCGAAAAGGTCCTGAACCGGATCCTCGGAGGGGGCGAGGCCGCGATCCCCGTCGAGCCGCGGGTCGCCGTGCAGGCCGGGGCGTTCAAGCACAACTACCAGTCGGTCCGCGTCGTCGACGTCCTCGAGAAGCGGTACGAGCACCCGGGGCTCAATCTGACGAACGAGACGCGCGAAGGGATTCTCAAGCACACGACCTGGAAGCGGGACTTCAACTTTCCAGACCTCGACCCGGAAGGGCTCAACCTCTCCTCGGGCTGCCATCTCGAAGGGCAAGCCGTCGGCTGGGCCGACGAGTTCGCCCAGCAGGCGCACGACCTCGAAGATGGCCTCTCGCTCGTGGGACTCGAGCGGGTCCTCTCGCTCCCGATCGCGAAGACCGTCGCCGAGGCGCTTGGGAGCCCCTTTGCTGTGGCGCCGGACGGAACCGTGAAGCGCGCGATGCTGATCCGGGGAATCATCCATCTCCTCGTCACCGACCTGATCACGGCCTCGCGCGCCTCGATCGAGCGGTGGCTCTCGGAACGCCGGATCACGACGCCGGCCGAGTTCCTCTCCCAGCGGCGGAAGCTCCCGGGCTCGCTCGTGGCCCCTTCGAAGACGGGCGACCGCCTCTACCGTGAGCTGAAGGAGTTCATCTACCAGCACATCATCCACAGCCACCGCGTCTCGCAGCACGACGAGCGGGCGCGCCTCGTCCTCGTGACGCTCTTTTCCGCCTACTACCGGAACCCCCGCCTCCTCCCCGACGACGTCCTCCTCCGGTACCGCGACCTTTCCGGGGTCGCGTACCTCCGTGACATTCCGCTGAAGCGGCTCGAGGCGGAGATCGAAGCCAACTATCTCCGGAAGCCCCTCTTTCTCCGCTCGATCGCGGACTACCTCGCGGGGATGACGGACAGCTATGCGCTTGCGGAGTACGACTCGATGGTCTCGGCCTACCCGCGAAGGCGCGCCGGGAGCCCGGACTGACCGCCGCCTGGCGCTAAGATCCCCCCGATGAAGATCGCCTTCGGGGCCGACCACGCGGGCTTTGCTCTGAAGGAGACGCTCAAGGTGCACGCCGCCGCCGAAGGGCACGAGGTGCTCGACCTCGGGACGCACTCGACGGAGTCCGTCGACTATCCCGACTTCGGCCGGGCCGTGGGAGAGGCCGTGGCCGCGGGAAAGGCCGACCGGGGCGTCGCCGTCTGCGGCACCGGAATCGGCATTGCGATCGCGGCGAACAAGGTGAAGGGGATCCGTGCCGGCGTCCCGGACGACCTCTTCGCGACGATCCTCATGCGCGAGCACAACGACGCGAACGTCATCGCCTTCGGGGCGCGCCTCACCGCCTCGCCGCTGGCCGAGGCGATGCTCGAACTCTTTCTCGAGACCCCCTTCGCCGGTGGCCGCCATGAGCGGCGGGTGAAGAAGCTGAACGGAGAGACTCCATGAGCACGAGCGTCACCGTCCCGCCCCGGCCGATCAACCGTCCGCTCGCCGAGGTCGACCCGGAGATCGCCGCCGTCCTCGACCGCGAGATGGCCCGGCAGCGCGAGGGGCTCGAGCTGATCGCCTCGGAGAACTTCACTTCGCGCGCGGTCCTCGCGGCGATGGGCTCGGTCCTGACGAATAAGTACGCCGAGGGGTACCCCGGCCGGCGTTACTACGGCGGCTGCGTGAACGTGGACGAAGGGGAGTCGCTCGTCATCTCGCGGGCCAAAGCCCTCTTCTCGCCGGGGAATCCCGACGCCATCCACGTCAACGCCCAGCCGCACGCCGGCTCGCAGGCGAATGCGGCCGTCTACATGGCGTGCCTGAAGCCGGGCGACACGCTCCTCGGGATGTCGCTCTCGCATGGCGGGCACCTGACGCACGGTCACCCGCTCAACGTCTCGGGGAAGCTCTACCGCATCGTGGCGTACGGCGTCGCGAAGGAGTCCGAACGGATCGACTACGACGAGCTTCTCCGGATCGCCGAGGCCGAGAAGCCGAAGCTGATCGTGGCGGGGGCATCAGCCTATCCACGGACGCTCGATTTTCCGAGGTTCCGCCAGGTGGCCGACGCCGTCGGGGCGCTCCTGATGGTCGATATCGCGCACATCGCCGGGCTCATCGTGGCCGGACTCCACCCCTCTCCGGTGGGGCACGCGCACTTCATCACGACGACGACGCACAAGACCCTCCGCGGCCCGCGCGCGGGGCTGATCCTCTGCACCCCCGACTGGGCCAAGGAGGTCGACAAGGCGGTCTTTCCCGGCCAGCAGGGAGGGCCTCTCGAGCACGTCATCGCGGCGAAGGCCGTCGCCCTGAAGGAGGCGGCGACGCCGGAGTTCCGCGCCTACCAGCGGCAGGTCGTCGAGAACGCGCGCGTCTTCGCGGAGTCCGTCGCATCGCACGGTTTCCGGATCGTCTCCGGCGGCACGGACAACCACCTTTTCCTCGTCGACGTCGGGAAGAAGGGGCTCACGGGGAAGGTCGCGGAGAAGGCGCTCGATGCGGCGGGGATCACGGTGAACAAGAACACGATCCCGTTCGATCCGAACCCGCCTCTGGTCACGTCGGGCCTCCGGATCGGAACCCCGGCCGTCACGACGCGGGGAATGGGACCGCGCGAGATGCAGACCATCGCAGGGTGGATCGCCGAGATCCTCGCGGCCCCGGAGGACACGGCCGTCCAGGCGCGCCTCCATTCGAAGGTACGCGAGATGGCGGCGGCCTTTCCTTTGTACTAGGTTCCGAGGGTCCGGATCTCGCGGCAGGCGAGAAGCCTCTCGTCAGCCGTCACGAGCGTCAGGTCGTAGACCTTCGACGTCGCCGCGAGGAAGCGGTCGGCCGGGTCTTCCGTCGAAAGGGGAATCCGCCGGCTTTCGAAGGCGACCTCGTGCGTGAGCGGGGCTTCCCGGTAGCCCATCTCGGCGAGAACATTCTCCAGATATCGATGAGGCTCCTCGGGGATGCTCACACGGCCGGCCTCCGCAAGGAGCAGCGCCTCCCAGACCGAGACGGGTGACAGCCAGAGTTCGTTTCGCGCCGAAACCAGCTCGCGTGCGGCGTGCCGTCCGAGCTTCCGCGATGATGTGAGGCTCCAGAGCCAGACGTGGGTGTCGAGAAGGAGCTTCACTTCCGGAGAGCGTCCCATGCCTCCGGCGGCAGGATCGGCGACACGATGTCCCCGATGATTCTGATCTGGCCCTTATACGCTCCGAGAACGCGGCGTTTCGGACGCGAGGGCTCGAATGGAACCACGCGGGCAACCGGTTTTCCGAAACGCGTGACCGTCACGGGCCGGCGGCTTCGCTGGACGCCGGAGAGCACCGACAGACATGTTGCCTTGAACTTCGAAGCCGGGATCGTCGTGTCGGCGCTCTTCATGTCCCGATTAGAACATGGTCCGAGAAGATGGACCAAGTCAGACGTCGCCCTGCTCAGCGAACGTTCTTCAACGCCTCCGCCACGCGGCGGCGGATCCGGAAGAGATCGAGGTAGGCGCCGACGCCCCCGGCGAGGGTGACCCGCGAGTCCGGCGAGTCGAACCAGAGAACCGGGATCTCGGCGATCGGGAAGCCGAGCCTGCGGGCGAGGAGGAGCGCCTCCACGTCCCAGGCGAACCGGTCCACGGTCGTTCGCGAGAAGACGGCTTCGGCCGCCTCGCGCGAAAAGAGCTTGAAACCGCACTGCGTGTCGCGGATGCCCGGAAGGGCGAGGAGCCGGACGAGGAGGTTGAAGAGCTTTCCCATCGCGACGCGGTAGAGGGGCTGGCGTTCCTTCACGAGCGACGCGTCCACGGCGCGCGAGCCGATGGCGACGGGGACGTGCGCCGCGGCGAGCTTCTCCCACTCGCCGATCGGGGTCGAGAAGTCGGCGTCGGAGACGAGGACCTGCGTTCCCACCGCCGCGAGGGCGCCCGCGCGCACGGCCGCGCCCTTCCCCCGGTTCGCCGGAAATCGGACGACGCGGAGCGAAAGGCCGAGCCGCCGTCCCGTCTCCGCGGCGCGCGCGGCCGTCCGATCCGCGGAGCCGTCGTCCACGACGACGACCTCGACGGAGACCGGCTCCTCCCGGCCCGAGAGATGGGCGGCGAGCGCCTCGAGCGAGACAGGGAGCCGCGCCTCCTCGTTGAACGCGGGGATGACGACCGAGAGGTCGGGCCTCACGCGGGGACCGCCTCGAAGACGAACTGGTAGCCGAAGAGGGTCGGCCAGATCCAGGCCGAGAGAAGTGCGCTTCCCCTGACGAGCGGGGCGAGCGGCGGACGGCCGAGCGCCGGAAGGGCCAGCTCCACGGGCATCGCCGTGGCCGATTCCCAGGCGACGCGGTAGCCGGCGGACTCGAGAAGCGCGCGCCCCGTCCGCCGCGTGAAGAAGCGGAGGTGCGTCGCGTCGAGAATCCCGCGGGGGGCGTAGTCGAACCGCCCGAGGAGGAGCGCGAGCCGGACCGTCACGTTCGCGACGTTGGGGAGCGAGACGAGGAGAACGCCCCCGGGTTTCACGAACCGGCGGACGAGGTGGAGCGCTCGCTCGGGATCTTCGAGGTGCTCGAGGACGTCGCCGGCGACGACGACGTCGAAGGGCTCGACGTCGAGCGAAGCGAGCGACTCGACGACATGTCCCGGGAGGCAGAGGTCGAAGATCCCGGCCGAGGCCCTCGCCGCCTCCTCGTCCCTTTCGATCCCGGCGACGAAAGTGCAGCGCTCCCGGACCCGGCGCGCGAGCTCGCCCGCGCCGAAGCCGATGTCGAGGAGGCGAAGACCGGTCCCTCGCGCCTCGATCTTCCCGAGGAGGATCTCGTGCGAGGAGCCGGGAATCGGCTTCCAGGGATAGCGCCGGGCCGTCTCCTCGTCGCTCAGAGGGGGGACCTCTGCGCGATCGGGATCCGGCGGCCGATCCCGAAGGCCTTCATCGAGACCTTGAGCCCCGGCGCGGCCTGCGCCCTCTTGTATTCCGCCCGGTCGAGCTGTCCCGCGATCTTCCGGACGAGGGTAAGTGGCGCCTCCACGCGGCGCGCCGTCGCCTCGACGGAGAGGTTCCGCTCCACGAGCGCCTCGAGGATCGCGTCAAGGACGTCGTACGGCGGGAGAGAGTCCTGATCCGTCTGATTCGGCTTCAGCTCGGCGGACGGAGGCTTTTCGAGGCTCGCCGCGGGGATCAGAGGCCGTCCGGCGCGCGCGTTCAGATGCCGCGCGAGCGCGTAAACCCGCAACTTCGGAAGGTCCGAGATCGGCGCGAGGCCTCCGCACATGTCGCCGTAGAGGGTGCAGTAGCCGACGGCGAGCTCGCTCTTGTTTCCGGTGGTCAGGAGGAGCGGACCGAACTTGTTCGAGACCGCCATCAGGAGAAGGCCCCGAAGGCGCGACTGGATGTTCTCCTCCGTTACGTCCTCGGCGTGCCCGGCAAAGATCGGAGCGAGCACATCCTTCGCCGTGGCGAAGGGGCTGTCGATCGGGAGCACCTCGAACCGGATCCCGAGATTCGCGGCGAGGGACCGCGCGTCCGCGATCGAGCCGTCGGAAGAGTAAGGAGAGGGGAGGCCGAAGCCCGTGACGTTCCCCGCCCCGAGGGCGTCGACCGCGAGGGCCGCGACGAGGGCGGAGTCGATCCCGCCCGAAAGGCCGAGGATCGCCGTTCGGAACCCGCACTTTCGCGCGTAATCACGGATGCCGAGAACGAGCGCGCGCCGGAGCGACTCCAGAGCGCTCCCCTCGGCCTCGTCCACGAGATCCGCCTCGTCGGCACCCTCCAGGGCGAGGGCGCGGCGCGGCGCGGGACCTTTCGGGAGGTCGACGACGAGAAAGTCCTCCGCAAAGAGCGCCCCGCGCGCCGCCACGCGGCCCCGCCCGTCGACGACGATCGTGCCGCCGTCGAAGACGAGTTCGTCGTTTCCGCCGACGAGGTTCACATAGGCGACCGGCACCCGTCCGTCCCGGGCCAGACGCGCGAGCATCCGGCGCCTCAGGCCCGGCTTTCCTTCGCTGAACGGCGAGGCCGAGACGTTCAGGATCAGCGTCGCGCCGCGCCGCACCATTTCCTCGCCGGGATCCTCCCGGTAGAGGCGGCGCGTCCGCCAGAAGTCCTTGTCGTTCCAGAGGTCCTCGCAGATCGAGAGCCCCAGCCGCTCGCCGCCGAACGGGACCACCGTACAGACTCCCCCGGGCTCGAAATGGCGCGCTTCGTCGAAGACGTCGTACGTCGGGAGGAGGAGCTTCCTGGCGACGGCGCGGAGCCGCCCCCGGTGAAGGAGGACGGCGGCGTTGAAGAACGGCTTGCCGGTCTTCCGCGGGTTCGGAAGAAAGGTCCCGACAAGGAGAGCCGTCTCCTTCGTCCGCCGGCCGAGATCCTTCAGGGTCCGAGCCGCCTCGCGCTGGAAGGCGGGGCGGTCGACCAGGTCGCGCGGCGGGTAGCCGCAAACGGCCAGCTCCGGCACGGCGAGCAGGTTTGCGCCGGTCACCTCCGCCCGCTCGAGAGCGTCGACGATCCTTGCGGCATTTCCCCGGAAGTCTCCGACGGTCGTGTTGAGCTGCGCGAGGGCGAGACGCATCACGCGGCAGGCGGATGCGCGGGCGCGACGGTCGTCCCGGACATCAGGTCCGCGAGAGTCCGGCCGCGACGGTCGAAGGCTGCGAGAAGGAGGGGGACCCCTGCAAGGGCTCCGGTCAGGAGAAAGCCGAGAAAGCGGAGAAACGAGGCCGCGAGCGTCGGGGAGCCGCCGTCCTCCGCCCGAATTCTGAGGTCCGCGAGAGCCATTCCGGGCGTCGTCCCCCAGACGAACGGAGCGAGGACAAGGAGGACGAGGGACACGAGCAGGAGGAACGCGCCGATCGGCAGAAAGGCGGCGAGCGGGAACCGGAGGTTCAGGAGGAGGGAGCCGGCGGCGAGCTGGACGGCCCCGACGAGAGCGAGAATGACGAGGTCCGCGAGTCCCGCGGCGAGACGCCGCGCGAAGGTGACCCCTTCGTCCGCCACGCCGCCGTCCGCCTCCACGGCGTCCGGAAGAGTCTCGCTCACCGCGGAATCCGGCCCGGGAGACGCGGCGGGGGGCGGCTCGGCCCCGGGCGGACGGATCGGGGCATCGCCGAGGTCGGGGAAGAGCGAGAGCGTCTTCGGCTTCGACGTCCGGCGGGGCGCCTCCCCCCCGAGGGGGTGCTCGGCCAACGGGTCGTGCGGCGTCTCGGCCATCAGGCGGTCACGGGCGGAGGGAGATGTGGCGAATGAAGATGCGGGCCATCAGGTCGGTCGCACCCTTCGGGTACTTCCTCGAGAACTTCACGAGTCGCTGCGCCTCCCGGTCGGACGGCCGGATCTTCACCGCGTCCTGGAGCGCTTCGGCCGCCCGGGCGCTGTTTCCCGACTGAAGGGCCTGGATTGCGGAGTTGACGTAGGAGTTCACGAGGTACTCCTCGACGTCCTGGTTCTTCGGGTCCGAGCGGCGCAGCTCCCAGAGGAGCTTGACCGCGCTCTCGTAATCCCCCTCGGAGTAAGACTTCGCGGCGGCGCGAAGGCCGTCCACGGCCTCGCGTGAGCGGAGGAGCGCCTGCGCCGCCTCCGTGTCGTCGGGACGCGCCTTGACGACCGGGTCGAGGGCCTTGAAGGCGTCGATGTAATGGCTCGACTTCATCGCCGCGAGCCCCTGCGCCCGGAGCTCCTCGAGGCGGGAAAGGCTCGGCGGCGTGGGGACCGGGGGCGGCACTCCCGCGTTCCGGTACTGGTCGATCTTGGCGAGCGCTTCGTTGCGGTGCGGGTCGTTGTCCGGAACCGAGAGGAGGACCTGGATCGCCGCGTCGGTCTTTCCCTGTAAGAAAAGGACCTGCGCGCGGCTGAACGGATCCTCGCCGGTGGGACGCGGCCGCGTGGTGGCAGCGCCGGTCGCGGGAACGGCCCCGGGAGGTGCCTTCGGCTCGGTGGCGGGGGCGGACGCCGGCCGCGCCGCGGGGAGCCTGGGGCGGAAGAACCACCAGGCTCCCCCGGCGACCGCGGCGAGGAGTGCGAACGCGACCGGGAGGGCGAGCCGGAGGTCCAGCCCGACCGGCGCGCGTCGCCTCGCCGAGGAGAGCACGGCCCTCTTCTCAGACGGGGCGGGCGCGTCGTCCGGAACGACGACGGCGAGTGTCCGGCCCGGGTCGAGAGCCTCGTTGTCGTCGCCGTACGAAGGTGAGACCGGGGCTTCGATCTCGGTCCTCAGGAACTCGGAATCGCCGCCGGACCCTCCCTGGGCCCCCGGCGCGGAGAGCGCTGCGTCGATCTGGTTGAGGTAGGAGCGGGCCGTCGCGTCGTGCTCCGAGAACGCGAGGACATCGAGAAACTTCGTCCGCGCGGCAGAGAGGTTCCCTGCGTCGTAGAGCTGCGTCCCCTCGGCCAGGAGGACGTCTACCTTCCGTGCGGCGTCAGCAAGCGTCTCGCGGGCCTGGTCGATCCGGCGGGAGGCTTCCTCGTTCGAGAGGTCGATCAGGAAGACGCGGCTCCAGAGGTCGATCGCCTCCTGCGGGTTTCCGCGCGCCATGGCGTCGTCGCCCTGCTTGAGGAACTGCGTGATCCGCGGGTCGAGCGACGCGGTGAAGGCCGGACCGGGCGCAGGCCGCGTCGGAGGCGGCGTCTGCGGCGCCTGTCGGGGCGAAGCCGTCGAAGGGCTCGCGGAGCCCCCGCCGGTGCTGACGCTCATGTCGAGGTCCTCGAACGCGGGAGCCGGAGCCGTAGCGGCCGGAGGGGCGATCCCGGATCCCATCGCGAACGCGGCCCCGGACGTGGGCGGTGCCACGCCGGGGGCGTCGGTGAGGCCGGCGAAGGAGACCTCGGCTGCGGCGGCCGCACCGACCGCAGAGACGGGAGCGGGCACCGGCGTCTGCGGCGCAAGGTCGTCGAAGACGAGGTCATCGAGCCCGCCGGCGGCTGCCGGGCGCATCGCGGACCGAGAAGCGGTGGAGGTGCTCTCGACGTCGAAGGGACCGGCCGCGGCGGGCGGAGCCGCCTCGACCGGCGGCGCTTCGAGATAGAAGGCGAATGGCGCGACGTCCATCTTCTGACCGGCCGGGACCCCGCGCAGGCTCGCGAGGAGGCGGTGCGCCGGCGCAAAGCGGGCGTCCATCTTGAGGATGAAGTCGCACCCGAGAAGCGCTTCCTCGTTGCGGCCGTCGCGGGCGAGCTGGAGGGTGTGCCGGAACGTCTGAAGAACCTTCCCCCGGGCCTCCAGCGCGAGGGAGGCGCTCCCCTCGTACGTGTTCATCGACGGAATGCTAGCAGGGTACGATCGGAAGGAAACGGAAGCGACCATGAAAAGCCTGATCGAGTGCATTCCCAACGTGAGCGAGGGGCGGCGTCCCGACGTCGTCGCGGCGCTCGCCGACGCGGCCGTCCGGGGCGGGAAAGGAGTCCTCCTCCTCGACCGGACCTCGGACGCGGACCACAACCGCTCCGTCTTCACGTTTCTGGGAGACGGCCCGGGACTTCTCGACGCCATGACGGCGCTCACGAAGGCGGCTCTCTCGGCGATCGACCTGAGAACGCATCGCGGAGCGCACCCGCGGATAGGCGCCGTGGACGTCATTCCATTCGTGCCGATCCGGAGGGCGACGTCCGCGGACTGCGTTGCGCTCGCCCGCGAGCTGGGGGCACGGCTCTGGACGCGCTTCGCGCTTCCGGTCTACCTCTACGAAGACGCGGCTTCCTCTCCCGAGCGCCAGAACCTGGCGAACGTCCGGAAGGGCGAATTCGAGGGCCTCGCGAAGAAAATGCTGCGGCCGGGGTGGACCCCCGATTTCGGCGAGGCCGTGCCCCATCCCTCCGGAGGGGCGACGGTCGTCGGCGCACGCTCGCCGCTCATCGCCTACAACATCAACCTCGGGACGGCGGACCTCGCCGTGGCGGACCGGATCGCCCGGGCGATCCGCCACCTCTCCGGTGGCTACCGCTTCGTCAAGGCGATGGGCGTGAAGCTCGAGGCCCGCGGACAGGTTCAGGTCTCGATCAACATGACGAACTTCGAGAAAACGCCGCTCCACCGCGTCTTCGAGACCGTGAGGTCCGAGGCCGAGCGCCACGGCGTAGCCGTCGTCGGATCCGAAATCGTCGGGCTCGTCCCGAACGCGGCGCTCCTCGAGGCCGCGTCCCACTTTCTGCGCCTCGAGGCCGACCCCGGTGCGCAGGTCCTCGAGAACAAGCTCCTCGACCTTGCTTTCGCCGAAAAAGGAGAGTAACCCCGTGATCTCGGTGACGGCGCCTCGGCGTCGTCCCGAGCACCGGCTCAGCCCCGCTCGTCCTTCGCGCCATCGAGCCCCCAGGCGCGGAGGCGGCGGTGGAGCGTCGTCCGGTCGAGGCCCAGCCGCTCGGCGGCGCGCGAGACGTTTCCCTTCGTGTCGGCGAGAACCTTCTGGACGACCCGGCGCTCGAACGCGTCGCGCGCCTCGGCGAGAGTCTGCCCCGCGTGGAGGGCCGCGGCGCCCCCCTCTCCCTCCCGGCGCGGAAGGCCGTCGTCCTCCGGCGGGAGCTCGCCGGCGTCGACGACCGGTCCCGAGGTCATGAGGACCGCCCGCTCGACGAGGTTCTGCAGCTCACGGACGTTTCCCCGCCAGCGCCGCTTCTCGAGCGCCTCGAGCGCCGCGGGGGTGAAGGTCTTCGGACGGCGTCCGCGCTGCCGCGCGAGCTGGGCCGCGAAGTGCGTCACGAGGGCGGGGATGTCTTCCGGGCGCTCGCAAAGGGACGGGACGCGGAGCGGGAGGACGGCGAGGCGGAAGTAGAGGTCCTCGCGGAAGGTCCCGCCGCGAATCATGGCCGGGAGGTCGCGGTTCGTCGCCGCGAGGATCCTCACGTCGGTTTCGCTCGTCTTCGTGCTGCCGACGGGGGTGATCTTCCCGTCCTGGATGGCGCGGAGGATCTTGGCCTGCGTCCGAGCCGACATGTCGCCGATCTCGTCGAGGAAGAGCGTTCCGCCGTGCGCCTGCTCCCACTTCCCCTTCCGGTCCTCGTGCGCGCCCGTGAAGGAGCCCTTCACGTGGCCGAACAGCTCGCTCTCGATCAGCTCCTCCGGGATGGCGGCGCCGTTCACCTCGATGAAGGGGCCAGCGGCGCGGGGGGACGCCCGGTGGAGCGCCCGGGCGACGAGTTCCTTCCCGACCCCGCTCTCTCCCGTGATCAGGACGCGCGCCTCCGAGGCGCCGGCGCGACGAATCTCCTCGAGAAAGCGCGTCATCGCGGGCCCGTCGCCCAGGAGCGTCTCCTCGGCTGCGCCGCGCTCCTGCAGCGTCGCGAGCTGGCGCCGAAGAGCATCGCGCTCTTCGAAGAGGCGTCGCCGCTCGATCGCCTTCTCGAGCGTCAGGAGAACGCGCTCCAGGGAGAGCGGCTTCTCGAGGAAGTCGTCCGCGCCTCGCTGGACGGCCTGGACGGCCGTCTCGACGGTTCCGTGCCCTGAAATGATGACGACCGGCAGGTCCGGCCGGGCCGCCCGGATCCGGTCGAGGACGAGGAGGCCGTCGAGGTCGGGAAGCCAGACGTCGAGGAAGACGGCGTCGATGCCGTCCTCCAGGGTGCGGGCGGCCGCCTGCTGCCCGAGGCCGACGGTCTCGACCTCGTACCCCTCGTCCCCGAGGATCTGGGAGAGGGTGCGCCGGATTCCCGGCTCGTCGTCGCAGACGAGGATCTTCATGGCGTCAGGCGGTGGGCCACTCGAGGACGAAGCGGCAGCCTCCCGGAACATTCTCCTCCACGCGGACCCGGCCCGAATGCTCGGCCGCGATGCGGGCGGTGATCGCCAGGCCGAGCCCCGAACCCCGTTCCTTCGTCGAGAAGGTCGGATCGAAGACGCGCTCGCGGTTTTCCGGCGGGATCCCCGGCCCGTCGTCCGAGACCGAGAGCTCGGCACGTCCCTTCTCGACGCGGGCGCCGATCCGGACGACCCCCCCCGGCGGCGTGGCCGTGACGGCGTTGTCGACGAGGTTCACGAGGGCCCGCTTGACCTGCTCGGCGTCCGCCGGCACGGCCGGGAGGTCCTCCGGCACGTCCGCCGTCACCGTCACGCCCGGCTTCAGGTCGGCATAGAGCTTCACGACCTGGGCGACGACGACCGAGAGGTCCGTCGGCGCGAACGTGGCGGCGGGGAGCCGTGCGAAGCGGCCGAAGGAGTCCACGAGTCCCGAGAGCGTCCTGACCTCATCGACGATCGTCGAGGCGGCTTCCTCGACGACGGACTTCAGCTCCGCCGCGCCGGCCTCCTGGATCACGCACGCGGCGGCGCGTCTGCGCATCCGCTCGGCCGCGAGACGGATCGGCGTGAGCGGGTTCTTGATCTCGTGGGCCATCTTCCGCGCCGCTTCCTCCCAGGCGGCCGCGCGCTCGGCGCGGACGAGGGCGGTCGTGTCCTCGAGCGTCACGACCCACGAGGCTGGCTCGTCGGGCCGGGCCGGGACCTTCGCGACGCGGGCGTCGACCACGCGGCCGGAGAGCGTGAAGGTCGCCTCCCGCCCCCCCCTTTCTCCCCGCGCGCGGGCGAGGAAGCGGGCGAGGGGGGCGAGATGCGGGGCCGCGAGGAGGGACTCGAGGCGCCGCCCCTCTGCCGCGCCCGGAGACTCGAGGAGGCGCTGCGCCGTCTCATTGATCGCGAGAAGCGTCCCGTCCTCCGCGAAGGCGAGGACTCCGGCCTCGAGGTGGGCGAGAATCGTCGCGACACGCCTCCGCTCTCCGTCGAGGCGCCGGTTCGAGGCTGAAAGCTCCTCGTTGGCACGGACGAGCTGCCCGCGGCTCTCGCCCAGCTCCGTCGTCATCGCGTTGAACGCGCCCGAGAGGGCGGCGATCTCGTCTCCCCCTTCCACCTCGACCCGCGCGTCGAAGTCCCCCGCCCCGACGCGCCGCGCCGAGGAGGCGAGGGCTGCAATGGGCCGGGTCACGCGGCGCGCGAGGACGAGACCGACCCAGACGGCGGCGAGAAGAACGAGGAGCGCGAGGAGCAGGAAGAGAAGGACCTGAATCGCGGCGAGCGAAGCGCGTTCGGCCGAAAGCATCGCGTAGGCCGACGTCGCCTCCGACAGGCGCCGGACAGCGCCGGCTTCCTCGGGGGGCTCGTAGGTGCCGACGAGGAGGAGCCCGCCCGGAAGGGAGACGATGGTCCGCCCCGTCCGCGCGCCGCCGGCGGTCTCCTCGACGCGGCGAACCATACCGCGCGCCTTCGCGTCCGAGAGCCAGTCGGCGTCCGGCTCCTTCACATCGCGGATCGGCCATCGGGGCGCGCTGACGGCGAGGGCGGCTTCTCCCCGGACGGCCGCGGCGGGGCGCCACTCGATGAGGTCGACGCCCGACGCTTCCCGCGCGGCCGAAAGGAGCGCGACGACGTCCGCGTCGGTCCGCGCCGCGGCCAGTCCGCGTGCGAGTCGCGCGGCGGTCCGGGCCTCGAGGCCGGCATTCCGCTTCCGGAGGATCTCCACGACGTCCCGTCCCGAGCGGATCGTCTCCTCGACGGCCGGTGCGAACCACTGTTCGACGCTCCTCTGAAGGAGTCCGGTCGTCGGGAGCAGGAGAAGGACGATCGGAAGAAGCGCGAGCCCGACGTTCGTCGCGACGATGCGGACGCGGAACCGCGATCCGAAGACGCCCCGCCGGGCGTCGAGCAGGAGGTTGACCCCGTTGCGGACGAGGACGAAAACGAGGACGAGGATGAGGACGACGACGATGTAGAAGAGGACGAAGAGGACGACGCGGTTCGTGGCGGCGGCCGGCGTCAACGCGCGCGTCCGGAGGAAGAGCGCATAGAGCCCGGCAAGGGCGGCCCCGAGGGTCAGGAAGACGGCCGCGAGGATCCGGTTGTCGCGGGACCAGCGGGGAGTCATCTCGTGTTCCGGGGCGGCCAGTCGAAGATCCCGGAGCGGACCCAGTCAGTCTCGGCCGTCGTCGGGACGACGCCGAGGGCCACCCCGCGCGCATAGGCGCACTTCACGCGGACGACGAGACGCTTGCCGTCGAGGTGCGAACCCATGATGAAGAGGGGGAGGCCGGGAACTTCCGACAGGACAGCGAGCGCCTCGCTCTTCGACGCGACGACTTTCGAGCCGAGGAGGCGCTCGTCCAGCCGGCGCTCCACGAGAAAGTCCCCCGAGATCGGGCGGAAGGACGCCGTCACTTCATACTGCCGCTCGTCCTTCAGGCCGTCCCACCAGAGATTCCGGAACGCGAAGAGACGGACTCGCCAGAGAACGGTCGTGGCCACGCCCGAGACCAGCCGCTCCTCGACGTCCCGCGGGAGGCCGGGAAAGAGCTTCGCCGAGACGAAGAGCTCCACTCCCTTGAACCAGGTCGAGACGCCCGGAAGGCCGGTGGGGCCCGCAGGCTCGCCTCCCTCTGCCGACCCGGTCAGGACGACGGCGATGACGAGGAGGAAGAGGGGCCGGAATCGGGGGGCCACACCCCACTTTAACGCGCGGCGCGGCGGCGGGATTTCCGGGGGGTCAGAGGCTGGCGGAGGCGCTCGCGGAATCGGCCCGGGCCGGGAGGGCCCCGGACTCGGACGAGAGCATCTCCTCGCGGAGACGCCGCGCGAGGACCGCGTGCAAAGCATGCCCCGCCCGGTTCGCCACGATGTGGCCGAGGACGGGGCGACCGACGAGGGCGAGATCGCCGAGGAGATCGAGAGCCTTGTGACGGACGAACTCGTCCGCAAAGCGCAGGTCGCCCCCCTCGACACCGTCGTCGCCGACGACGATGCAGTTCCCGAGGCTCGCACCGCGGGCGAGGCCGTGCGCCTTGAGCGCTTCGTACTCTGCGAGGAATCCGAATGTCCGGGCGGGAGCGATGTGCCGCGCGTAGCTCTCGGGTGTCACGACGACCGTGATCGACTGGCGGCCGATCGCGGGATGCGGAAAGTCGATCGTGTAGGTGACACGAAGGTCGCGGGCGGGACGGATTTCAATCCGCTTGCCGCCCGGCGCGGTCACCGAGGCGGAAGCGGCCGGCGTGAACGGGGGCGGAGCGTCGTGCAGCCGCGTGAGCCCACCCTCGCGCAGCGCTCCGAGCCACGGCGCCGCGCTCCCGTCGAGGATCGGCAGCTCGGGACCGTCCACCTCGACGAGGAGGTCGTGGATCCCGATCCCGACGAAGGCGGACAGGAGATGCTCCACCGTCCCCACCTCGCGCCCGGGGCGTCCGAGAGTGGTGGCGTGGTCGAAACGGGCCGTCTCTTCCGCGACGGCCGGGATCACGGCGCCTACGTCTGTCCGGAAGAAGACGATTCCCCGGCCGGACTCGGCGGGGTGGAGGGTCACGTGGACACGCCGACCGGTGTGAAGGCCCACGCCGGAGACACGCACCGGACGCGAGAGAGTCAGGCAGCGGTCCATAAGCGTGTCCGGACAGAGCATGAGGAATGCCAGCCCCGGAATATCGTATTTGCGGGCTCTTTCGACGTCCTTCACATGATCCCGGGCCCGAAGCGTGGCGGAATCGCCACAGTCTGACGCAGGACGTCCACAGCGGGAGGCCGGCACAATGGGGAACCCTCGCCGGTGTTGGCTGCTATCCTTTCGAAAGGAAACGGGCCATGCTCGCCCCCGAAGACGAAAAACCGTATGCGGACTTCCTGGCGGCGCTGCGGAAGCGGTGGCAGCCCAGCAAGGCCGCGATCTACACGTACGACTCCAGCGGCTACTTCCGCCTGAAGTCGCAGTTCGGCTTCACGCGGACCGACAAGATCCTCGAGCGGTTCAGCCGGATGGACCCGCTCGCGACGCACGTCTACGAGCATCGCGAGCCGTTCTTCATCAACAGCCTGCGGCAGGCGGGCAAGCTCGTCGACGTCCTCGAAGGGGCGTCCACGACGACGATCCTGACGGCGCCGATCTATCTCGACGGGCGGATCATCGGAATCCTCGACGTCCGCGACAAGGCCGGCCGGATTCCCTTCACGCACGAGGACGTGACGGAGATTTCCGACCTCCTGCGCCGTTTTGCGGTCCTCCTGAAGCGCCATCCCCAGTACCGGCCCGAGGGGATCACCGTCCAGGGGAACGAGGGGCGCGGCTTCACGCCGCCGCCGGATACGCCCGCTCTCCGGGGAACGCCCGGCACCCTTCCGTACGGCGGGCGGGGAGGCGAGTCGGGAATCGTCTTCGAGATGGTCTCTCCCGACACGGGCGCCTCCCGGACCGCCTCCGACGCGATGGAGCGGACGCCGAACCCTTCTCTCGCGTCCATGGGCGAGCTCGTCGTCCCCCCGGTCGGAACGTCCGCCGCCCAGATGCTGCGTCTCGTCGAGGAGACGCTCTCGCGGATCCCCTCCACGAAGCCGGCAGTCCCCTCGCCGCCCGCGACCCTCGCGTCCGAAGCCGACTTCTGGCGCCTCTACCTCCAGACGTGCCTCTCGCTGGGCGACGTCGAAGTCGCGGCCGTCTCCGTCTTCTTGCCGGCCCGTCTCGAGGTGACCTACGGCAGCCGGCGTCCCCTCGACGCGGACCTGAAGCCGGCCCTCCTCGAGAACCTCGAGAAGGTGGCTGCCAAGCACGGCTCGACCTTCCCGTTGCCGTCCGAGAACGACTTCAAGTCCCTCGACCTCGGCCCGGCCGACGCCCCGCCCGTCCACCGAGCGGAGATCGCCGCCATCCAGTCCTCGGTCCTCGCGGCCTCACCGGAAGGGCTCGCAATCTTCTCCCTTCTCTTCCGGCACGGCCCGGCTCCGGAGTCGCGCGAGGCGCTCCGCCCGGCGCACGTCGTCCTCAAGAACGCCCTCTCGCAGATCCGCAACGAGACGCGATTCAAGGAGGCCTACCGCGGCCTCGTGAACAAGCTCGTCGAGCCGGGCCTCCGCCGCCGGACGGCGCTGAAGACCCACTCGTTCAACGTCGGCCGGATGGCGCGCAAATTCGCGTCGCACCTCGGCCTCCCGCCGCTCGAGGTCGAGCAGGTCACGGTGTCGGCGATCCTCCACGACGTCGGAATGCGCGAGCTGAATTACGACGACCTCTACACGAAGCGCTCCCTCACCGACGACGAGATCCGCCTCATCCGGCAGCACCCGCGGCTCGGTGCGCACCTCGTCGACGAGATCGTCTGGCCCTATCCCGTCGGGCCGCTCGTCCGGCACCACCACGAGCGATGGGATGGCGCGGGCTACCCGGAGGGACTCAAGGGCGAGCGGATTCCCTTTGGTGCCCGCCTCATCCACATCTGCGAGGCATACGACGCCATGACCTCCCCCTCTTCCTACCGCGCGGTCATCGGCGAGGCGCAGGCGCTCGACATCATCCAGTCGAAGTCCGGGACGCAGTTCGACCCGGACCTCGGGCCGCGTTTCCGGACCATGCTCCAGAGCCAGCCGGAATGACCGGACGGGTGGCCGCGGGCAGGGAGGAGGCGGGCGGGAAGGAGACGGTGAAGACCGTCGCCACGAACCGCCGCGCCTTCTACGAGTACCACGTCGAGGAGAGGCTCGAGGCCGGCGTCGCGCTGACGGGCACCGAGGTCAAGTCGCTCCGCGAGGGGCGGGCAAGCCTCGTGGACGGCTACGTCGCCGTCGAAGGGCGCGAGGCGTGGCTCTGGAACGTCCACGTCCCGCCCTATACGGCCGGGAGCTACAACAATCCCGACCCGAAGCGTAAACGGAAGCTCCTCCTCCACCGCCGGGAGATCGACCGGCTCGCCGGGAAGATCCAGCGCTCCGGGGCTACCTGCATCCCTCTCTCGATCTACTTCAAGGGGTCGCGGGCGAAGGTCCAGATCGCCCTCGTCACGGGAAAGAAGCTTCGCGACAAGCGCGAGACGATCCGCCGCCGCGAAGCCGACCGCGAGACCCGTGCGGCAATCAAGTCGGCTCGCCGGCGTTAAACGGCGGCCGGCGAGCTAACCTCTTCCCGTATGCGCCTTCCGAAGGCCGACCGGGGAGACGTCGCCGCCCTCGCGCTCGCCATCGCCTATGGCGTGCTCTTCAGCGTACTTGCGCTGCTCCGGCATGCGTCGTTCGAGACGCACACGTTCGATCTCGCTCTCCACCATCAGGCCACGTGGAATACCTTTCACGGACGGTTCTTTGCGTACACTCTCGTCTCGGCCGACGGTTATCTCCTGCCGATTCTCCTCGGCGACCACGTCAACCTGATCCTGCTTCTGGCGGTCCCCTTCTACTTGCTCCACGAAGGGGCGGAAACGCTCCTCGTTCTCCAGGCCCTCGTCGTCGGGAGCGCCGCCTTTCCTCTCTTCCGCGTGGCGCGGGAGGTGTCCGGAAGCGTGTCCGCCGCGCTACTGCTCACGGGTACGTACCTTCTCAATCCGGCGCTTCACGCGGCGAACCTCTATGACTTCCACGCGATCGTCCCCGGCGCGGCGTTTCTCATCTGGGCCTTTTGGAGGGCCCGGGCGGGCGGTACCTGGAGCCTCGCCCTCGCCGTGGTCCTCGCCCTTCTCTGTCAGGAGAACGTCGGCCTTGCCGTCGTCTGCCTCGGCCTGAGCATGGTCTTCCTCGGGAGGCGCCGCGCGGGCCTCGCGGTGGCTGCGGCTGGAGCCGCGTGGTTCACGCTCTGCTTCTTCGTCATCCTTCCGCACTACAACCCCGGGATCGGCTCCAACTACGTCAGCCGGTACCGGGAGTTCGGCTCGACTCCGGTCGCGGTCATTCTCGGCCTCCTCGGCCGCCCGTCGCGTCTCGTATCGCGGCTTCTCGAGCCGGGGACGCGGAACTGGCTCTTCTCGCTCTTCGCGCCGTTCGGTTTCATCCCCTTTCTCGCTCCGCAGGTGCTCGTCGTCGGGGCGAGCGAGCTGCTCCTGAACCTCCTCTCGTTCTTCCCGTTCCAGCGGACGATCGACTATCAGTACGCGGCGATCCCCGTGGCTGCGGCGGCCCTGGCCGCGCCGTGGGGGACGAGGGCGCTCGCCCGTCGCCTCGGACCCCGGCTCCGGCTCGGGACCCCGGCGGCTACGGTGGCGATCGCGGGCGTGGTTCTCGCCAGCAGCATCGCGTTCCAGCTCTCCCGGTACGGCACGCTCCGGATCCTCGCGAATCCGTACCGGGACTCGTACCGCATCTCGGCGCACGACCGGATGGCGCCCCGCTTCCTCGGCGCCGTGCCGGCGGACGCGACCGTCTCGGCACAAGACGCCATCGCACCGCATCTGAACCGGCCCGTGATCTGGTGCTTCCCGCAGGTGCGGGACGCCGACGTCGTCCTGCTCGATCTTTCGGGCTCGATCTTTCCGGCGTCTCTCTTTCCGCTCCGGGGCCAGTCTCCCGAGGCCAGCTACTACGAGTACGTTCAGCGTCTCCTCGCCGGCACGGCCTACCGGATCGACGACGCCGCGGGCGGCTGGCTTCGCCTCTCCCGCGCCCGGGGTCTTCCGGAACGGGATCGCGTTCGCCCCGGGGCGGACGGCGCGCTGCCGGGGCCGTTCTTCCGCGCCAGGCTCAACGTTCTCGAGGCTCCCGTTCTCGCGTCAGCCTCGACGCGCGTCTCCGTCCGCGTCGAGATCGAGAACCTCTCGGAGGCGATCTTCTTCTCCCGCGCGGAGGCGCCGGCCGGATACGCGACGGGCGTTGCCGCCTACTGGGTCGACGTCACCTCCGGGACCGGTGAGGACCGCGGGGATCGCCTCTGGCTCCCGGCGCGCCTCGCGCCGGGGGAACGAACCGTCGTCTCGGGAGAGCTGAAAACGCCGGACGATCCGGGGACCTGGCTTCTCCAGTTCGACGCCGTGACCGACCGCGTGGCGCGCTTCAGCGAGCATGGTTCGCCGATGGCTTCGGTGGCGGTGACGGTCGTCCCCGCGGTCACCCTCCGATCGCCGTGAGCCGCTCCGCGATCCGCTCCGCCGTCTTCCGCCAGGTCCAGCGCTGCGCTACCTCGATCGCGGCGCGCGCCCCTTTCGCTCGCCCCTGGTCGCGGTTCTCGTAGACGTGACGCAGAAGGTGGGCAAGGTGTTCCGGGTCCGGGTCCGCCCACCGGCCCCCGATGTGATTCGGGTTCCCGGACTCGGCGGGGATGAGGCCGCGGTTCCGGAGCGGGTAACCGATTTCGTCGTGGTGATAGTCGGCGTGAGACCCCCAGTCCGTCGCGATCGAGGGGAGGCCGCAAGCCATCGCTTCCATGAGCGGCATGTCCCACCCTTCGCCCCTCGTCGCCGAGACATAGCAGTCGGCCGACCGGTAGAGCACCCCCATCTGGTGATACGGGTAGTCCCGGTTGAAGAGGAACGCAATCCTTCCCCCGGTGCGGCGGAGGCCGAGTGCACGGACCTCGGCCGCGACGCTCCGCTCCGGCCGCCGGTTCAGAACCTTGCAGACGAGGAGCACCGGCTCGGATGCGCGGAAGGTCCTGTTGAAGACGGAGAGGAGGAGATGAGGTGCCTTCCGCTCGTCCCATTCGAAGTTCGCGAGGAAGACGAAGTCGCCGTTCGGGTTCGGAACCCGGCGAATCGACGGACTGAAGTGGTCCGGGTCGACGCCGAGCGGCATCACGAGGACCGGCCTGGTGACGCCGGAGGCCTCGAGCCCCTCCCGGTTGAAGGCGGTCGGCACCCAGACCTCGTCCATCTCGTTCCCCTGCCCGACCCACTCCGCGGGGAAGCGATCCACCTCCAGCATCGTGTAACCGATCCGGTGCTGTCCCCGGTTCTTCTTGAAGACGTCCCCCTGCGCGTAGAC
This sequence comes from Acidobacteriota bacterium, assembly GCA_037443065.1. Taxonomy (GTDB): domain Bacteria; phylum Acidobacteriota; class Thermoanaerobaculia; order UBA5066; family UBA5066; genus DAOMFB01. Next base: position 5,013 of record JBBIPB010000005.1, on the reverse strand, counting down.
GACCGAGACGGAAGGCCTCCGTCCCGGCCGCCGCCGGGCGATGACGTCGAGACGGTGATCGCCCAGCCCCTCCGGCTCGGGAAACGGAAAGGGCGTCCCGGGTCCGTAGACGTACTCGTAGCTCGTCCGGACGCCGGCCTCGTCGAGGGCGCGAAACACCTCCCGCGCGCTCATCGCGTATCCCGTGGAGAAGTTCAGGATCGACTGCCAGTGGAGAGCGTGCGTCTGGCGCCGCTCGAGCGCAGCCGCCCACCGCCTCCGGAAGACCGACCGGCTCTTCCCGAAAAGCTGCGTGAAGTGCGCGGGATCCTCCTCGGTGGAACCGTGCTCGCGGTGGACGAGCGTCACCGCGCCGCAGCAGACCGTCCGGAATCCTCGCGCCCGTGCCCGAAGACAGTAATCCGTGTCTTCGAAGTACGACTCATACTCCTCCGAGAGGCCGGCGATGGCCGTGAGCACCTCGCGCTTCAGGTAGGCGCAGGCGAAGACGATCCCCTCCACCTCGCGCGTCGCGGCGTACTGGTTCACGTTCATCTCCCGCGATCCGATCTGCTGTCCCCAGAGCGTATCGGGAAGGATGTACGTCCCGGCGTGGGCGAGCGTCCCGTCCGGGAAGACGAGCCGGCAGCCGACGATCCCGACGTCGGGTGCCGTGTCCGCCGCGCGGCGCAGCTCGTCGAGCCACCCGGCCTGCGTGATCTCCAGGTCGTTGTTCAGGAGGACGATGTCGCTCCGTGGATCGGCCGCGGCGATTCCGGCGTTGTTCCCGCGGACGAAGCCGAGATTCCGGGGGAGCGTCACGACCCGGACCCAGTCCAGGTCCTTCAGCTTCTCCGGCGTCTCGTCGGTCGAGCCGTTGTCCACCGCGAGGACCGTGACGCCGGAAAGGTCCGTCTTCTCGCGAAGCGTCGCGAGACACCGCTCGGTGAGCGGCCACCGGTTCCAGCAGAGGACGACGAGGGTGACCGGCCGGGGCATCGGCGTCAGTCGCGTACCGGCGGAGCGGTCCGGACCCAAAGGCTCTGGAGATCGGGCTCCACGTCGGCCCCGTCCAGGACCGAACCTTCCGCATCGACCGCGCACACCGGACGAACGGCCTGCCGAACCTCCGGCGGAGCTTCCAGGCCTTCGACGAGGTCGAGGTACTCCAGCGGCAGGACGGCGGCCAGAGCGGCGAGCCGTTCGTGGAGGCGCCGGTTCGCGGCCTCGAGCGCCTGGGCGCGCGCCCTCCAGGTGCCCGCCCCCTTCCCGTCCTCGGTCATCACCAGCGCCGCCCGAAGAGGCCGCGCACGTTCTGGAGCGCCTTCCAGCCGGCCGAGGCGTGGAGGTTCCGGACGTAGGTCTCGCGCTCGGTGAGGCGGCCGCGGACGGCCGCGAGGTCGACGCGGACGTGCGCCAGCTCCTGCTCCAGCCGGCGCACCTCTTCCTCAAACCGCCGTCTCCCCTCGCGGGCGAGGTCCCGTTCGGCGAGCGCCTCCTCGAGGCGGACCTCGAGCGTCGCAAGCTCGGCTTCGAGTTTTCGTTCGTCGTCCACGCGCGGTCGAGTCTACCCTTCGCCGGCCCGTGCCTCACCGTCCGGCGCGTACACTTCGGAGGCTCGATGTCGGCCTCCACACTCGTCTACGACTCGGCCCACCGGGGCCTGCGCGCCGTCGAGGAGGCCCGCGACCTCTGGCGCTACCGGTACTTCGTGATCGAGCTGGCGGCCCGCGACATCAAGGTCCGGTACAAACGATCGGCGCTGGGCGTGGCCTGGACGATGCTGAATCCGCTGATGACGATGCTGGTCTTCACGCTGGTCTTCTCGGTGTTCCAGCGGCAGCCGATCCAGAAGTTCCCCGTCTACTTCCTCTCGGCGTCGCTCTTCTGGACGTTCTTTTCCCAGGCGACGAGCAACACGGCGAACCTCACGACGGACGTATGGGAGATCACCCGGCGCATCTATGTCCCCCGTTCGGCCTTCGTGGCGGGGTCGATCCTCGTGGGCCTCGTCAACCTCCTGCTCAGCCTGATCCCCTTCGTATTCGTCGTCCTCGTCTCCGGCCGGAGCTTTTTCGTCACCTGGCTCTTCCTGCCGGTCGCTCTCGTCATCGGCACCCTCTTTACGGCTGGCGTCGGCCTGTTCGTCTTCACCCTGGCCTCGCGCTTCTGGGACGTGCGCGACATGTACCAGGTGCTGCTGACCCCCTGGTTCTTCGTCACGCCGATCGTCTACGACCCGTCGATCGTTCCGGCGAAGTGGCGCTGGATCGTCCGCTACAACCCGATGACGTACCTCATCGACCTCTTCCGCGCCCCGCTCTATGACGGCTGGCTTCCGGGCCCCAACACGCTCCTCTTCGGCGCCCTCGCGGCGGTCGCGTCGCTCACCCTCGGCTGGTTCTTCTACTCCTGGAATATCGAGAAGTATGACCTCGGCAACTGAGCCCGCCGTCGAGCTCCGCGGCATTTCGGTCCGCTACCGGATCGCGAGCGAGAAGATCCACTCGCTGAAGGAGTTTGCCATCCGGAAGATTAGCGGGCGGCTGGACCACGGCTTTCTGCTGGCGCTTCAGGACGTCTCGCTCGTCGTCCCATCCGGCGAGCGCGTCGGAATCATCGGCCCGAACGGCGCGGGGAAGAGCACCCTCTTCCGCGTCATCGCCCGCGTCCGGCAGCCGAACCGGGGGCGCGTCGTCGTCCGCGGGCAGGTCGCTCCGCTTCTCGAGCTGGGTCTCGGCTTCCACGGCGAGCTGACGGGGCGGGAGAACGTCATCCTCCACGGCACGCTCATGGGGCGCTCGCGCCGGGACATGGTCGAACGAATGGACCGAATCGCCGAGTTTGCCGAGCTGGAGGCGTTTCTCGATAGCCCGATCCGGAAATACTCGACGGGCATGACGGCCCGCCTCGCATTCGCCGCGGCGACCGACATCGACCCGGACGTCCTCCTCGTCGACGAGGCGCTCGCCGTCGGCGACGAGCGCTTCCGCGCCAAGTGCTACGAGCGGATGGACGCCTTCCGCGAACGGGGAAAGACCCTCCTTCTCGTTTCGCACCGTCTCGACGAGATCCGCAACACCTGCACGCGCGCTCTCTGGCTCTCCGAGGGGAAGATCGTTCGCGACGGTCCGGCTGCGGAGGTCGTGGACGCGTATCAGCGGTGGGCAAGGGGGGAAGAGCAAGCCCTGACCCCCGGCGCTCTTCCGGCTTTCCTCCCTCCTGCCTGAAATACCCGTTTGGAAGTGCTGGTCGGCGTCGGCGCCGTGTCTCCTACTTCGCCGCCTCGAACCGCGAGAGGCACTCCTCGAGAGCCGGAGCAAGGACGCGGACGAACGGCTCGTCCACGATGTAGGCGTGAAAGCCGGGGACGACGCACACGTCCAACCCTCCTGCAACGAGCGCTCGCCAAGTCTTGATCCTATCGCTCTTCCGAGGCTGCCAGCGGGCCAGGAAGACCGTCGCCTGACCGGAATAGACCTTCGGAACGTAGGGATCCACTCGTTCCCGGAGGCTCGGGGGGAGCTTTCCGAGAACCGCGGCGGGCGCCGCAGCCCCGGCCTCGAACTCTTTCGAGAAGGGATTCTTGCCGGTCGCGACTTCTTTCAGAAATTTCGCCGTCTTCTGACGAACGTAGACCGTCCGCTCCTCGCTCTCGAGCAGCCGAAGCTTCGTCCAGTAGAACTGGACCCACTGGGCGAACGTGTGAATGCGGTCAACGAGTCCTTTCTCCGGAATTCCGGCCGGTCCTTCGTCAAGGCCGGCATGACTCGGCGGATCCATCAGAACGAGCGCGCCCACCTCCTCCCCTGCGGCACGGAGCTGATGCGCCATCTCGAAGGCGATCGTGGCGCCGCCCGAGAGGCCTCCGACGTGGTACGGCCCCGTGGGCTGGACCGTCCGGATCTCCTCGATGTACTGCGCTGCCATTCCTTCCACGCTCCTGTGGCGCGGCGTCAGATCCTCCAGCCGGTCGCACCGCAGACCGTAGTACGGCCGGTCCGGGCCGAGCCGCCGGGCCAGAGCGCGGTAGGAGATGACTTCGCCGGTCGCGGTGTGAACGCAGAAGAACGGAGCCCGGGTCCCCAGGGGCTGGATGGAGACGAGACTGGGCCAGCGGCGAGGAGCCTCCTCGCGGATCATTCTCGCCAGGCGCTCCACCGTCGAGGCCTCCGCGAAGACAGAGAGCGGCAGATACCGCGCCATCCGGCGCTCGATCTCGGCGAAAAGCTGGACGGCGAGGAGGGAGTCGCCTCCCACCTCGAAGAAGTCGCTTTTCACGTCGACAGGCCGGATCCCCAGGAGCTTCTCCCAAATGGCGGCGAGCTCCCGCTCGACGTCGTCGCGTGGCCCGACGAAGTCGGCGTCGGACATCGCGCTCCGGTCGGGTCCCGGGGGGGGCAGAGACTTGAGATCCACCTTGCCCCGCGCGCTCAGGGGGAGGCGCGGCAAAGCCACGAATGCCGAGGGGACCATGTAATCCGGCAGCTTTTTCGAAAGCTCGGCACGGACGGTGCGCCAGGGTAAAGGCGAGCCGTTCCAGACCACGTAACCGACGAGGCGCTTTTCTCCGGAAGGCCCCGCAGGCGCGGCCACCACGGCATCCTCGACTCCGGGCAGCCTGCGAAGCGCGAGTTCCACCTCCCCCGTCTCGACCCGGAAGCCCCGGATCTTCACCTGGAAGTCCTTCCGGCCGAGGTGTACGAGAAAGCCGTCGGGCCGGAATCGCCCGAGATCTCCCGTCCTGAAGATCCTCTCCGGGCCTCCCGCGGGATCGGGGAGGAATCTCTGTCGGGTCAGCTCCTCGCGCCGCCAGTAGCCGAGGGCGAGATGCCGGCTCCTCACCGTGACCTCTCCCACCTCGTTCATCGGCACCTCCCGGCCGTTCTCGCCGAGAAGGCGGACCTCCACCTCCTCGACGACACGCCCGACGGGAATGGGGCCCTCGCCGATCGGCGTCCCCGTGTCGATGAAATGGCACGTGATGTTGCCGGCTTCCGTGCAGGCGTAGCCGATCCGGAGAAGGCACGGCGG
>JBBIPB010000004.1:0-47810 GCA_037443065.1 Acidobacteriota bacterium | reverse complement strand
CGCACCCGGAGGCCGACATCGTCCTCGGCGCCCTCGTCGGCTCGGTCGGCCTCGCGTCGTCATACGCGGCCGCGAGGCTCGGCAAGCGCCTCGCTCTCGCGAACAAGGAGACGCTCGTCGTGGCGGGAGAGCTCGTCATGGCGGCCGCCCGCGCCTCGGGGGGTGAGGTGATCCCCGTCGACTCGGAGCACTGCGCCCTTCATCAGGCGCTCCGGTGCGGCGCCCCGTCCGAGGTCTCGAAGCTGGTCCTGACGGCCTCCGGCGGGCCCTTCCGAACGCGGCCGCTCGGAACCTTCTCCGCCATCACCGTGGCGGACGCGCTCGCTCACCCGACCTGGAAGATGGGGCCGAAGATCACGATCGACTCGGCCACGATGATGAACAAGGGGCTCGAGGTGATCGAGGCGCGCTGGCTCTTCGACGTCCCGGGAGAGCGGATCGAGGTGCTACTCCACCCTCAGTCGATCGTCCACTCGCTCGTCGAGTACGTGGACGGATCGCTCGTCGCGCAGATGTCGCCGAACGACATGCGCTTCCCCGTCCTTTACGCCCTGACCTTTCCCGACCGGATCCCGACGCCCCTCCCGAAGCTGGACCTCCCGGCGCTTCGAACTCTCGAGTTCCACCGCGTGGAGATGGAGCGCTATCCGGCGCTCGCCCTCGCGTACGAGGCCCTCGAGGCGGGGGGCTCGGCGCCGGCCGCCCTGAACGCAGCCAACGAGATCGCCGTCGAGGCCTTCCTCGAAGGACGGATCCCGTTTCCGGCGGTCGTCGAGACCACGGCGCGGGTCCTCGCGCGCCACGCCGCCGGACCGCTCGGAAGCGTCGAGGAGGCGCTCGAGGTGGACGGCTGGGCGCGGCGAGCCGCTCGTGAGATCCTTCCCGCCCTCGAGAGACCTTCCGCGGCGGGAACCGCGGGCGCCTCCCGAGCGTAGAAAGAAGGGGCCTCCACCGGCATGAACATCCCGATCAATGTCCTCGCCCTCGTCTTCGTCCTCTCCGTCCTGATCGTGGTCCACGAGTTCGGGCACTACGCCGTGGCGAAGGGTTTCCGGTTCCCCGTCGAAGTCTTCTCACTGGGGTTCGGAAAGCGGCTTTTCGGGTGGAAGAGGAAGGAGACGGACTACCGCGTCTCCCTGATCCCTCTCGGCGGATACGTCAAGGTCGTCGGGCTCGGCCCCGACGAAAGCGACGTCGCCCTGGGACAGGAGCCCGCCGCGCCCCTCGGGCCGCGGTGGCAGCGCCTTCTCGTCCTCGTCGCCGGCCCCGGGATGAACTTCCTCCTCGCGCTCTGCCTGACGGCGGCGGCCTTCGTCATCGGGGTGGAGGTTCTGAAGTACCAGGACGAGCCGCCGGTCGTGAAGCACGTCGAAGCGCGGAGCCCGGCCGAGGTGGCGGGAGTGAAGGCGGACGACCTCGTCGTCGCAATCGGTGGGAAGCCGGTCTCGACGTGGCGCGAGGTGGAGATGGACCTCGGCCTCGCTCCCCGGGAGAACATCCCGGTCGAGCTGAAGCGGGGTGCCGGGACGGTCCACGTGACACTCCGTCCCGAGCCGGACAAGAAGTACGACATCGGCTACACGGGGCTGAACCCGTACCTCGCTCCCGTCGTCGGCGCCCTCGTGAAGAACTACCCGGCCGAGAAGGCGGGGCTGAAGCCGGGAGACCGGATCGTCTCGGTCGGCGGTGCCGACGTGACGGGGTACTACGAGGTCGTTCGCCGGATCCGCGAGGCTGCGGCGGCGGGCGCCGAAGACGGGCCGAAGCCCATCGCGTTCGTCGTCGAGCGGGACGGCCAGCGCCTCACGATCCCGATCACGCCGCGCGCGGAAGCGGGGACCTGGCGGATCGGATTCGCGCCGAGGTACGAGACGGTGGTGAAGCGTCTCGGCCTCGTCGAAGCGTTCGCCTCAGCCGGGCAGGAGCTCGTCCGGCAGACGCAGATGACGGGCGTTACGGTCGCCCGGCTCTTCCGCGGCACCAGCTCGATGCGGCAGCTCTCCGGGCCGATCGACATCGCGAAGTTCTCGGGCGAAGCGGCGCGGAGCGGCCCGGCGGCCCTGATCGGCTTGATGGGGATGCTCTCCCTGCAGCTCGGCCTCCTGAACCTCCTCCCGATCCCGCTCCTCGACGGCGGACAGATCTTCGTCACGCTTCTCGAGGCGATCGTCCGCCGTGACTTCCCCCTGAAGCTGAAGGAGCGTCTCCTCCAGGCCGGCTTCGTCTTTCTCGTCCTCGTGATGGTCACGGTCCTCTACTTCGACGTCCTCAAGAACGTCAGCTTCTGACCCGATGACGTCTCCTTCCTCCCGCCGCGCCACCGTCCCCGTGAAGGTCGGGACGGTCGCGGTCGGCGGTGGCGCGCCCATCGTCGTCCAGTCGATGACGATGACCGACACCGCGGACGCGGCGGCGACGGCGACGCAGTGCCTCGAGCTCTGGCGGGCGGGCTCCGAGCTGGTCCGGGTCACCGTGAACGTCCCGGAGGCGGCCGCGGCGGTGCCGGAGATCGCGAGGCGCCTCCACGGCGCCGGGTGCGACGTCCCCCTCATCGGCGATTTCCACTACAACGGGCACATCCTCCTGACGAGGTACCCCGCCTGCGCCGAGGTCCTCGCGAAGTACCGGATCAATCCCGGAAACGTCGGCACGGGGCGACTCCGCGACGAGCAGTTCGCGACGATCTGCAAGGTGGCCGTGGACCACGGAAAGCCGGTCCGCATCGGTGTCAACGGCGGCTCGCTGAACCAGGAGCTCGTGATGCGGAAGATGCAGGAGAACACGGACCGCGACCTCGGGAAGACGTCCGAGGAGATCGTGGGCGAGTGCATGGTCCTCTCGGCCCTCGAGTCGACCGATCTCGCCCTCGAGTGCGGCCTGACGAAGAGCCAGATCATCGTCTCCTGCAAGCTCTCGAAGCCCCGGGACCTCGTCGCCGTCTATCGCGACCTCGCCCGCCGGACGGATCAGCCGCTCCACCTCGGCCTCACGGAAGCCGGGATGGGGACGAAGGGGCTCGTCTGGTCGGCGGCCGCGATGGGGATCCTCCTCGGGGAGGGAATCGGCGACACGATCCGCGTCTCTCTCACGCCGCGCCCCGGCGGCGACCGGCGGGAGGAGGTCTACGCCGCGTGCGAGCTCCTCCAGTCGCTCGGCCTCCGGTCGTTCGCCCCGTCCGTCACGGCCTGTCCGGGGTGCGGCCGGACGACGTCTTCGACGTTCCAGGAGCTGGCCGAGCGGATAGAGGGCTACGTCCGCGACAAGATGCCCGAGTGGAAGCGGACGTACGACGGCGTCGAGACGATGACCCTCGCCGTCATGGGATGCATCGTGAACGGGCCGGGGGAGTCGAAGGTCGCGAACATCGGCATCAGCCTCCCGGGCACCGGCGAGGCCCCGAGCTGCCCCGTCTACGTCGATGGCCAGAAGTTCACGACGCTCAAGGGGAACTACGACGAGCTTTCGACCGCCTTCCGGGCCCTCATCGACGACTACGTCGCGACGAAGTACCCGCGGAAGGACCCGAAGAAGGAGTCCACCACGGCCTGAAGGCCCCGGTGGCGAGGGCCGCGCGTACGTTCAGCCGGGGCTCGTGAGCAATATCTCGAGATCGCCGAGAAGGTTCTTGTCGCGGGCGTAGCCGCGCTCCGAGATCAGGTGAAGCGCTTCCCGCGCCTCGTCGAGGTCCGCATTCGAGGCGGTCCGGAGCAGCGCGATGAGATCGGCCCGGTCCATCGGACGGTGGCGAGCCGTCGCATGGCGGTCTGCTCCACGACGACGAGAGGTCGATAGCCTCGCTCTTGAAGCTGCCGAACGAGACGTTCAGCCTCCACGTCGTCCGAAACGGAAACAGCGAGATCGATGTCGCGCGTGAAACGAGGCTCGGCCTGGACTGACACGGCGATGCCACCGACGATGGCCGATCTCCGGTCAAGCCCTTCGAGGGCGGCGAGGATGTCTCTCAGGACCTCCTGAAGCCGGCTCACGGGCCGGGACGAGGCCAGGGGACGCGGCGCCCTGCGGCATCCCCATCCTCGGCCCCGGGGCGCTCGCGCAGCCACGCGTTCAGCCGCCGCGTGATCTCGGCCTCCGAGGCTTCGGAGTAGGCGCGCCGGAGGTTCTGGCGCATAAGATCCCGTCCCGCTTCGAAGAGGTCGAAGGTCGTCCGGAGCTTCTCCGAGGCGTCAGGCGGGATGGCGCTCATGGCTGAATTCCATCGCTCAGCGCGCCGTGAACCCGGGCCAGCCGACGGAGGGCGGCGAGGCCCTCGCGGTCCCAGTCGCCGGTCTCGTCCTTCGGCGTCTCGAGGATCTTCGGGATTTTCGTGAACGCGGGCTCGGTCATGAGGTTCGCGAAACCCGCCTCACCGATCGTGCCGAGGCCGATCCGCTCGTGGCGGTCGACGCGGCATCCGCGCCCCTTCTTCGAGTCGTTCGCGTGGACGACCCGGATCCGCGGAAGACCGATCGTCCGCTCTGCCTCCTCCAGCATCGCCCGCCAGCCGTCCTTCGTCACGACGTCGTACCCGGCGGCCCAGACGTGGCAGGTGTCGAGGCAAAAGGCGATGCGGACCTTCGCCGAGGCGCGCCGCCGGATCTCCGCGAGCTGGTGGAACGTGTGCCCGAGGCAGGCCCCCTGCCCGGCGGCCGTCTCGAGGAGGATCGTCGTCTTCGAGCCCGGCGTCTTCTTCGCCGCCTCGTCGAGCCCCCGGGCGATCCGGTCGAGGCCGATCTCCTCGCCGTCTCCGCCGTGCGAACCCGGGTGGAGGACGAGATACGGGATCCCCGCCACGTCGCACCTCCGGATCTCGTCCAGGAGGGCCGAGAGGGAGCGGTTCCGCGTGACGCCGTCCGGGGACGCGAGGTTGATGAGATAGGCCGCGTGCGAGACGAGAGGCTTGATCCCGGCGGCGTTTGCCGCCGCGCGGAAGGCGGCGGAGTCCTGGCGGTCCAGCGCCTTGCCGGCCCACTGGCTTGCGTTCTTCGTGAAGACCTGGAGGGTGCGGCAGGAGACGCCGACCGCCCGCTCGACGGCCTTCGCGAGGCCCCCCGCCGCGCTCATGTGCGCCCCGACAAGGGGCACCTCCGGGCGCCGCAAGGGCGTCACGCGTCCGGGACGCCGCGCCGCCGGAAGCGGGACTTCAGGCGTCGCGTCACGGCGAGCTGCTTGGCGTAGTTGAGCGAGTAGATGGCCGCCGGGACTCCGGCCACGTTGAAGGGGATCGAGGCCGCCGCGATGACGAAGTGCCGTGCCTTCTCGGCCGCTGTGTACTCCGGGTTCCGGAATCGCGTGACGGACTTGTAGTACTTGCCGAGGTTCTCGTAGACGTCCCCGAGGACGCTCCGGAACCCCATCTCCGTCCCCCACGCGAGGCAGCGTCCCTGCCGGACCGCCGCGAGGAACTCCTTCCACGTCTTCCCCGGCGCGAGCGTGAAGACGGACGCGATTGGAGGGTACGTGTGCGCGTCGGACCCGCCCACGAGCGCGAGCGACCCGTGCTTCTGCCGCGCGACGCCGAGAAGGTCGGCCACGAGGGCGTTGTGCTGGTAGGCCATCGAACCGTTCTTCACCTCGAAGACGTCGAAAAGCGTCAGCATGGTCGTGACGAAGTCCTCAGGGGCCTGCCGCACCCGGTACGACTGGAAGAGGTGGTTGGCCGAGTAGAGGAGCCGTTCGGAGCGGAGGTAGTCGACGAGGTCGAAGATGTTCCGGCGCTTCTTCGAGATGACCTGGTGCTGGGCCAGCGTCAGGTCGAAGACGTTCACGTGGGCCCGCTGCCCGTTCTTCGGAAAGAAGGTTTCGACCTCCTCGGAGACGAAGAAGTCGTTCCGGTCCGGATGGCGGTCGAGGAACTTCAGGCAGCCGTCCACCGTGTCGTGGTCCGTGAAGGTGACGAAGTCCATCCCCCGGGCCTTCGCGAGACGGTAGGCCTCGTCCGGGTCGTTGTACGAGTCGCGGGAGTTCCCCGCCCGGAAGTACTTGAAGATCGAGGCGTCCGTGTGGAGATGGAGATCGGCCCGCGAGAGCGGCAACTCGGCGGAGGAGAGTGCGGGCACGTGGCGCACAGGGCGGGATCCGGTCACGGGAGGAGGAGTCTCGGTCTCGGGGAGGTGCGAGTCAAATGACTCATCTTCGGGAAGGGCTGGTAAAGTCGGAGAGCGATGGGAGGCGTCCTCGTCCGCGTGCTCTACGCGCTCTTCCTCGCCGGAGTCCTCGCCGTCGCGGCGTGGCTCTCGTTCTCACGCTTCGTCACCGGCAAATCGACGCTCGTGCCGGATCTCCGGGACCTGTCGGTCGAGGGGGCCACGGCGCGTGCGACCGAGTTGGGCCTCGCCGCGGAGGTGGATCCCGGGCGGGACGACTGGGACGACAAGGTCCCGCCGGGGCGGGTCCGCGCCCAGGAGCCCGCTGCCGACATGGCCGTCAAGGAAGGGCAGACGGTCCGGCTCTTCCTCTCGCTCGGGCCGAAGCTCCTCCGGATGCCCGACCTCACCGGCCAGTCGCCGCGCGCCGCCACGGCCGCGCTCACCCGTCAGGGATTCTCCGAACCGGTCCTCGCCACGGTCCGGCTCTCCGGGCCGACCGGCGTCGTCGCCCAGAGCCTGTCACCCGGAGGCGTCGTCCCGCCGGGAGGGCACGAAGGCCTTCTCGTGAACAGAGGACTCCCGGAGGCGGCCTGGATCATGCCCGACCTGATCGGCCGCGACGTCGAGGGGGTGCGCACCGCTTTCGAGGCGCGGGGCTTCCGCGTCGGCAGCGTCCGGAGGCAGGCGTACGAAGGAACGGCCCGAGGGACGATCCTCCGGCAGTTCCCTCAGGCCGGCGCTCCGGTCTCACGCAAGGACGTCCTCTCCTTCGTCGTCGCCTCGGGAGAAGGAACCTCGTGACGAACTCCCGCGTGCGGATCGCCCCGTCCCTCCTCTCGGCCGATTTCGGGCGGCTGGCGGAGGCCGTCGCCACCTGCGAAAGGGCGGGCGCCGACGCGATCCACTTCGACGTGATGGACGGCCGGTTCGTCCCGAATCTGACGGTCGGCCCCGTCGTTCTCAAGGCGCTTCGCGGGGCGACGAGGCTGCCGTTCGACGTCCACCTGATGATCGAGGAGCCGCTCCGTACCTTCGAGCAGTACCTCGACGCCGGGGCGGCGCGGCTGGCCGTCCACGTGGAAGCGGAGCCCCATCTCCACCGGTTCGCCCAGCATGTGCGCGCCCGCGGTGCCTCGCCGGGAGTGGCCATCAATCCCGGGACGTCCCTCGTCCTTCTCGACGAGGCGGTCCGCTTCGTCGACTTCATCCTCGTCATGACGGTCGACCCCGGGTGGGGAGGGCAGTCATTCCTCCCCGGGTCGGTCGGACGCGTCCGGGAGCTTTCGGACCTGATCCTGTCGCGCGGCGCCGTATGCGAGATCGCCGTGGACGGCGGAGTCACGGCCGGGAACGCGGGGGCCCTGGTGGAAGCCGGGGCCGGGCACCTCGTCGCGGGTTCCTCGATCTTCGGACGAGGAGACGTCGTCGCCGCCGTCGCGGCGCTCCGGAATGCGGCCGGGGAATCCCGGGCGTAGTAATCTCCCCGGTCCCGATGCGTCCCGGCTCCCTTGGCCCCGCTGTCGCCCTCCTCCTCCTCGTGGCCGCGCTGTCGGCCTGTTCGTCGGGAGACTCGTCCGCGAAGCTGACGCGCGAGCTCCTGACAATGCCCAAGGAGGAGGCCTACGCCCGCGGCGAGGAGCTGATCGCGAAGAAGAAATGGGATCTCGGCCGTCAGTATCTCCGTTTCGTGGCCGAGAACTATGCGAACGACCCGATCGGCCGGCAGGCCGCCCTGAAGCTTGCAGACTCCTATTTCGCCGAGGGGACCACCCTCGGATACCTCGAAGCGCAGGCCCGGTACAAGGACTTCCGGAACCGGTATCCCTCGAGCCCCCGCACCGACTATGCGCTCTTTCGCCTCGCCCAGTGTGCCGACAAGGAGGCCGAGAAACCCGACCGCGAGCAGACGAACACGCGGCTGGCGGCCTCGAGCTACCGCGAGCTGATCGTCGGCTACCCGGACTCGCCGTACCTCACCGAGGCGCGCGTCCGCCTCAAGCGGATCCGGAACCTCCTCGCCGAGCACGAGTACCTCGTCGGGCAGTACTACTACCACCGGAAGGGGTGGACGGCGGCCCGGGGACGCTTCGAGACGATCCTCACCGCATACCCGGACTATGGAGTTCTGGATCGGGTCCTGTACGAGATCGGTTTCGTGGAGCGGAAGCTCGGGAACGAGACCAAGGCCCGCGAGAGCTGGCAGCGCCTCGCGAAGGATTTTCCCGGGAGCAAGTACGCCAGGAAGATCCCGCAGCCGCGCGGTGAGCCGAAGCCGGCCCAGAAGACCGCGGCTCTGGGCTTTGACCCGGCGCCCCGGATGCGGTAACTTGGTGCGCTTCGAACGTCAGCGCCCCTGAGGTTCCGGTTCAGGGTCGAAATGCCGGGAAACGGCGGGAGGTCGCCGGTGCGCAAGCCCCTTTCGGTTCTCCTTTTTGCCGCGGCCCTCGCGGGGCCGGGCCGCCCCGGTGTGGCCGCGGACAAGCCCCCGGCGCCGCCGGCCTCCACGGCCATCTCGCCCCCGCTGCCGATCGGGGTCGAGGCGGACGTCTACTGCACAGGCTGGGTCGACGACGCAGAGGCCGTCTTCCCGGCCTCGATCTTCAGCGCCGAGCGGATCGACTCCAAACAAGGCCTCATCGAGGGAGACGTCGTCTACGTCAGCGCCGGGACGAAGCAGGGCGTCTCGGCCGGTCAGGAATACTGGGTCGTCCGGCCTGCCCGGACCGTCTACAAGCACGGCTCGGTCCTCGACGTCCTTGGTCGCGTCTATCTGACGCCGGGCCGGGTCCGGGTCCTCTGCGCGCAGGACGATTCGGCGATCGCCGAGATCGTCCTCTCCTGCTCCGACGTCAACGTCGGCGACTCGCTGCTCCCCTTCGAGCCGGTCCCGGTACCGCTCGCGAGACGGACGGCGCCTCTCTCCTCGTGCGACCCGACGACGGGCAAGGTGACGGGCTACATCGTGGACGACGTCGATCAGATCACTCCGATCGCGAAGGACAGCGTCGTTTTCCTCGACGTCGGCGACGAGGATGGTGTGGCACCGGGAGACTTCTTTTCCGTCTACCGGATTCCCTCCAGCGAGTATTCGGTCCGGATCCTGCTCGGCGAGGCCTCGATCCTGACGACGAAGAGGAAGACGTCGGTGGCGATCATCACCTCGATGCGGGACACGATGTATGTCGGCGACCACGTCGAGATGAAGTAGCCGCGCCTCCTTCCCGGCGCCTCCTGGGAGATTCAAGCGGACTCTTCCCGCCCGTCTCCCTCCGTGATAGCGTCGTTGGCCTCGAGGGAAAACGCGGTCGAGATACCGGCGTCGAGTAGGAGAGGCTTCCCGTGACGATCGACGGACAACTGCAGCGGATCATCGACGAACTCGTTTCCAAGGGAATTCCCCTCGAGGCGGCGAAGAAGGAATTCGAGAGGAAGTACGTGGCGGCCGCCGTCACGAGGGCCGACGGCAACATGGGCCGCGCAGCCAAGTCCCTCGGGATCCACCGCAACACGCTCCGCGCGAAGATCTCGCTCCTCTCCGTCCGGACCTCGCGGCGCCACGCCGACAATTCGTAAGTGGAAAGGGGGAACCCGGCTTCGGGTTCCCCCTCACTACGTGACCCCCTCCGGAGCGGACGGGGATCGGCGCCGGTTCACGACGGCTTCTTCGGCTCTTCCTTCTTCTCGTCGCCCTTCTGCCCTTCCTTCATCGAGTCCCTGAAGTTCTTGATCCCCTCGCCCAGACCTTTGCCGAGCTGGGGCAGCTTTCCCGCCCCGAAGATCAGGACGACGATGACGAGGATGACGAGTAGTTCCGGGAGTCCGAGGTTACCCACGCGCGCCTCCTTGACGAGGCGTGATCATACCCTCCCGACGGAGGTGTCGAGGAACCGGAGGAGCCCGGCCCAGGGCCCGCCGGGTGCCGTCCGCGTCCGGAGGACGCGGCGCGCGCGGTCCCGGTGGGGCCGGTAGATCGGCCGGCCGAGGGCGAGCATCTTCTCGAACGTCCCGAGCACTTTCCACGCCCGCTGGAGGAGGACCGCCTCGGCGTAGGCGGCCGGGTCGGACGGGACGCTCTCCCCGGCCCGTTCGAAACGGAGGGAGACCGGGTCATAGTCCGGCGGCCCGAAGCGGAGGTCCTGAAAATCGATCAGGGCCAGCCTCCCGTCGGGCGCGCGCATCAGGTTGTTCGCGTGGAAGTCGCGGTGGGTCGGAACGGGGTCTCCCGTGGCGGCCGGGTCCGTGGCGGCGCGGGCGAGGGCGCCGGCAAGCCGGTCCCACGTCTCGCCGTCTTCTGCCGAAAGCGGTTCCCTCCCCCCGCGTTCGAGCGCCCAGTGTCGCGTCTGGGAAAGCTCGCGAAGGAAGAACGCGGCGTCGAACGGAGGATTGCGGCGTGCGTCGTCCCGGTTCAGCGTCCGGAGGGCGGAGAGAAGGTCCTCGGCCTCGTCGAGGAGGCGCGGGCGATCCCCCGGTCTGGTGTCCTCGATCTCCGCCGCGAGGTCGCGGTCGCCGAGGTCCTCGACGAGTGCGCTTCCGAGGTCGGGCGCGTCGTCGAGAAGGCCGGGAACGCGGAGACCGGCGGCGGCCAGTGCGGCGCCGATCATCGCCCAGTTGGCCTGGGCGGCCGACGCGGGCTCCGGGTAGAGGACGACGAGGACGTTCGCCCGTCCGGGCGTCGTCCTCCGGAAGTAGCGGCGAGCGCCGGCGTCGCCGGCGAGCGGCACGTCGGCCCCTCCCGGCGCCAGAGAGAAGCGCCGTGCGGACGCGGCGAGACGCGTTTCTTCCTCGGGCGCCAGCGGCGGCGCGACGGGGGGCGGCGTCACGCGGCGGTCAGTTCTTGGCGGGGGCCGCCGCGGCCTCGTCCACGAGCTCCACCTTCAGGAGCTTCTGCGGGCTGCGCGGCTTTCCGGCCCCGCCGCTCGCGGGGTCGTACTCTGACGCGGCGACGATCTTGTCCACGACGTCAATGCCGCTCGCGACCTCGCCGAACGCCGTGTACTGGCGGTCGAGGAAAGGGGAGTCCTTGACGCAGATGAAGAACTGCGAGGAAGCCGAGTCGGGGTTCGAAGAACGAGCCATCGAGAGGATCCCGCGGCGGTGGGCCGTATCGTTGAACTCGGCCTTCACGTAGACGGGCTTGCCCGTCTCGTCCATGTTTCCCCCGGTCCCGTAACGATTCTCCGGCGTCTCGGGCTTCTTCGTGTTCGGGTCGCCCCCCTGGATCATGAACGCGGGGATGACGCGGTGGAACAGCGTGCCGTCGTAGAACCCCTTCGCCGCGAGGTCGATGAAGTTCTTCACGTGGTTCGGCGCCTTGTCGTAGAAGAACCGGAGCGTCACGTCCCCCTGCGAGGTCTTGAGGACCGCGAGCGTGTGGGCGTAGTCGCGGGTCTTGCTCACCTTCGTCTCCTTCTTCCGGGTGTTCGAGGCGGGGCTCTTGGCGGCCAGCGGAAACGCGAGGAGAAGGGCTGCCACGGCGACAAGCCGTCCGAGAACGCGCGGGATAGAGTTCACAGGAACCTCCTTTGGAGGGCGGGATTGCCCCGGCGCCTTGTCGGGCCGGCGGCGCCGACGGATGATAGACCGAACGCCGACCGGAGGGCGGACCATGCTGGCCGAGACGTTTCTGACGCTGGTGAAGAAGGCGACGCACGAGCTGGACCTCGAGGACATCCGGGCCGATGTGCACGCTTTCTCAGTGCGCCACCCCGACCTCACGACCCGGCAGAGAGGGGAGCAGATGATCCGCCGTACCGCGCGCCGGGCCGCCGCGGTCGGCGCCCTCGCGAGCCTTCCGCCGGGCTGGGCCTCGCTGGCGGCGGTGGCGCCCGAGCTCTCCGCCCTCATCATTCTCCAGAGCCGGCTCATCGTCGGCCTCCACGTCCTCTACGGAGGAACTCCGGAGCCCGAGGAGCGGGCGCTCGAGGTGCTGGCCGGCATCGCGGCCGGCGCGGGCCTGAACGTCTCCCGGCGGCTCACGGCGCGGGCCGCCGAAGAGGTCGCGGGACGCCTCGCAATCCGGATCGCGGGGCGCGAGGCGGCGCATCTCGTCCCGCTCGCGGGCGTGGTCGCCTCCGCCGCGCTGAACTACGCTGCGGTCCGCGCCGTTGGACGGGCCGCGCTCGCCCATGTCGCGCGGCTCTACGGCCCGCCCGAAGTTCCCGGAAACGGCCCGGTCCTCGAGGCGAAGGGGGAAATCACCTGAGCCTCGCCGGAAAACCCGCGCCCGGGCCGGGACGCGCCGACGTCGTCGTCCTCGGAGCCGGCCTTACGGGCCTCTCTCTCGGCCTCACCCTCGCCCGGCGGGGTGTCGAAACGGTCGTCCTCGACCTCGGCGACGCGGAAGGGTTCTCCGCCCGGTCACCCGCCCTTCCATCCGGCGCCGTCGACGCGCAGTCTCGTCCAGGCCCCGCTCCGGAGCTGCTCCGGGACCTCTCCCTCCTCTCGCGACATCTCTTCGGCGACTGGGTCGAGGCGCTCGAGGAGGAGACGGGTCTCGCGTGCGAGTACGACGTGCGCGGCGGCCTGGCCGCAGCGATGACCGAGGCGGAGGAAGTCCTCTTCGACCGGGCGCTCGACTGGCAGCGGGCGCGCGCACTGCCATTCGAGGTCCTCCCGGCCGAGGAGGCGCGCTCGCGGGAACCGTCTCTGTCTGTCGCCGTCCGCGCGGCGTTCTCCTTTCCAGGGGACGGCCAGCTCGCGCCGGCGCGACTTGCGCGGGCCCTCCTTCTCGCGGCCCGCCGGGCGGGCGCGCTTGTGTCCGGTCCCGTGGCCGTCCCGACTCTCCACATCGAGGCCGGCTGCATCGCGGGGGTCGAAACACCGCAGGGGCTCCTCCGCTCCGACGCCGTCGTCGTCGCAGCCGGCGCGGCGACGTCTCGCGTCGCCGCTCTTCCGGCGCTTCCGGCCGGAGCGGTCCGGACGCCGCACCTCCTTCTCGACGCCTCGGCTGACGCCGACCGGCTGACGCGGTTCGTCCACGGGACGCGCGTTCTTCTCGTCCCGCGCCGGGACGGGACGCTCGTCGTCGCGGGAGCGGCGGACGACGGGCTCGCGCCGCACGTCTCGGCCGGAGAGGCGGCCGATCTCGTGGCGGCGGCGGCGACCCTCATCCCGGCGGTGGTTGCCTACCCGCTCCTCGACTCGTGGACGTCGCTCGCCTCCGCCTCGCCGGACGGAAGGCCGATCCTCGGCGAGACGGCCCTCCCTGGGCTTTTCGTGGCGGCGGGGGATGGCGCGGCCGCACTCCTCCTCGCCCCGGCGTTCGCTCTCCTGCTCGCCGACCTCCTGACGGGGCGGACGCCGCCGCTGCCGCCCGCGCCGTTCTCCCCGGCGAGATTCGGTCTCTAGAATCCGCAGTCCGGCGAAGGAACCACGCGTCGCCCATGCTAATGTCAGCGTCTTCCCGCAGCCGTTCGACGGACAGAAAAGGCGCTTTTGGGAAGAGCTTCTCGGAGAGATTTCAGGAGTGGGGGCATGAGGAAAACGGTCTATCGGGCGGTCCGGACGGCGGCAAACGCGGCGTGGAACGGGTTCCAGTGGGTGAACCGGCGTGTACCGGCCCGCTCGTTCCAGCCGGCGTGGTCGCCGGAACCGCTTCCGAAGAGCTGGGAGCGGACGAAGCCCCCCCTCGGCTTTCCCCGGCGGACCGACTCCCTCTGTCCCACATGCACGAAGGAAGTCCGCGACGACATCCTCCGCGGAAAGCGCGAGCTTCGGGACCTCGTCGACGGGCGACCCGGCGAGATCCCCGCCGACATCGTCCAGAAGGGAAACGAGATCTGGATGGTCAAGACGTGCCCGAAGCACGGCACGTTCGAGGACCTGATGTCGACCGACGCCGCCTTCTTCGCCCGGCTGGAGGAGAACTTCTTCGGCCGCGACGTGAAGATCGCGAAGGACACCCTGCACGACCACGGCTCGTCGTCGATTCGCCACGGCCGCGGGGCCGTCCTCACCGTCGACCTGACGAACCGCTGCAACATGATGTGCAACCCCTGCTTCATGGACGCGAACCAGGTGGGATACGTCCACGAGCTGACGTGGGAGGACATCAAGGAGATCCTGGACAACGCGGCCTCCATCAAGCCGCGCCGGCAGATGTCCGTCCAGTTCTCCGGCGGCGAGCCGACGCTGTCCCCGCATTTCCTTCCGGCGATCCGGTACGCGCGCGAGCTGGGGTACTTCTCGGTCCAGTGCGCGACGAACGGCGTCCGGTTCGCCCAGGAGCCCGGCTTCGCGAAGGCCGCGGCCGAGGCGGGCCTCCGCCTCGCGTACCTCCAGTTCGACGGTATCGGGAACGAGCACAACGACCACCGGGGCGTCTCGAACCTCTACGACGTGAAGCTGGCCGCCCTCGACACGCTCAAGGCGGCCGGGATCGACGCGACCCTGGTCATCACCATCGTCAACGGCGTGAACGACGACCAGGTGGGCGAGATCATCCGGTTCGCCGTCAAGAACGTCGACAAGATCAACGCCCTCTCCTTCCAGCCGGTCTCCTTCACGGGGCGGGACGAGGAGATCGACGACGAGACCCGGAAGAAGCAGCGCTACACCCTCTCCCACCTCGCCCACGACGTGAAGAACCAGGCCGGGGTGGGCGAGCCGATGCGCGACTGGTTCCCCCTTTCGGCCTCGGGCCCCTTCAGCGACCTTCGCGACCTCCTCGGAGGGCTCGAGGCCGACTGGGGCTCGCTCAAGTGCGGCTGCCACCCGAACTGCGGCATCGCGACGATGGTCCTCGTCCGGCCCGAGACGGGGCAGGCGATCCCCGTGACGCAGGTCCTCGACGCCGACCGGCTCCTGCGAGACCTGACCGCCATCACCGACTCGGCGCGGGAAAGGTTCCTGACGATTCTCCAGACGGCTCTCGCCGTTGCCCGGAACATCCGCCCGGACGGCGTGCCGGAGAACCTCGGTCTCCTCGAGACGCTCAAGGTCCTCGACGGCCACACGGGGAAGTCGATGGGGATCTCGAAGTCGGGCCGGCATCCGTGGCGCGTCCTTCTCGTCGCGGGAATGTGGTTTCAGGACCTCTTCAACTACGACTTCCGGCGGACGGAGATGTGCATCATTCCGTACGGCACGCAGCTCGGCGAGATCTCCTTCTGCGCCTACAACACGGGAGCCGGGTGGCGGAAGATCGTCGAGGAGATGCACCAGAGCGCGACGCTGGCCCAGTGGTACAAGGAAAAGGGACGCCACCCGGTCTACGCCGGGGGTGCGCGGATCCCGCTCCCGGCCTACACCCCGTCGGCGCCCCCCGTGGAGCTTCCCGTCGCCGCGCGCACGGCGACACCCGCGCCGCCGACGATGCTCCCGACCCTCACGCCGGCGACGGGGAAGTGAGGGGGGCCCGGGGGGCTGAAGCCCCCCGGCCTAAGAGCCCTTCGTGAGCTCCGCAATCGCGATATGATTCCTTCCTCAGGTAAGGAATTCCCAGCGAGGTAAGGAAATGCCAACCGCCACCGTCACGTCGAAAGGCCAGATCACGGTTCCGAAGCCGGTCCGGGAGTACCTGAAGGTGAAGGCCGGCGACCTCATCGACTTCGTGACCGACGAGGCGGGGCGGATCGTCCTGCAGCCGGGGGTCTCGGACCTGACTGACCTCAAGGGAATGCTGAGGCGGGAGGGAAGAGCCCCCGTGGGGCTCGCGGAGATGGATGCGGCCATTGCGCGGCACCTCGTCGGTCGGAGGCGGCCTTCGGTGAAGGGCCGGCGATGAAGGGGCTCGACACGAACGTCCTGATCCGCTACCTGACGCAGGACGACGCGGCCCAGGCCCGGAAGGTCGACCGGCTCGTGACGACGATCGTCGCGGAAGGGGAGCGGGCCTTCGTCAGCGTCATCGTTCTCTGCGAGATCACCTGGGTGCTCCGAAGCGCCTACGGCTTCGGGAAGGAGGCGCTCGTCACGGTGCTCGACAGGATGCTCGCGACGCCGAGGCTCGTCCTTGAGGACCGGGAGCTGGTCCGGCAGGCGCTCGCTCAGTTTCGGGAGGGGCGGGGAGACTTCTCCGACTGTCTGATCGGCGTCCGGAACCGTTCGGCGGGATGCTCGGATACCGCGACGTTCGATCGGAGTCTCGGGAAGAACGAGTTCTTCCGCGTTCTGTGACGCGGCCGACGGACGAAGAGACACCCCTGGATTTCAGACCCGCTTCGCGAGGTCCGCGATCGCGGAGGCGACTTCGCCCGGCCGCTCGAGCGGCGCCATATGCCCCGCTTTCGGCACGGTGAAGAGCCGAACGAACGGCGCGCTCGTGCACTCCGCCGTCATCGCCTCGGCGTCGGAGGCCGGCGTGATCGCGTCGTCCTCGCCGCAGACGACGAGGACGGGGCGGTCGAACGCGCCGAGAACGTCGAAGGCGTCGCTCCGGAGGGCGAGGCCCGCGAGGTCGGCCACGGCCGTCGCAGGAGGAGTGGACGAAATCATGTCGCGGACGAGCGCCTCGGCCGGCGTCCCCTTCGACTTCGGTGAGAGGAGCTTCGGAGCCATCGCTTCGAGTGCCGCGCCGATCCCGGTTTTCCGGATCGCCTCGATCGCTTCCTTTCGCTTCGTCCGTCCCGCCGCGTCGTCTGCCGTCGCTTTCGTGTCGCAGAGGACGAGCCCCTTCAGACGGCCGCGCAGCCGCGCGCCGTGGCGACGGAGGAACTCGAACGAGACATAGCCCCCCATCGAGAAGCCGCAGAGAAGAAACGGAGCCTTGCCCGGGACGAGCGCGGGAAGATCGGCCGCGAGGTCGTCGGCAAAGAGCGACATGCCGTGAATGTCGGCGGCGGAACGCGTCGATGACCCGCGACCGCGAAGGTCGGGAGCGGCGACGCGGAGCGCGCCGCCATGTTCCAGCCGCTCGGCGAGCGGCCCCCACATCCGCCGGTCGAGGGGATATCCGTGAACGCAGAGAAGGAAGAGTTCGCTCATGGTCTGTATGTCACCGAGTTTCTCGGCCCTTCCCACACCGTGACCTCCTCCAGACGGACGCCGTCCGTGAGGAGCCCGGCCTTTCGGATCTCGTCCGCCAGCCAGAGGGCGACGTTCTCGGCGCTCGGGTTCTTCCGGTCGAAGGGGGGAACGGTGTTGAGGTCACGGTTGTGAAGGCGCGAGGCGAGCCCCTTCACGAACGCTTCCGTCGGGACGAAGTCGACGGAGAGGTCGTAGGCGTCGAGAGACTCGACGCCGAGGGCGATCTCGATCTTCCACGAATGCCCGTGGACCGGCTCCGGTCCGCCGACGTAGTCGACGAGGTGGTGCGCCGCCTCGAAGGTCGCGTGGCAGCGGACGGTCCAGGGCATGAGCCGAGTCTAGGCGATCAGGACGGTCTCTTCCCGAACGACCCGGATGCCGTGCTGGTCCTCGGGGGCGAGGCCGTAGGTCGACTCGAGGAATCTCTTCGGCGTCGTCGCGCCCTCGCCGGCGATCCGGAGCCGCTCGACGCGGGTCTCGCCGTCCGGGAGGACGAAGCGGTAGACGGCCTCGGTCGCCGCCTTGCCGAGCGAGAGGGCACCCTTTGGAAGCTCGGCCCAGCCGGTGACCCGGACGCCTTCGGGCAAGCGGGCATTCAGGGCGGCGAGGTGCTCGTCCGTGAGGACGTCGAGAGTGTCGACATCGAAAAGCTCGTGTCTCGACTCCTGCCCGAGCGGAAGCGCCGGCCCCATCGACATCCGGATGTGCGGGTTGTACCCCTCTGTGTAGCGGACGGGAACGCGCGCGGCCCGGAAGGCGCGCTCGAGGAGGTCCATGACGTTCCGGTGCGAGAGATACCGCGCGTCCCCGACCTTCTCGAACGAGATGCGGTACGTCCGGGCGGTCGCGGGTACGGGCGCCGCACGGCCATCCCCGATTTTTCGGCGCGACGACAGAGAAGGAAGGTCTGGTAGGGGTTTTTTCCTATATGCGGCGGCTGCAGGTGCAGCCGCCGATAGAAGCGAATCTGTCGCTCCGGCGGCCGGTGTCAAGGGCGCGCCTTGCGCGCCGCTTTGCGGTCCCGGACCCTTGACACCGGCCGGCGGAGCGCTAGGTAGTAAAGACGTCGAATCGAACGAGAAGCTCGCGGGCAACGGAGCTGCGAGGACGGTATCCTCGCCGTCGCCGGGGACGCCGCAGGCGTAGCAGTGCCCCCACTTGCAGTCTTCCGTCTCGCCTTCCTGGAGTGATTTCTTCCACTCGACGACGAGGAAAGGCTTCCGGATGGAGGCGTCGACGACGTCCCACGGTAGGGTTTCCTTGAGATCCTTCTGGCGGAGGTGACGCTCCTTCGGGATCCCGGCAGCTTCGAGAGCCTCGTTCCATCTCTCCCACGAGAAATGTTCGGACCAGCCATCGAACCGGCCGCCCCGCCTCCAGACCTCGAGGAGAGCCTTCGACATCCGGCGGTCACCGAGCGAGAGGAGCGCCTCGATCTCGGCCTCCTTCGGCGCGTGCCACTTCAGCTTCGCCCCCTTGACCGTCCGGAACCTCTCCTTCAGAAAGGCGAGCTTCCTCTCCAGCCTCTCGACGCCGTCGAACGGCGACCACTGGAACGGCGTGAAGCTCTTCGGGACGAAGGAGCCGATCGAGACGTGGACGGTGGGGCGGATCCCGTGCTTCCGCCCCTGACCGAGGATCTCCCGGACGAGGGTCAGGAGCGCGTCGAGGTCCGCGTCGCTCTCCGTCGGGAGTCCGATCATCGTGTAGACCTTGATCAGGTCCCACCCGCGCCCGAAGGCGACGTCGGCGGCCTGCACCATGTCGGCGTTCGTGAAGGTCTTGTTGATCACGCGCCGGAGACGATCGGAGCCGGTCTCGGGGGCGAAGGTGAAGCCCGACTTCCTCACCTCCGAGACGGCATCCGCAAGCGCAACCGAGAACGCTTCGGCCCGGAGCGACGGGAGCGAGATCGACACCTTGGTCTTCGCGAGCTCCGGTGCGAGGCAGGCGACGAGCGGCTCGATCTGGGAATAGTCGGCCGACGAGAGCGAGAGGAGCCCGACCTCGCTCCACCCCGCCTCGTCGAGGAACGCCTTCGTGGCGCGAGCCACGTCGGCCGGGTCCAGCTCGCGGACGGGGCGGTACCAGTAGCCGGCCTGGCAGAAGCGGCACCCCTGCGTGCAGCCCCGCATGATCTCGAGGCCGAGCCGGTCCTGGACGATCTCGACGGAGGGGACCATCGGCTTCGCGGCGTAGACCTCCGCCGAGAGCTTCTCGACCCAGACGCGCGCGGCGCGCTCCGGGACGCCGGGAGCGTTCGGACGGTACGAGACGACCCGGTCGCCGTCGTATTCGACGTCGTAGTAGGAGGGGACGTAGATCCCCGGGATCGCGGCGAAACGGAGGAGGCGCTCCCGGCGCGGGAGGCCCTTCGTCCGCTCCACCTCGTCGAGAAGGCTCGGGAAGGCCTCCTCGCCGTCTCCGATCAGGAAGAGGTCGAAGAAATCGGCCACCGGCTCGGGATTCGCGACGCACGGCCCCCCGCCGACGACGAGTGGGTCGCCGTCCTCCCGGTCCGACGCGAGGACCGGAATTCCCGAGAGGTCGAGGAGATTCGGGACGTTCGTGTAGTTCAGCTCGCTCTGGAGCGAGATGCCGAGGACGTCGAAGTCGCGGACGGGGGCGAACGACTCGGCCGTGAAGAGGGGAATCCTCTCCCGCCGCATCACGGCCTCGAAGTCGACCCACGGGGCGTACGTCCGCTCGCAGGCCCACGTCTCCCGCCGGTTCACGATCTCGTAGAGGATCTTCGTCCCCGTGTGGCTCATCCCGATCTCGTAGGTGTCGGGGAAGGCGATGCAGACGGTGACGGCGCGGGTCGCGAGCTCCTTCCGTGTCACGTTCCGCTCGAGGCCGAGATAGCGCCCCGGACGCTCCACCGAGAGGAGGAACGGCTCGAACCGGGGGCGGAGGGAGGCGTAGCGCATGGCGGCGGGCACGGCTAACTAGTCTAGACTCGTTCTCAGCGGCGGACCAGGGAGCCCGGCGCTCCTCAGGGAACCGCCGGCAGGTGGTTCCAGTTCAGGAGGGCGTTCCAGACGAGGCGGAAGGCGGCCGGGGTCTGGTACCGGTGGATCGGGTCGAAGTCGAACGCGAGGACCCGCCCCCGGCCCGTCGGGATCTCGAGGATCGCCGGCTTGCCGACGAGGTCCTTTTCCCCCTTGATCCCGCCGCTCACGACGAGCGGCGGGTCTTCGGGTTTCTTTTCCTTCGCCCCCCCGTCGTCCTTCGGCTCGTCGTCGCCTTCGAAGGCGGGGTCCTGGAGGGGCTTCGTCCCGTAGTGAAGCAGGATCCGCCCGCGGTCGGACCTTCTCACATCGTAGACGGGGAGCTTTTCCCGGAAGACGACCGTCGTCTCCCGGTAACCCCAGCCGAGCGGATGATCCGGACGCGAAAAACGGGCCCGGAGATGGCTCCCGGGGGTGTCGAGGTCCTTCACGCGTGCCCGCCGGACGTCCCGGGCGATCCCGCCGTCGAGGGGGAGCGTCGAGGCGCCTCCGAGGGTGACGAGAAGGCCTCCCGCCCGGACGAACTCTTCGATGTTTCCGATCCCCTTCCAGGTCAGGCCCCCCGTGATGTCGGGCGAGGATGTGGGGGTGCCGTGCGAGGGGAAGTCGGGGGTCCGGGTATAGAGAAGGGGCGAGAACTTCGGGTCGAATCCAGAGACGAGCCCCTTCAGGTCGAGATGCGTGTGCGGCACGAGGAGGACGTCGAAGAGGGCCTTCAGCTTTCCGGCGCGGACGTCCTCGTCCATGACGAGGGCGTAAGGAATCCGCTCCTCGTCGAGGAGCATCCGGACCCAGCCGGGAGACTGCGTGTCGGCCCATGTCTGGAGGACGCCGAGGCGGGGGAGATCGAGCGAGTGCCGTTTCCCGTCGGGGAGGGACGGCGAGGAGACGAAGTCGAGACCGAGCTCCTTCGCGACCTCGCCAAGAGCTCCGGCGAGCCCGTTCTGCGCCGGGAGAATCCACGAGCCGGGCGGGTAGCTCGCGCCACCCGAGGAAAACGCCGCTTCCGCAACGGACGCTTCGGTGCCGGGAGCGAGCGGTACCAGTCGGTTTCCGTGACCGGCCTGCCGGCGAACTTGTTTCGTTCCGGGTCGATCCAGCGCTCGACCGTTTCCGCCGTCGCGTTGCCGAAGGTCTCGTAGCCGCGCCCGATCGCGTTGTGGTTCGTCGCGACGGAGTCGGCGTAGAACTGCGACCACCCCTCGGTGAAGCCCCACGTCCAGACCCCCGGCATCCCGAAGGCGGTGAGTGCCGTCACCTCGTTCAGCGCGAAGGCCTGGATCTCGACGGCGGTGATCGGGTCGACATTCGCGTTGAAGGGACCGGTGCCGGTCCAGATCGTCAGGAGCGGAATCGACTCGTGCAGGTCGTGGACCACGGCGGGATGCCAGGCGAGAAAGGCGTCCTGCGTGGCGCGCGTCAAGGCGAGCTTGCGCTGAATGCCGTCCCGGTTGTTGTCATGCCTCACGTAATGGCCCCAGTAGGGCGGAGAGAGAGGGGGGAGCCGGTCGTAATCGGTTTTCCCTTTGAGGAAACGGTAGAACCAGTCCACATCGCGGTCCCGCCCGTCCGGTTCGGCGACCGGGTTGATCAGGACGACGAGCTTCTCGCGGATCTCGACGACGTGCGGCGCATTCGACACGTCGAGCCGGTAGGCGAGCTCCATGAGCATCTCGGGGCTTCCGGTCTCCGTGGAGTGGAGCCCGCCGTGGAGCAGGTAGAAGGGAACGGCCGTCCCGACGATCCGTTCCATCCCCGGCACGTCCGGTGCTCCCGGAGAGACGGCGAGAGCGAGCGCGAGAAGAGCGGAGACGGGCATGAGCGGCCTCCTCGTGGAAAGGGGCGGATTCTACGCCGCTTGCGCCTCGTCGGCGTGCGTTGTCTGGAGGAATGGGACCGGCCGATTGACTCGGTCGCGCGGACGGTCCTACAGTGCCTCGAACATGGCCCTCGACGACAAGGTTCGCTCGCACCTGAAGGATCTCGGCTCCGCCCTGAACGAGGCGGTCTCGGCGTCGGCCCGCGTCCACGAGATCCTCGGGAGAGTGAAGGCCGAAGGGTACGAGCCGTACCTTATCCTCGACGCGACGATCGCGCTTGACCGGCGCGGCCACCGGTCGTCGGCCTCTCTCCCCTCCATCCGGCGCGGCACACCCACGCGTGGCGACGGCGACGGGGCGACCTTCCAGATCAACGTCAAGGACCTGAACCTCCTCCGCGCGCTCGGCATCGACCCGACGCGCCCGGCCCGTGCGCGGCGCCGCGCTGCGGGCGCTGTCACGATGCGATCCACGGTCTCGCGCAAGGGCTGACGGCTCCGCGCGCCGGGCCCGACGTCGATGGACCTCCTCGGCCTTCCGGTTGCCGACCTCGCGCGCGCCATCCGGGACGTGGCGCCCCAGCCGTACCGGGCCGCCCAGATCCAGCGCTGGCTCTGGGAGCGCCGCGCGACGTCGTTCGCCGGGATGACGGACCTCCCGAAGGAGATGCGCGCGGCGCTCGCGGAGCGGTTCACGCTCGGACTGCCCGAGGTCGTTTCCCGGTCGCCGGCTGCCGACGGAGCGGAGAAGTTCCTCCTCGAGCTTCCGGACGGCATCCGCGTCGAGGCGGTCTTCATGATCGATTCGAAGCGCCATCCGGCGGCCGAGGCATCCGAGACCGCTCCGGGAACGCGGATCACCGTCTGCCTCTCCTCGCAGGCGGGCTGCGCCGTCGACTGCGCGTTCTGCGTGACGGGGCGGCTCGGGGCGGGACGCAACCTCACGGCGGGAGAGATCGTCGGACAGTACCTCGTCCTCGCGCGCGAGAAGCGCTTCGGCCCCCGCGAGGCGAACGTCGTCTTCATGGGAATGGGGGAACCGCTCCTGAACGTGGCGAACGTGTCGGTGGCCCTCGACCTCCTCTCGCGCGAGGTCTCGCCCCGACGGACGACGCTCTCGACGGCCGGCATCGTCCCCGGGATCGAGACACTCGCCCTTCGCGAGCACCGGCCGAACCTCGCCGTCTCCCTCTGTGCCGCCGACGACACGACGCGGAGCCGGCTGATGCCGGTCAACCGGACCTGGCCCCTCGCGCAGCTCTTTTCCGCCCTGAAGAAGTGGCCTCTCGAGAAAGGGCGGCGAATCACCTTCGAGTGGGTCCTCATCGAAGGCGTGAACGACTCTCCCGAGATGGCGCGGCGGCTCGTGGCGCTCGCGCG
Source organism: Acidobacteriota bacterium (assembly GCA_037443065.1). Lineage (GTDB taxonomy): Bacteria > Acidobacteriota > Thermoanaerobaculia > UBA5066 > UBA5066 > DAOMFB01. The sequence goes on along the minus strand of JBBIPB010000004.1, from coordinate 24,549 downwards.
GCAGCTCCCGTCGAAAGTGAACCTGATCCCGCTGAACGAGTCCGCAAAGTGGCTGCCCCAGCTGAAGCGCCCCGCGCCGGATGTCGTCGACGCCTTCGCGCGCGGCCTCGCCGGAGCGAAGGTGGACGTGACGGTCCGCTGGTCGAAGGGGCTTCAGGCCGACGCGGCCTGCGGGCAGCTCAAGGGGCGGGAGATTCCTCGCGGGAAGCGTGTGGTGGACCACCCGGTCTCCGGAAACTGAGGAGAACCGTGCCCGGGGCCGGGCGGAGCGGCGCTTCCGCGACGAAACCGAGAGGGACGATCGCCCGTTCGAGAAATTCCGCCGTTACGGGAAACGAGGTTTCCTCGGGATCCGCGAGGGCGACGACGCGTTCGACCGGCGATCGCGCGAGGAGCGCGGCGAGACGGGACGAGAGATTCTCCGCCGTCCACCGGAATGCGGCGTCTCCCCGCGGCAGGCCGATGTAGACGGAATACGAGCCCGGGCCCGGCCAGCGATCCGCCTCGGTGCGGAGCCTGCGGGCGAGCGGTCCCGGATGTGACGCCGAGGACTCCGCGAGCCGCAGCTCACTCGCCGTCCGTAGAGCCCCGGCGCCATCGAGGGGGATCGCTCCGGCCGCGACGAGGGCGAAGTCGCATGTGGCGGGAGGAACGAGCGCGTTCTCGGAGGCGACGAACGCCGACCGGCCGGCGCGGCTCATCTCCTCGACGGTGGCGACGCGAACAGCCTCCCCTTCACCCGGCGTCGCCGGCGTGAGGAAGGCGGCGAGTGCCGGCGCCTGCAGCGCGAGGAGGACGGCGAAAAGGCCGGCCATCGACGCCTCGACGGCCACGCCTCCCCGGGCCCGAAGGTCGTCCGCGAGAACGCCGAGAAGAAACGGGAGGAGAACGGCGAGCGGAAGGATGTGCCGGTCCAGCTTCGTGTGAGAGATCTCGGCGAAAGTGATCTGGAGGAAGGCAAGAATGACGACGAACCGGACGCTCCGGTCCGAGAGCGCCTTCGGGCGAAGCGCGAGGAGGAGGGCTGCGACGTAGAGGAGCAGGAGCGGAAGCGTCCCGGCGAGCGTGACGGCCGCGCGCGGATAGTAGAGGAGCCCCTCGGCGGAGAACCGCGGCGGGCCTGTGGGGAGGTTCACGAGTGCCGCGAGAGTGTGGCCGATCTTCGGCAGGTAGGCGAACCAGAGGAGGAGCGGGATGCCGAGGGCCAGGAGTGCGCGATATGCGTTTCTGCGTGCGCCTCTCCGTGGGTCGTCCTCGGGGAGTCTCTTCCCGAGACCTCCGTCGATCGCGAAGGCCCCCGTGAGCCCGAGCGCGAGTAGGACGCCGTAGTTCGTCCGGGTGAGGCACGTCGCGAAGACGGCGAGGCCGAGGAGGACGGGCCGCCGGCCGTCGACGTAAAGGAAAATCGCGAGCGAAAAGAGGGCGAGGGCAGGGATCTCGAGAAGCGCCTGTCCGGCGAGCCTGGCGGCGAGGGGCGAGAGGACGAATCCGAAGCCCGCGACGAGCGCGGCAACCGCTCCCCGGGTGCGGAGCGCCGCGAGCGCGAGAAGGGCTGCGGCCGCGACGTACGCGGCGAGGCTGCTCGCACGCGCGACCTCGGCCGTGGCGCCGAACGACAGGAAGAAAACGGCGGCGTAGAGCGCGTGAAGCGGTGGCCAGTAGACCGACCGGTAGACGTCGTAGGCGAGACGGGACATCTCTCCTTCGCGAATCTCCGTCGCCGCCCGGAGGCCGTGAAGGGCGTGGAACCCCTCGTCCCAGTTGAGGGGTCCGGCCGGGGCGATCACCCGGACGTAGACGACGAAGGAAGAAACGACGGAGGCCGCAAGGACGGCGAGGAGGGCCGGGACCCCCGCCCGCAGGAGGCGCGCGGGACGGACGAGGGGCTGGATCATCGATGCCGTCGGCTTATGTTGGAAGATTACCCGTCTTTGTGGCGGACGATTCCCGTCACGATCCTCCCCGTCCCCTTCCCGTCGCGGCGATAGGAAGGGAAGAGGTCCGCGCGCTCCGCCGTGCAGAGGGCGGCATCGAGGATCCGCTCCGGCGGGATGCCGCGCCGGAGGAGCAGGGTGCGGTTGAATGCCGCAACGTCGAGATGCGACCGGTCGCCGCGTCCGGGCCTGACCGCGCCGGGGGGCACGGGAACGTCGGTGTGTGCCCGGGCGAGCGCCGCGACGACCTCGGGCCCGACCTCGTAGCGGGCCTGCGAGATGCACGGACCGACCGCCGCGACGAGCCGCGAAGGCGGGACTCCCTCCGACTCGAGCCGGTCGAGGACGGCGTCGAGGATCCGGGCCGCCGTGCCGCGCCAGCCGGCGTGAACGGCCGCGATCCAGGGGCCGGCGGTGTCGGCGAGGAGGATCGGGACGCAGTCGGCCGACTGGATTCCCAGGAGAATTCCGGCCTCGCGCGTGACGAGACCGTCGCCGCTCCCCACGACGCCGTCCCCGGGAATTCTCGTCTCGGCATTCACGACAAGAACGTGCCGGCCGTGAACCTGGCGCGCGAGGGCGACCCGCGCATCCGGCGCACCCAGAGCCCGCCCGAGCCCCCGGGCCAGTCGGGGCGCCGCCTCGCGCCCGCCGCCGACCCCGGTCGTGAAGCCGGCCGAGACGCCCTCGGGAAGTCCCGTGAAGAGCCCGTATTCTCCTTCGAAGAGAAAGCAGCCTTCCCTGCGCTCCACGGGCACCATTCTAGGGAGACATCTAGAATCCCATCGTTCATGTCATCGCCGAAAACCAGTCGAAGAGGCGGCGCCCCGGGCGGCTGGTCTCCCGGGGAACGGAAGATCCTCGCGAAGCTGTCGTCGCCCGACGCGATCCAGCGGTTCCTCGACGAGGAGGTCGGTTACAACCACGAGAGGGACGGCGAGACCTGCCGGTCGCCGCGTGCCGTCCTGCGCGACCGGATCGCCCACTGCGGCGAGGGCTCCATTTTCGCGGCCGCCGCCCTCCGCTTCCACGGACGCGCGCCCCTCGTGATCCAGCTGCGGGCGGTCCGGGACACGGATCACGTCCTCGCCCTCTTCACGGCGCCCGACGGCCGGGGCGGGCGGTCGTGGGGGGCCGTCGCGAAGTCGAACTACGCCGGGCTCCGCTACCGGTCCGCCGTCTACCGCACCGTTCGCGACCTCGTCTTGAGCTACTTCGAGGACTACTACAGCCCGTCCGGCGAGCGGACCCTCCGTACGTTCACGCGGCCCGTGAACCTCTCCCGTTTCGATGCGGAGGGGTGGGAGACGGCGGAGGGGAACATCTGCGGCGTCGCCGACTGGATCGCGACGCGGCCCTTTCACCCGCTCCTGACCCGTGCCCAGGTAGGCGGCCTCTGCCGCGTCGACACGCGCCTCTACCTCTCGGGGCTCGTCGGCTCGTCGGATCTGGAGCCTGAGGGACCCTACCGGAACAAGCGCTGACGAGGAACGGCTCAGAGCGAGCGCACGGGACTTCCGCTTCGCGGACGGCGGGACGCTCGGCGAGGTGAGCCTCAGGACCCGAGCGCGCGGGAGAGCCGGGCGACGCCCTCAGCGAAGAGGCCCGGCTGCGGCAGAAGGCTGAGGACGAGAAAACTCTCCGAAGGGAAGTCGAAGAAGTAGCCGGGGTGGACGAGGAGGTCGTGCTCTTCGAGGAGCCGGAGGACAAGGTCTTCCTCGCTCTCGACGGCGGGGACCCGGAGAACGGCCGACCACCCTCCCCGGAGCGGCTCGGCCGCGGCGGTGGCTCCCGACGGAAAGGCAGTGGCGAGCGCGGCGTAGTTCATTCGGATGCGGTCGCGGACGGCGCCTGCCGCGGTTTCGCCCCACGCCAGCAGCTCCGGGAGGGCGAGCTGAACGGGAGTCGAGACGGAGAGATACGCATCGGCGATCCACTCGAGACGGGAGAGCGCTTCTCGTACCAGATCGTCCGGTCCTCCGACGAGCATCCATCCGAGCTTGAGTTGCGGAAGCGCCGCCGATTTCGAAAGGCCTCCGAGCGACAGGACCAGTACGCCGCCCGCTTCCGCGCGGGCCGCGGTGACGGGGACGTCGTCCGGCCCAGGGGCGAAGCGGTAGTCGAGGAAGACCTCGTCAGAGACGATCGCGAATCGGTGCTCCCGCGCGAGGGAAAAGAGCGCGGAAAGCTCGCCCTCCGCAACGCCCGAGCCGGTCGGGTTGTTCGGGCTCACGAGAACGACGGCGCCGACGCGCGTCCCTTCCGCCGCAAGGCGCCGGACCTCGCGCTCCATGCTTGCGGCGTGAAAGGTCCAACCGCCCGCCGGATCGAGCGGGTAGTGCGCGACGCAGATGCTCTCAAGCCCGGCGAGCGCATCGAGAAGGGGATAGCTCGGGGCGGGAACCAGGACGGCGTCGCCGGCGTCGCAGAAGAGCTTGAAGAGCCAGCCGTAGGCTTCGCTGGAGGAAGCAGAGAGGACCAGCCGTTCGGGATCGGCCTTGGCGCCTCGTTTTTCGTAGTAGCGGGCGACGGCCTCGCGGGCCGTCTTCATTCCCTTCGGGTCCGGCGTGTAGAGGCGAGCTTCAGCCCTCGCGAGCATCGCGAGTGGGTCGCCGAGAATATCGAGATCGACATCCGTCGGGTTCGTGACCGTCAGGTCGAGCGGCGGCACGCTCCTCGCCGAGAGGGCCTGCGTCAGGCGGTTCGTGGCGTGGACCCGCGGCGTCCGCCCGGAGAACATGGCGCTACTTCTTCGGGGGCGGCGCGTCCCAGACCTTCCCGGCGGCCATCGCCTTCGGGTCCCACGGCGAGGTCTCGCCTCCGAGCCAGCGGTGGAACCAGTCGAGGTGGGCCGCGTAGTAGAGGGCCATCTCCTGCCACGAGGGCCAGTGCCCCGCCTTCTCGAAGACGACGAGGCGCGACGGAACCTTCATCTTCTGGAGGTCGGTGAAGAACATGAGCGACTGGGTGTATGGAACGCGGAAGTCGCGCTCTCCCGTCAGGACGAGCGTCGGCGTCCTGAAGTTCTTCACGTACTCCGACGGCGACTGCTTCCGGTACCCCTCCGGGTTCTCCCAGGGCGCCCCCTTGAGGTCCCACTCGGGGAACCAGAGCTCCTCGGTGGCGCTGTGCATCGACCGGAGGTCGTAGACGCCCATCATCGAGGCCGCGGCCTTGTAGCGCGTCGTGTGCCCGACGAGCCACATGACGGCATAGCCGCCCCACGACCATCCCATGACACCGATCCGCTCCTTGTCGACGTACGGAAGCCTCTCGAGGGCGTCGGTCACCTTCGCAACGTCCTCCATCACCTTTCCGTCCCAGTCGCCGGAGATGGCGGAGGTGTAAGCCTGACCGAAACCGGTCGAGCCGTGCGGGTTCGGGAAGGCCTCGATGTACCCGGCGCCGGGGTAGACCTGCCAGTCGCCGCGGAACGAGTCGGCCCACTGTGACTGCGGGCCGCCGTGGACGTTCAGGATCAGCGGGTACTTCTTCGCGGGGTCGAAGCCGTGGGGCGTGACGATCCACGTCTGGACCGGTTTTCCGTCCGCGCCGGGAAGGAAGCGTTCCTCCGCGGGCCGGATGTCCACCTCGGCCTCGAGGGGCGCGTTGTGCGTCGTCAGGCGCGTCCCTTCCGGATTCGCCTTCGGCGCTACGTCGATCCGCCAGAGTTCGGTTGGCTGACCGATGCGCCGGCGCGCCACGATGGCGAAGGAGCCGTCGCGGGCAATGCGGAACGCGTCGAGGGTGCCGACGTCCGTCAGGACACGGATCTTTCCCGTCGCGATCTCGAGTTCGTGGAGAGGTGTCCGCCCCTTCACGTCGGCCGTGAAGAGGATCTTCTTCGAGTCGGCGGACCACGCGATGTCGCCGATCGTGTCGTCGAAGGCGTCGGTCAGGCTCTTCCCGGTTCCGGTCGCCCGGTCGAGGAGGACGATCCGGAACCTGTCCGCCTCGTACCGCGGCGTCACCTGCCGCCGGAAAGCGAGCCACTTCCCGTTCGGGGAGTAGCGCGGCGTCCCGTCCCAGCCGTGGTTCCCGAGCGTCAGGTTCTTCGGGGCCTTCAGCGTCTCAGGTCCACCGTCGAGACGGGCGACGAAGAGGTCGGCGTTGGTGTTCGTGGCCGGGTCGGGCGTCCGGTTCGAGGCGAATGCCAGCTCCTTTCCGTCAGGCGAGAAGTCGAAGTCGCGCGGACCGCCGAGGGAGAAGACCGGTGAGTCGAAATCTCCGGGCGTCAGGTCCGTGAGAGCGCCTGTCGCGAGGTCGAGGAGAAGCAGATGCGTCCGCCTTCCCTCCTTCCAGGAGTTCCAGTGCCGGTAGAGAAGGGCGTCTTCGACCCAGGCCTTCAGCTTCGTCTTCTCGCGCTCCTCGAGCGAAGCCTTGTTGCACGTGGCGTCCACGCCACAGACGGGATCGACGTCTGCTGAGAAGACGACCTTCGTCCCGTCGGCCGAGAAGAGTGGATCGGAGATGCCGCCCGGGAAATCAGTCTTCTTCTCGGCCTCGCCGCCGGAGAGCGGCAGGAAGAAGAGCTGGGGGTCGCCCGTCCGGGTCGAGAGGAAGGCGAGCGTCTTGCCGTCGGGTGAGAAGGCGGGCGACGTGTCGCGGGCGTCGGACCACGTCAGGCGCCGCGCGCCCGTCCCGTCCGCACCGACGCGCCAGAGGGCGGTCGTCCTCTTGCCGGCCTTCACGTCGCCTGCCATGACGGAGTAGACGACCGTCTTTCCATCGGGAGAGAGGGCCGGCTCGGCGACCGTGGCGATCCGGTAGAAGTCGGGGAGCGTGAAGGGACGCTTTTCCGTCTTCTGGGCGAGAGCGGGGAGAGCCGCGAGGAGGAGCGAGAGGAGACCGCAGTGGAGCCGTCGCATGGTCCCTGAGATTACCTCCTGCTACATTCCGCGTCCCATGGCCCAGCAATACATCTTCACGATGCAGAATCTCCGGAAGGTCGTCCCGCCCCAGCGGGAGATCCTCCGGGGCATCTACCTTTCGTTCTTCCCCGGCGCCAAGATCGGGATCCTCGGTCTGAACGGCGCGGGGAAGTCGACGGTCCTCCGGATCATGGCCGGCGTCGAGAAGGAGTTCACGGGCGAGGCGTATCCCGCCGAGGGGACGCGGATCGGCTTCCTCTCGCAGGACCCGCAGCTCGACCCGAAGAAGAACGTCCTCGAGAACGTCGAGGAAGGCGTCGCTCCCGTCAAGGCACTCCTGAAACGGTTCGACGAACTTTCCGAGAAGTTGGGGGAGACCCTTCCGGACGACGAGATGGAGAAGGTGATGGCCGAGTACGGCCGCGTCCAGGACGCCATCGAGGCGGCGAACGGCTGGGAGCTCGACCGGACGCTCGAGGCCGCGCTGGACGCCCTTCGCTGTCCGCCTCCGGACGCAGACGTCACGAAGATCTCCGGTGGCGAGAAGCGGCGCGTCGCCCTCTGCCGGATCCTGCTCCAGCGGCCGGATCTCCTTCTCCTCGACGAGCCGACGAACCATCTCGACGCCGAGTCCGTGGCGTGGCTGGAGCAGCACCTCAAGGAGTACCCCGGAACGGTCGTCGCGGTCACGCACGACCGGTACTTCCTCGACAACGTCGCCGGCTGGATTCTCGAGCTGGACCGCGGCGCCGGGATCCCGTGGAAAGGGAACTACTCGTCCTGGCTCGAGCAGAAGCAGGCCCGGCTCGCCCAGGAGGAGAAGGCCGAGACGGCACGCCAGCGGACCCTGAAGCACGAACTGGAGTGGGTCCGGATGGCGCCCCGTGCCCGGCAGGCCAAGAGCAAGGCGCGGCTCCAAGCGTATGAGCAGCTTCTCTCGGATTCGGGCGTCGAGGCGCGGGGCGAGACGAACGAGATCTACGTCCCGCCCGGGCCGCGCCTCGGCGACATCGTCGTCCGAGCGGAAAGAGTCCGGAAAGGCTACGAGGACCGGCTCCTCTTCGACGACCTGAACTTCGACCTGCCGCGCGGCGGCATCGTCGGCGTCATCGGGCCGAACGGGGCGGGGAAGACGACGCTCTTCCGGATGATCATGGGGCTCGAGAAGCCGGATGGAGGGACTCTCAAGGTCGGAGAGACCGTGGTGCCCGGCTACGTCGATCAGAACCGCGAGCGCCCCGACGAAAAGAAGACGGTGCACGACGAGCTGTCCGGGGGACAGGACCTCGTGATGCTCGGCAAGCGCGAGATCCCGAGCCGCGCCTTCTGCGCGATGTACAACTTCAAGGGGGCGGACCAGCAGAAGCTCGTGAAGGACCTCTCGGGGGGCGAGATGAACCGCCTCCATCTCGCCCGGACGTTGAAGAAGGGAGGCAACCTCCTCCTCCTCGACGAGCCGACCAACGACCTCGACGTCGACACACTGCGGGCGCTCGAGGAGGCGCTCCTCGCCTTCGGCGGCTGCGCAGTCGTCATCTCGCACGACCGGTGGTTCCTGGACCGGGTCGCCACGCACATCCTCGCATTCGAAGGGGACTCGAAGGTCGTCTGGTACGAGGGCAACTACCAGGACTACGAGGCCGACCGGCACCGGCGCCTCGGCGCCGCGGCCGACATGCCGCACCGGATCCGGTACCGGAAGCTCGCAGGCTGACGTCTCGCGGCACGGCCACTCGGTAGACTCCCCACATGAGCCGTGGAGTCCGCGGAGCCTTGGCCGTGGGGGCGCTGATACTCCTGTCTGCCCGCGGCGTTCTCGCCCACGACCCGCCTGGGCCCGGCCGACTCTTCGAGGGGCGCCTCGTCTTCGCGACGTACGGACGGGACGACGGACTCGAGGACCTGAACGTCGAGGCGCTCCTCCAGGACCGGACGGGCTTTCTCTGGGTCGGAACGGACAATGGCCTCTACCGGTTCGACGGCCGCCGCTTCGTGAGGCTGGGGACGGAGCTCGCGGCGCTCGACACACATGTCGCGGCCCTCTATGAGGCGCCGGACGGCGTGCTCTACGTCGGCACGAGCGTCGGGCTGGCCCGGCGGGAGAGAGGACGATTTGTCGCTCTTGGCAGCGAGTCCGGGCTTCCGGCGTCGGAGATTCCCGAGGGGCTGATCGGGACGGGGCCCGACGGGAAGCTTCTCGTCGGGACGCGACAGGGTCTCTTCGAAGGAGAAGGCGGGCGGTTCGTGCCGGTTCCCCGTCCCGACGGGGGCCCGGAGAGCCGGATCACGGCCCTCCATGTCGATCCCTCCGGAGCCGTCTGGACGGCGCGCGGGCAATCGCTCATCGTGACCGACAAGGACGGATGGCGTGAGCTTTCCGGAAGCCTCCCGCTTCCGGCGGGAGAGCAGATCGACCGGATCCTGACAGACGGCGCGGGGCGCGTTTTCGTCCGCACGATCCGGACGCTCTGTGTGCGCGAGCCCGGAGCGGCGTCGTTCGTCCGGGACGACGACGGGCTCCCCGCGTCGAGTGCGTTCGGTCGTCTCGCGCTCGGCGGCAGCGGCGAGATTCTCGTCCCGACGATCCGCGGCCTCGCGCGGAAGACGGACGGCGCATGGAAGGTGATCGGAAAGCGGGAAGGGCTCCCCGGTCCGGCGGCCAGCGCCGCCCTGGTCGACCGCGAGGGCTCGCTCTGGATCGGCCTCTCCGGCGAGGGGCTCGCGCGGCGGCTGGGCCAGGGGGCTTTCACCGGAGGTGGAGAAGACGAGGGGCTCGCACACAACCTCGTCTGGGCCATCGCGCGGGAGGAAAAGGGCGGTGTCCGCGGCGCGCTCTGGGTCGGGACGGAAGAGGGATTGAACCGGATCGACCCGCGGGACGGAGCGATCGCGACCTTCCGCCGGAAGGACGGGCTTGGCGGAGACGCTGTTCAGGCGCTCGCGGTCTTCCCGGACGGCCGGCTCTATGCCGGCCATTGGCCGGGAGGGATCACGCGGATCGGGCCCGGCCGAAACGTCTTTGCGCATGCCACGTTCGAAGGGATCGAACCGTCGGGACTTCGGGTCGTCACGCTCTACCGGACGCGTGGGGGAGAGCTTCTCGCCGGCACCGACCGGGGAGTCTTCCGCCTTCCCGCCGGCGGCCGGGACCGGTTTCTGCCGGTCGCCATGCCGGACATCACCGCCGGGTGGAGGATCTTTGCGTTCGCCGAGGATGCGGCGGGAGACGTCTGGGCGGCAGGCGAAGGCGGGTTGTATCGCGTGAACGGTCCGTCCCCGAGGCGCTTCGGCGCGAAGGACGGCCTTCGCTCCCGCAACCTGTCGGGTCTCGTCGTCCTTCCGGACGGGAGCTTCGCGGTCGGGCATCGCGACGTTCCCGGTGTCGACCGCGTCGTGGTCCACGGCGAGAAGCTGACGGTGACTCCGATGGCCTCGCCGGCCGGCGCGCCTCCCGGGAAGACGGTCTTCCTCGGCCGCGACGCCGCGGGGGCGATCTGGTCCGGGACCCAGATCGGCATCGACGTCTACTCGCCGAAGGGAGCGGCGATCCACCACGGCCGCTCGGACGGGCTGCTGACGGACGACATGAACCAGGGCGCATTCCTCCCGGAGCCGGACGGGACGATCTGGATCGGGACGAGCCGCGGTCTCGTCTGTTACCGGCCGGGGGAAGCCCCCCGGCGGAGATGGCCGCCGCGGGTCGTCCTCCTCGACGTGTCCGCGGGCGGGCGCTCGCTCGACCCGGGGTCGGCCGTACACCTCTCCCGGGACGAGCGGGACCTCTCCCTGTCCTGGGCGGCGCTCACCTTCATCGAGCCGCGCCGCGTCCGCTACTTCTACCGGCTCGCCGGCCTCGAGGATTCTCCGGTGGAGACGACGCTCGCGCAGGTGAGGTACTCGGCCCTTCCGTCCGGCCACTACCGTTTCGAGGTCTCGGCCGTGACGGCATCCGGCGTCCCGGGCGAGGCGCCGGCCGTGCTCGTCGTCTCGGTGGCCCCGGCCTGGTGGGAGGAAAGCTGGTCCTGGATCCTGGGCGCGCTCGTCCTCGGCCTCGGCGTGGCGGGAATCACGATGTGGCGGACGCGGGCGCTGGAGGCCGAGCGCCAGCGGCTCGAAAAGGCGGTCGCCGAGAGGAGCGCCACCCTCGCCGCGATGAACCGTGAGCTTCAGGAAGCCTCCCTCACGGATCCGCTCACCGGCCTCCGCAACCGGCGCTTCTTCTCGGCGGAGATCGGCCGCGAGATCGCACAGGTCCTCCGCGCCTTCTATCCGGCGACCGGGAGCGGACCGCCGGAGGGGCGTGACATCGTCTTCTACCTGGCCGACCTCGACCATTTCAAGGAGATCAACGACCTCTTCGGGCACGACGTCGGGGACGCGTTCCTCGTCGAAGTCGCCGCGCGGCTCTCGCGGGTCGTCCGTAAGGCGGACTGGCTGATTCGCTGGGGGGGCGAGGAGTTCCTGATCGTCGTTCGCGAAGGAGTCCGGAGCCAGGCGCACTTCCTGGCGGAGCGGATCCTCTCGGCCATTTCTCGCGAGCCCTTCGATCTCGGAAAGGGACGAAAGCTCTGGCGGACCTGCTCCGTCGGCTGGGCGGTCTTCCCGTGGCTCCCCGAGGCTTCCGAGGCCGTGAGCTACGAAGACATCCTGCGGCTCGCTGACCGGGCTCTCCTTCTCTCGAAGCGATCGGGGCGCCACCAGTCCGTCGGATTCCTCCCGAGGGAGGAGTCCATGAGCGTCGAGGAGATGCTGGCTGCGATCCGCCAGCCTGCAGACGACGCCGGCCTGCAAGGTCTGCGGCTGGTCCGGTCGCAGGGACCCGTCACGCCGGAGTAGGGCCATCTCCCCGCCGGCCGAGAGCGGCGGCGAGCGCGGAGGGGAGATCCGGATGGCGGAACGAGAAGCCGAGCGCGAGAGCCCGCTTCGGAACGGCTCTCTGGCCGTCGAGAAGGATCGTCGCCATCTCGCCGAAGACGAGGCGAAGAACCGCGGCCGGGGCCGGGACAACCGCCGGGCGGTGCAGTGCCAGCCCGAGGGCGCTCGCGAACTCGCCGTTCCGGACGGGCGCGGGAGCCGTCCCGTTCAGGGCCCCTGCGACCTCGGGGTTCCCGAGGGCGAAGAGCACGAGAGAGACGAGGTCGTACCGGCCGATCCACGACATCCACTGCCTGCCGGTCCCGACGGGCCCTCCCGCGAAAGCCCGGAAGGCCGGGAGCATCTTCGCGAGCGCGCCACCATCTGCCGCGAGGACGAGACCGGTCCGGATCCGGACCACGCGGACGCCGAACGCCGCGGCTGCGGAAGCGGCCTCCTCCCACCGGACGCAGAGCCGGGCGAGGAAGTCGTCGCCCGGTAGTGCGTCCTCGTCCAACTCCCCATCGCCGCGGGCCCCGTAATAGCCGACGGCCGAGGAGGAGACGAGGACGGAAGGTCCCGCCTTCGCAGCGGCGATCGCCGAAACGAGACGTTTCGTCCCCTCCGCGCGGCTCTCCTCGATCCGGCGCCGCGCCTCGTTGGTCCAGCGCTGGGCGATCGGCTCGCCCGCGAGGTTCACGACGGCGGCGGCGCCGTCGATGGCCGAGAGGTCACCGCGCCCCGGCACGACGACGTCGTGTCCCTCGGCGTGCAGACGGGCGACGAGCGCCCGTCCGACGAAGCCGGTTCCTCCCGTGACGACGATCCGCATCGGCGCCTCCCGCCGCATGGTATCCGCGGGGCGCCGTATAGTGAACGGGTGCGAAACGTCTTCCGCCGTCGGCAAGAGCTCCTCGCGATGGCGGCTCTCTTTTTCGCTTCGAGTCTCGCCGCGGCCGGGACAGGTGCCGCCTCGGACACACCCTTCGTCGATCCGGAGGAGATCGCCCGCCGCGTCACCCGCAACCAGCGGTCGATGGAGAAGCGGTGGAGCGGCTCGACATACGACGTCGTCGACGTCCGGACGACCTACGACAAGGAGGGGCGACCGAAAGAGATCCACCGCCGCCTCTATTACGTCCTCGCCGGGGAAGGGGGCCACCCGGATTCACGCGATCTCGTGGAGGTGGATGGGCGCCCCCCCACGGCGGACGAGATCCGGGAGGCCGCCGAGGACGACGCGAAGCATCGCCGGCGGGTCGATGAGCGGGCCGCGCGGCGCGTCTCCTCACCCCCGAACATCTCGGACGACGACGACCCGATGTTCGAGGACCGCCGCCTCTCGGAAGTTCTCGGCCGCTACGAGCTTCGCTTCGTCGAGGAGACCGTCGCGGACGGACGGCCCGCCTACGTCCTCGACTTCTTTCCACGGCCCGGGCTCCCGGTCCGCTCCATCATGGAGCGGGCCTTCGCCTCGATGGCGGGGCGGGTGGTCATCGATGCGTCCGACCTCCAGATCCGCTCCCTCGAGGCGCACCTCGTAAAGAACCTCAAGATCGCCGGCGGCCTTGCGGCGAACGTGAAAGAGGCGCGGATGGTCTATCGCGCCGTCCGGCTCGGACCCGGTTCGTGGTTCCCGTGCCGCGTCGACCTGGACGTCTCCGGAAAGGCGATCCTCTTCTTCCGGATCGCCTCCGGATTCCGGTTCGACTTCGGGGTCCCGAAGACCTTCGGCGTCGAGGAGGAAGCGGTCGTCGGCGAGCCGGTCGTCCCACCGGCCGAGCCGCGCTGACGTTCCCCTCGTAGAATCGCAGCAATGACGCCCACACAACGCCGCCTCGCCCTCGGGGGAGGCTTCGCCGCTGCCGCCCTCCTCTTCGTCTTCGCGTGGCGCGCCTCTCTCGTGCCGGCGACCCATCCCGACCACGACCACGGAATCCTGAACCTCGATGCCGGTGGCCGGCTCATGATCGTTCGCCGCGACGGCTCGGAGCGGAACCTCGTCGGACGTCCCGGGAAGGTCCTCGTCGTCCACTTTTTCTCCCTCTCCGCTCCGGAGGCGGCCGGGGAGCTCGCGGCGCTCTTCGCAACACAGGAGACGCTGAAGGCGGACCACGGAGTGGACTGGGTACTCCTGGCGCGGGACACGGACTTCGTCTCGCTCGACCGCTGGCTGGGGGAGAAGAAGCTCGTCCCGACGGTTCCCGAGAGCCTCTACGTCGACGCGGGCGGGGACACGACGAAGAAACTCAACTGCAAACGGCCTCTCGATACGATGTTCTTCAACCCCGAGGGAAAGCTCGCCTCGCAGTCGCGGGGCCCCGCGAACTGGGCACTCGAGGCCTCCTCCCGGATCGACCAGGCCCGCGGCGGCGCGACGATCGAGTAGAGACCCTCAGGGGGTGATCATCGCCTCCCAGACGGCCCGGGACATCTTCCGCGACGCCTCCTTGACCCGCTTCCGGCCGTCGTCGTTCGCCCCGAAGTCGTTCGCGAGGATGACCAGCACGTACTCCCGCCCGTCCGGGAGCCGGACGACGGCCGCGTCGTGCTGAACGGAAGAGATGTCCCCCGTCTTGTGTCCGACGACGGCCCCCGACTGCGGGTGCAGCCCGGCCGGAATCTGGTCGTTGAAGGTCTGCCCCGTCAGGATCTCCCACGCCTTCGCTCTCGAAGAGGCCGACAGTCTCGGCGTCCGGACAGCCGCCTCCATGATCACGGCCATCCCGGCCGCGTCAGTCTCGTTGTTGAGCCCCTTCTCGTAGGCCTTCGAGTCTTCCACGCACCGCCGGACCTTCACGGAGGGGGCCCCCAGCGCGTCCGTGAACGTCTGGACCGCCTCGGGGCCGACATGCGAAAGGACGACGTTCGTCGCGAGGTTCGAGGAGCGGACGATCATCTCCCTGACGAGGAACCCGAGCGGCGCACTCTTCCCGAGGAAGGCCATCGTCGGGCCGTCCGTCTCCGGGTCGAGGCCGATCGAGAAGGCCGACCCGTCGACGGCCGACCGGAACTCGTTCTTCACTGGCAGCTCGTCCGTGAGCTTCAGGGATCCCTCGTCGACCCGCCGAAGGACCTGGAGCATCACGGGGGTCTTCATCGTGCTCGCGGCGTGCATGGAGAGAGAAGGATTCTTCGAAAGGGAAAGACCGCTGGAAAGGTCCTTGAAGACGATTCCGAAGCGCGCTCCGCTGACGCCGACGATGCCGTCGAGGGTGCGCTGCAGGGCGCGAACCTTCGCCTCGGTCAGCGCCGGCCCTTCTTTCTCATTCGAAGAACTCTTCAATCTCCGGGCGTAACGGAAGACCGGTTTCAAGAACGGGCTGTCAAAGGGAGTGATCTGCACGCCCGGCACGTTGTGGCGGGTGGCCTGGAGGACCGTCCCGTCCCCGATCCAGATCGCTTCGTGGTCGATCTTGTTCTCAGTTCCGAAGAAGAGAAGGTCACCGGGTCGAATGGCCTCGAAGGAGACTGGGACGAGCTGCGGGTCCTGAAAAGCCTGCTCGTAGCTGTTGCGCTTCAGTGTCACGCCGTGCTCCGAGAAGATCCGCTGGATCAGGCCCGAGCAGTCGAAGCCGGCGGGGGTCGTTCCGCCCCACGTGTACGTCGCGCCGAGGAAGCGTCTGCCGAAGGCGATCCATGAGGATGGAGAACGAAGAGGGGGATTCTCTTCGATGGGTAGGAGGGCGACGTCCGCCCGCCCGACGAAACCGATGCGCCCGTCGGGCAGAAGGACCCGGACCCACGGATAGACCTCGCCTTTCTTATCTTCAAAGAAATCCGAAAATGCCATCCTGGCCCCGACCGGCGCCGTGAGAAGCGGCTTCTGCTTCGTGAACGAGGGGGTCGCGTAGATGTGCGCGAAGTTGGACGTGACGCGCGCGACCTTTCCCGTCGGCGGCGCCGCGGGCTCGCCGCGGCGGAGCGCGCGCTCGGGGATCCACGCGATCCCTCCTGCGGCCGTCTGCACCTTCGCGAAACCGGCGGCGTCCTCCAGCACCGTCAGCCGCTCGCCGAGGATGACCTGGTCGTCCACGGGGCTCGTCTCGTCGGGCCGGGAGTAGAGGTTCTCGGTGGCTGCCGTGACGACGGCAGATTCGGGAGGCGCAGCGAGGGATCCTGCTCCCGCGAGGAGAGAGGCGGCGAGGAGAGCGAGCGGAAGGCGGGAGGCACGCATGGCGCGATTCTGCCCCCTCTATTTCGGCGGGCATAATGGGCCCATGACGAACGAACTCTCCCGCCGCTCCCTCCTCGCCGGCTCCGCGGCGCTCGCGGGCTCGGCCTTCCTCCCCGAGGCAGCCCGCGCGTCGCAGGCGGCCGCCGTGGCGCCGTCTTCCGGAAAAGCGGCCCTCACGCTCGCCCCCCTCGAGCTGAAGCTGACGCACACCTGGACGATCTCGCGTAACTCCTCGACGGAGAAGAAGAACGGCCTCGTGACGCTCGCCGCCGACGGGGTCACGGGCTTCGGCGAGGCCGCGGCGAACGTCCGGTACGGACAGAGCTGGGACTCGGGTGAGGCGGCCTTCGCGCGCGTGAAGAAGGCGGTCGAGGGGCTCTCGCCCTGGGAGCACCTCGTCTGGCTCGAACGCGCCGAGAAAGAAGCCGGCGGCGACTCGCAGATCGTCGCGGCGCTGGACATGGCGCTCTGGGACTGGAAGGGGAAAAAGCTCTCCGCCCCGGTCCACCGCATCCTCGGCATGCCGGAGGACCGGATGGCGGTGACGACCTTCACGATCGGCATCGACACCCCCGAGGTCATGCGGCAGAAGGTGAAGGAAGGGGAAAAATACCCCTCGCTCAAGGTGAAGGTCGGGCTTCCGACCGATGAGGCGAACGTCTCGGCAATCCGCGCCGTGACGAAAAAGCCGATCCGCGTCGACGCGAACGAAGGGTGGCAGACGCCCGAGGAGGCGATCGCGAGGATCAAGTGGCTCGCGACGATGGGGATCGAGTTCGTCGAGCAGCCGATGCCCTCGTCGAAAAACGCAGCGATGAAGTCCGTGAAGGCCGCGTCACCGCTCCCGCTCGTAGGGGACGAGTCGGTCCTCCACCCGCAAGACATCCCGGCGCTCGTCGGCCTGTTCGACGGCATCAACGTGAAGCTCGCCAAGTGCGGCGGAATCACGCGCGCCTGGGAGATGGCGGCCATCGGCCGGGCTCTCGGCTTCAAGCTGATGCTCGGCTGCATGATCGAGTCGTCGCTCGGCATCGCGGCCGGTGTCGCCGTGGCGCCCCTCTTCGACTGGCTCGACCTCGACGGAAACCTCCTCATTTCGAACGACCCGTTCAAGGGGCTGACGATCGTCGACGGGAGATGGCGGGAGCCGATGGGGCCGGGGCTCGGAGTCGTCAGGGCGTGACGGCCCGGCGCACCGGGAAGAGTGCGAAAAGGGCGCAGAGGGCGTAGCAGAACGTCGCCGCGACGAAGAGTGCGCGGATGCCGAAGTGGAGCGCCGTGACCGCCGCGAGCGCGCCCCCCGCCACCGAGGCGATCCCGTCTGCCGCGTAGACGGCCGCCGCGGCCCTCTGCTTCACGCCGGCCCAGCGCTCGATCACGGCCGGAAAGCAGGCCCCGGCGGCGATCGCGGCCGGGCCGAAGACGCCGGCGAGGACGAGGAGAAGGAGAGGGTTTCCCTTTCCGGCGGCCGTCTCGACCACGCGTGGCCAGAGCGCGGCGGCCCCTGCGAGAGCCGCGGCCGTCGCGCCGGCCGCGAGTGCGAGCCGCGCCGACGGGGAGCCGCCCCGAAGCCGGACGGCAAGCAGGCAGCCAAGGCTCCCGAAGACGAACATTCCGCCGACGCCGAGCGCCACGGCGAGCGTCGGATTGCCGAGGAGGAACTGGGCGCGGTGGATGAGACCGGCCTGAAGGAAGAGAAAGCCGACGCCGAGCGCGGCGGCGGCCCCCCAGCCCGGAAGGGGGAGCCGTCCGGGCGCCTCCCGGCCCCGGACCGCGTCGGCCGTCGCGAGGAGGGCGACGAGGGCGAGGCAGGCCGCGCCGAGTCCCACCCACGTGGAGCCGGCGTTCCGGTCGAGGTTGAAGAAGAAGGGTGATTCGTCCGTCACAGGCGTCAGGTCCGGCTCGCTCCTTTCCAGCCAGCGGGCGGGCGTCGTCTTGCCGGACGAGAGGCCCGCGAACGGCTCGACGGCGGGCATTCCGGGTGCGAAGCGGACCCGGACGACTCTCCCGGCCCCCTCCAGGAGCTGCGACACCTGCGACGGCGCAGGGGGGTCGCGGTAGATCATGACGAGCTCGGAAAAGGGGTTTCCTTCGGAGTTCAGGGCGAGGACGACGATCCGGCTCATGGCCCCGGGTCCAGCAATGCCGAGGTGCCGGAAGGACTCGAGCGCCGTCGCGACGGTCTTGTCGGCGAGTTCGACCATGTTCTGGACGACGGCGATCACCCCGCCCGGCGCGAGGTGCGCGAGGTAGGCCTCGATCGCCTCCACGGTGAAGACCCAATTCTGGCGGGCGACGGTGCTCCGCCCTTCCGAAGGGTCGTTCTGCAAGAGGGAAAGCTGGATCAGATCGTACCGGTCGGCGGAGTCGCGGAGGAAGCGTCGCGCATCCGCGCGAACCACGCGGACCTCGGGACGGTCGTAGACGCGGCCGGAGAACTCTCCGAGAGCGCGCGTGAAGCGGATCGAGGCGCCGTTGATCTCGACGGCCGTCACGTCCGTCGCTCCTCCCTGCAGGGCGAGCGCGACGTCGAAGCCGCCGCCGGCGCCGAGAATCAGCACCTTCTTCGGATTTCCGTTCCGGAACGGGAGCGCTTTGAGGGTCGCGCGCTTCTCCGCGGCGGGGTCGTCGAAGCGCGGGGAGCGTCCGTCCCAGCGGACCACCCGGGCGCCGTACATCCGGTCCGTGTAGAGATACCGGGACCAGGGCTCGTCGGTCTCCACGAGGTCCGTTCGGGCGAAATCGTCGTACGCCGTGGCCGTGACGCGGCCGTGGTGAGGCTTCGTCTCCCAGACGAGGTGGGGCTCGAACGTCACGACGGCGTACGGGTCGACGACGAGGAAACCGCCGGGAACGGCGAGGTTCACGGCCAGAAGAGCGGCCGGCGCCGCCGCGGCGAGGACGGGTGCCATGCGCGCGGCCGCGGCCGAGAGCGGAAGCGCGGCGAGGCCGGCGAGACCTGCCGCGACGAGCCCCGTGTTGACGTCCCCGATGCGGGGGAGGAGCACGATCGCGGCCAGAACGCCGGCCGCCCCCCCGATCAGCTCGAAAGCGTAGGTCAGCGAGGCGCGCGCGCCGATCAGGACGTAGGCGGTCGCAAAGCAGGCTCCGGCGAAGAGAAAGGGGAGGGCGAACAGGCCGGATTCGAAGGCGAGCTTCAACCGGACGACGAGCACCCAGGCGACGCTCGCCGAAAGACCGGTCAGGAGGGCGAGGAGCCGGATCTGGCCCCGTGTGACCTCCCGTCCCCGCCGCGCCTTCCGCCAGTGGACCGCGGCAGCGCCGATCCCGATCGCGGCGATGCAGACGGAGAGGACGAGGAAGGTCGTCTGCGTGTAGACGAGGACGGACGAGACCCGGGTGAGAGCGATCTGATAGGCGGCGAGCGCGAAGGACGTGAGGCCGAGGGTCAGCCGGACCGCGAAGAACGGCTTCTCGATCGACGGAGCATCGGCGTCGTGGAGGCTCGAAGGACGGGTCACGTCAAGGGAGTGGATAGATTCCCGGGGCCTCGTCCCCGGAGCTCCCGATCGTCCGGACGGGAGTCCGGTTCTCCCGGGCTTTCCGGATCGCTTCGGCGAGGGGCTCCTCGGCTGCGCAAACCCCCGCCCCGACGCGGAAGGGCGGGAGCAGCTCTCGCGAGGCCGCGAAGACGATCCGCTCGAGGACCGTTCCGACCATCTTTTCGTCGGCTTCGCGCAGGAGGAGCAGAAACTCGTTCGAGTGCATCCGGATGACCGCCGTCTCGGCCCGCGACTGCCGCATCAGGAAGCGGCTGATCCGGTTCGCGACGGGATCGGGTGTCCCGTCGTCCGGCACGCCGGAGGCGCCGGCGCGGTCCAGCTCGACGACGACGCAGCCCTTCGGCTTCTCTTCCGCTCCGGCGGTCCGGGAAGCCTGCGCGAGGTAGCGGAGGTTGTAGCAGCCGGTGATCGGGTCGCGAAGGGCCTGCTCGTCGAGCGCCGTCTCCAGCTCCTTCCGCTCGGTCACGTCCGTGAGAACGCCGTGATAGTAGACGTCTCCCGACTCGGGATCGACGCGGACCCAGGCGGTGTCGAGGACGGTCCGGATCTCGCCGTCGCGGCGCCGGACCTTCAACTCGAAATCGACGACCGAACCGAACTTGTCGAGGGCTTCCTTCCACACCTCCCGCTGGGCCGGCTCGGCAAGGTAGTCGGCGGCCGTTGCGGCGCGGAGGTCTTCGAGACTACGCGCCCCGAGGATCGCCAGAAACGCAGGGTTCGCGTCGAGGATCTCGCCCGCAGGTGTCGAGATGTACGCCCCCTCCCGCATCTTCTCGAGAAGGTGCCGGGCCGTGCCCGGCTCGTCGAGGCGTCTCAGGCCTTCGAGCATCGGACGCTCATCGTAGCGCAGTGACGTCGCATGCGGGAACGTGGGGTCGGGCTATCGCGGCGGATTCGGGTCGGGAGGGACCGCCACGTCGGGGAGCGTCGCCGACCAGCCGTCCACGATTGCCTTCCCGATCTCTCCCATCGCCCGCGTGACGACGGGGCCGTCCTTATCGTCGTCATCGATCCGGTCGGCGAAGACGACGAGGACGAAACGTCCTTTCTTCGTCGTCAGGACCCCGGCGTCGTTCCTCACGCCGTGCATCGAGCCTGTCTTCCCGGCCCAGCCGTTCTCCTTCGGCTCGAGCAGGAGGCGCGGGATCCGGTTCTTCGTCCGCTGCGTCCGGTAGATCTCCCGCATGAAGAGGTCGGCCTGCTCGTCGATCAGCGTCCCGGCAGAGACGCGCCGGAAGTACTCGGCCGTGTCGTGCGGCGTGAACCGGCCGAGCGGCCCCCACCGCTCGGGCTCCTGTCCCAGGTCGGGGATCCGGCCCACGAGGCGGAGGCCCGGAAGGCCCAGCTCCTCCATCCGGCAGTTCACCGCGAAGGCCCCGAACCGGTCGATGAAGCTGTTCGTCGCCGTGTTGTCCGAGAGGGAGATCATGATCCGAAGCAGGTCCCGGTTCGTCGGCATGAGCCCCGGCTCGAACTCGTCCAGGATCCCCGACCCCGCGGCGACGGCCGCCTTCATCATCGTCCAGCGGTCGTTCGGGTCGAAGCGCGCCTCCCGCCACTCGGCGGCCGCCTCGGCGAGAAGGGCCATCTTCACGACGCTCGCGGCCTCGAAGCTCTCGGTGTCGTTCCACGCGAGGCGTCGCCCGCTCTCGACGTGAATCGCGACGATCCCGAGCCGGGCGGGGGTCTTCTCGGCAATCGCCGCGACCTCCCGGGCGACGGCGCCGTCCGGCGGCGTGACGACCAGCCCCTTCGGAATCGTCGTGCAGGCGGAGAGGAGGGCGAGCGAAGCGAGTGTGCCTAGAGCCGCGAGAGGAAGTCCGGTTTTTTTTGGCCTCATCGCCCCGATCTTGCCACCACGGGGCTCCGTCTCGCGCTGGTACGATGATGTCCCCCAAGTGACGACTTCTCCCGCCCCGCCCGCCGGCCGCTTCGCCTCCCTCGACTTCTTCCGGGGGGTGACGATCGCGGCAATGATCTTCGTCAACAACCCGGGGGACTGGGGACATCTCTACTGGCCCTTCGACCACGCGGAGTGGCACGGGTGGACGCCGACGGACCTCATCTTCCCCTTCTTTCTCTTCATCGTCGGGACGGCCGGGGTCTTCTCGCTGACGAAGCGGATGGAGCGCGGCGACTCTCGCGCGGCCCTCGCGCGCCACGCGTTTACGCGGGGGATGACGATCGTCCTCGTCGGCTGGGCGCTGTCCTGGTTCCCCTTCACGCTGGAGCGTCTCTTTCGCCTGAGGATTCCCGGCGTCCTGCCGCGAATCGGCGTCGTCTACGTCCTCGGGACGCTCATCGTCCTTACGGTCTGGCGGCGCCGGGCCGTCGGGACCGCCGTGGCGGCGGCACTCCTCGTCGCCCTCCACACCTACCTTCTCCTCGGCCTCGGCTTCGATCTGACGCCTTCGGGGAACATCCAGCGGGCGGTGGACCTCGCCCTCCTCAAAGGGCACCTCTGGAAGAAGGAATGGGACCCGGAAGGAATCGTCTCGACGCTGACGTCCATCGCCACGATGCTGACCGGGACGCTCGCCGGCTTCGTCCTCGTCCGGAAAGGCGGCGGCGAAAACTCCCGTTTCCGCCGGGCGGCGGGCGCTCTCACGCTCTGGGGCGCGGCCGGAATGGCCGTGGGTCTCGCCTGGAACCTCCGACTCCCGATCAACAAGAACCTCTGGACCGGCTCGTACGTGGTCTTCACCTCCGGCTGCGCCTGCGTGGCGCTCGCGCTGTCGATCCTCGTGGTCGACCTCAAGGGATGGCTTCGTCCCCGCGGGATCTTCTTCACCTTCGGCCGGAACCCCCTCGTCGTCTTCGTCGGCTCGGGCCTTCTCGCGAAGACTCTCGGCCTCGTGAAGCTCGCGGGGCCGGACGGGAAGGCCGTGAGCCTTCAGAGGGTCCTCTACGACGGAGGCTTCTCCTGGATCGCCGATCCGACCCTCCGCTCCCATGCATACGCCCTCGTGACCATCCTCGTCTGGTGGGGGATTCTCCTCGTCTTCGAGCGAAAAGGCTGGTACTGGAAGGTCTAGGGGCGCGCTCCGGTATGATCCCGGGAGTCCAACCGAAGGGGGTCCTGACGAACGCTCACAGGGTCGTCGCCGTCCTCTTTCTCGCCGCCGCTGTCGTCCCGGGCGAGGCGCAGGGCGGGCCGAAGAGCCCGCTCACGGTCTCCTCGAACCTGATGGTCGAGCAGGAGGTCTCCGTCACGACGCGGGTGAGCGGCGTGGTCGATTCGATCGAGGCGGACCGTGGCGAGATCGTGAAGAAGGGGCAGCCCCTCGCGACGCTCGACCAGCGGGAGTTCCGCCTTGACTTCCGGGCCGCCGAGGAGACCTTCAACGTGGCGGCCTCCGACCTGAAGCGGTACGAGGAACTGTTCCGCCAGAGACTCTGCAGCCAGGCCGAGCTGGAGCAAAAGAGGGCGCGAAACGAGCTGGCCCGCGTGGAGCTCGAACGCGCCCGGCTCGTCATCGACCGCTCGGTCGTCCGGGCTCCGTTCGACGGCGTCGTTGCGGACCGCTTCGTCCGGGTGGGCGAGAAGGTGCTGCTCGACGAGCACAAGCCGCTATTCAAGGTCATGGCCCTCGAGCCCCTGCTTGCGCGGGCGTATCTCCCCTCCGCGACGCTCGGGTCGGTGAAGGCGGGCGACGAAGTCGCCGTCGCGGCTACGGACTTCCCGGAGTCCCGTTCGTCGGGGCGCGTGACGTTCGTCAGCCCGGTCGTCGACCCGGCGAGCGGGACGGTCCAGGTGATCGTGAAGGTCCAGCGGGACGCCCGGAAGATAATGCGGCCGGGTCTCGCCGTGAAGCTGACATTCGAGACGGCGGCGATCGTGGCGGCTCCCTCCGCACCGGCCCGCTGAAGGAGCCGCCGACATGCCGGTCCGCCCGCGACCGTCCAAGCGACGTCTCCGCTCCACGATGGACTCCGTCCTGATCCACGACATGAAGAACATGGGGTTCCAGCTGGGGCTCCTTCTCGAGAATCTCGAGGAGCACTTCGGGGACCCCGAGTTCAAGCGCGGCGTCCTGGAGCTGCTCGAAGGGACACGCGAGAAGCTGGACACGATGGTCGCCCGGTGGACGGCGCACGCGGACTCCGTCCTGATCAAGGTCGAGGTGGACCTGAACGACGTCGTCCGGGAGGCCCTGCGCCAGGCGCGCGTGCGGTCACGCTCGGGCGAGGCCGTGCGGGGAACGTCGGTCACCACCAGCCTCACCCCCGTTCCACGCGTCTGGGGCGATCCCCACTTTCTCAAGGACGCGATCCTGGCGCTCGTCCAGAACGCGCTCGAGGCCGTGGCCCCCGCGGGAGGCCGCGTGGAGGTCCGCTCCTTCGTCGAGACGCGCGGCCGGCGATGCTGGGCCGTCGTCGAGATCGAGGACAACGGCCCGGGGATTGCCGAGGAGTTCGTCGAGACGCGGCTCTTCCGCCCCTTCCAGACGACGAAGCCGGACGGGGTCGGGCTGGGTCTCTACACGAGCAGTCAGATCCTCCTCTTCCACAAGGGGGATCTCGTCGTGACAAGCCGGCCGGGGGCCGGGACGCTCGTCCGCATCACCCTGCCGGCGGAGCGAGAAGCGTGAGCACGCGGGCACCCGAGGGGCGCCTCGCCATCGTCGAGGACGACGCCGGGCTGCTCGACCAGCTCACCTGGAGCCTGAAGGGGACGTTCGGAGTCGCGAAGGCGTCGGACGCGGTGACGGGACTTGCCCTCGCGGACGAGCCGTTCGATCTCTTCCTCCTGGATCTCCGTCTCCCCCCGTCGAACGAGGCCGAGGAGGGGCTCCGCCTGCTCTCTGCCATTCGAAAGAAGCGCCCCGAGGCGGCCATCGTCGTGATGACGGGGGAGACCGACCGGAAGCACGCCCTCAAGGCCGTCGAGCTCGGGGCCTACGACTTCTTCCGGAAGCCGGTGGACAAGGCCGAGCTGCTCCTCGTCCTTCGGAGGGCCCTCGAGCGGAGCCGCATCCTGGCCGAGAACGAGGTCCTGAGGGAGGAGATGCTTCACCGCCGCTCGTTCGACAGAATCGTCGGGGCGAGCGCCCCGATGCTTGCCCTTTTCGCGAAGATCGGGAAGGTGGCCGGCACGGACGTCACGGTCCTGCTGCAGGGAGAGAGCGGCACCGGAAAGGAGCTGGTGGCCGAGGCGCTCCACCGCGGCAGCCCGCGGAGCATCGGGC
>JBBIPB010000003.1:0-48735 GCA_037443065.1 Acidobacteriota bacterium | reverse complement strand
GTCAACCCGATGCTCGCATTCCACGAGGCAGGGGGCTACGACGTGACGATCGCGGCCGTGCCGGTTCCGATCGGCGAAGCCTCGCGTTTCGGCATCCTCGAGGTCGACTCGTCCGGGCGCGTCATCGGATTCGAGGAGAAGCCGAAGGCGCCGCGCCCTCTTCCCTCGGCTCCCGGGCTCGTCCTCGCATCGATGGGAAACTACGTCTTTCGCGCGAACTTCCTGATCGACTCCCTCGAGCACGACGCACTTCAGGACACGTCGCACGACTTCGGAAAAACGATCATCCCGGGCGCCCTCCGCGACGGGGCACGTATCTACGCCTACGACTTCTCGACAAACCGCGTCCCCGGCGAGGAGGATCTCGCGCCCTACTGGCGGGACGTCGGGACCGTGGATTCCTACTGGGACGCCTCGATGGACCTGATCTCGGTCACACCGCCTCTCAGCCTCTACAACGGAAAGTGGCCGATCAAGAGCCACTCGCCTCAGCTCCCTCCCGCGAAGTTCGTTTTCGCCGACGCCGTCTCGCAGCGCGTCGGGCTCGCGACGGACTCCATGGTCGCTTCCGGCTGCATCATCTCGGGCGGGACGATCCACCGGTCCATCCTCTTCCCCCGCGTCCGCGTGAACTCCTTCTCCCACATCGAAGAGTGCGTCCTGATGGACGGCGTCGAGGTGGGACGCCACGCGCGCCTCCGGCGGGTCATCGCGGACAAAGGCGTGAAGATCCCGGCCCGGGTCGAGATCGGCTTCGACGAGGAGGAGGATCGCCGCCGGTTCCACGTCTCCGACGGGGGGGTGGTCGTCCTCCCGAAAGGGAGCGAAATCGCCGCTCCGGGGGCTCAGGTCGCGGTTTCAGGTTGATTCTCCCTCCCGCTCCAAATAAAATTCGGGCTACGAGGCAAAACGCCCGAATTTTTTATGGACGAGATCGATCGTCAGATCCTGGACCTCCTTCAGCGCGACGGGAAGCTCTCCCAGGCCCGGATAGCGGAGGCCGTCGGCCTGACGACGCCGTCCGTCAACGAGCGAATCAAGAAGCTCGAGACCCGGGGCTTCATCCGCCGCTTCACGGCCCTGCTCGATCCGCGCCTGATCGGCATGCCTCTGGTCGCTTACGTGGACGTCGGTCTCGAGCATCCACGCTTCGAGCGCCCGTTCCTCGAGGAGATCGAGACTCTTCTCGACGTCCAGGAATGTTGCGCGATCTCCGGGGAGTTCGGCTACCGGCTGAAAGTTCGTGCCCGTGACGTCGATCACCTCGAGCGGATCCTGCGCGAGAGGATTCAGACGCTCCGCGGCGTCGCCCGGACGCGCGTGGAACTCTCGCTCTCGGTCAAGAAGGACTCGACGCTCCTCTCCGTGAGCGAAGGCGCCTGAGGCCCCGGCTGCCATCCCCGGGCGTCATTTCGTCCGTGGCTGACCCCCAAATGGGATGATCGACCGAACGGCCGTTCGGTCGAGAATCAGGTCCAAGTTACTGCAAACATTGAAGAAGACGATGTCGGGCCCCCGTGGCAAAACCAGAGGCACTTGGTTTGCGTAAAAGAAGACAGGAGATCGAAACGACATCAGGGAAACCAAAATGCACGTGATCTTCAAAAACACCCTCCCCAGTACCCGCAGGCTTCCCAGCCAGCGGCCCCACCTCTACCATCCTTCCTGATTCTTCCTCACATCTGAACATCCCGCCGCCGCAACCCCGCCCGATCCGAAAGATCGGGTGGGTCCCGCCGCGTTCGGAGGGCGTCCGGAGCCCGCCTTACGCGCTCTGGCCTGAGACGCGGTCTCTAGAACCGGTACCCGAACCCACCCGTCACGAAGAAGAACTTGTGTTGGAGCCGGGTGCTGGGAACCTGCCAGGAGGCTTCGAGACGGAAATCGACCCGGCGGGAGATCCGGAAGACGGTCTGCGCCCCGGCACACCATCCGAAGACGGTCTCGGACGGGTCGGCGGCGGCCTGACTCGCCGAGGGAGACTTCGGGGAGATGCCGAAGACGCCGACCCCGGCCAGGAGCCCCGCGTCCCACCAGTCTTCGCGAAAGCGGTATGTGACGATCCCGAGGCCGGAGCTGACGTTCACGTCCGGCGCGCCCGCGGCGCCCCCCGGGAGCGTGAGGAACTCTCCTCGGGCCTGGAGGAGGACCTCGTTGCGCGCTCCATAGCTCTCGATCGAGACTTCGAAGAATCCGTACCCGCCGAAGTTGTGAAAGCCGCTCCGGGCGGCGCTCGCACCGAGATCGGCGACGGCGCCGCCGCCCGCTCCGGCGGCGAAGCTCTGCGCCGCGGCGGGCAAGGCCGCGAGAAGGAGAAGTGCGAGCGCGGCGGTGCGGACAGGACGGAACAGGGCGGCCGGCTCCGGCAGGCTCATCATCCGCAGAGGATATCGGAAATCCGGGGCGCGAGAGGCGCGACGAACGGGAACGCCTCGACTAGAATGCCGGGACGTGGCGCTCCTGGACGCGACGATCCCCGGCCGGGTCCCGGCGCCTGAGACGCCTCTCGCCCTGCTTCTCTCGCTGATCGCGCCCTCGCGATGCGCCGGGTGCGACAGGCCTCGCCGCGGAACGGGAGGCGGCGGGTTCTGCCGATCGTGCTGGACGGGACTTCCCCGCTTCGACGCGGGCTCGACCTGCCCGCGGTGCGCGCTCCCGAACGGCGGCGGACTCTGCCGCGGCTGCGCCGAATCGGAGCCGCCCGTACTCCGAGCGGTCGCCTTCGGGCCGTATGAGGGGACCCTCAGGCAGCTCGTCCACGCGATGAAGTTCCGGGGCTTCGACATCGCCGCCGCGCCGGCCGGAGCCCTCCTCGCCGAGGCCGTCCGGCGCGGGGGGATTGACGCCCCTGACGGTGTCGCGGCCATCCCGTCGACCCGCCGCCGAAACCGGGAACGCGGCTACGATCCGGGCGCCCTTCTCGCCGCGGAGGTCGGCCGTCGTCTCTCCCTTCGCGTCCTTCCCGCGTTGAGGCGCGTGAAAGAGACCCCACCCCAGTCCGCGCTGGGAGCCTCCGAGCGGCGCGCGAACGTCGCCGGTGCCTTCCGGGGCCGCCCCGTTGCCCGGGGCCGGACGTTCCTCCTCGTCGACGACGTGATGACGACGGGGGCGACGGCTTTCGCGGCAGCCGAAGCGCTCCGGGACGCCGGCGCACGGCGCGTCGACCTCGCGATCCTCGCGCGGACTCCGGAGGGAGACGCATGAGCCTCTTCGACCGCTTCGTCGTCGCCTCGATCCCCTTCGTGCCGCGCGGCATCGTTCGCCAGGTCGCACGCCGGTACGTGGCCGGTGAGACGCTGGAGGACGCGATTGCCGCCGCAAGGTCCCTCGCCGCCGAGGGAGCGATGGCGACCCTCGACCTCCTCGGCGAGAGCGTCACCCGCCCCGAGCAGACCGACGCTGCGCGCGAAGAGTACCTTCGCGTCCTCGACGCGATCGCGGCGAGCGGGCTTCCCGCGAACACGTCCGTCAAGCCGACGGCCGTCGGGCTCAGCATCGACCCGGACCTCGCGCGCCGGAATCTCGCCGCGATCTGCCGGAAGGCGGCCGGGCTCGGCATCTTCGTCCGCCTCGACATGGAGGACACCCCCTTCACGGAAAAGACGATCCGCGTCGCCCTCGACCTGAAGGCGGAGTTCGGAAACGTCGGGACGGTTCTGCAGGCCTGCCTCCGGAGGAGCCTCTCCGATCTCGCCCGGCTCGGCGAAGCCAGGATGAACGTCCGGATCTGCAAGGGGATCTACAACGAGCCGCGCGAGCTCGCGTACAAGGGCCACGACGTCATCGTCCGGAACTACGCCGCCATGGTGGAGCGGCACCTCGGCGCCGGGTGCTACGCGGCCATCGCCACCCACGACGAGGCGTGTGTCCAGGCCGCGCTCGCGACGATCGACCGCCTCAAGCTCCCGGCCGACGCCTACGAGTTCCAGATGCTCCTCGGGGTCGATCCGATGTTGCGCCGGATCCTGATCTCCTCGGGACACCGGCTACGCGTCTACGTCCCCTACGGCCGCGACTGGTACGCCTATTCGACGCGGCGGCTCCGGGAGAACCCCTCGATCGCCCGCCACATCGTGAACGCGACGCTGGGAATGGGACCGTCCGGGAGTTGACGCCGCTTTCCCCTGTTGACGGGCCGGCGCCCCCGGGCCGATGATCCCCACTTGGGAATGGCCGTGCGGAGATTGCGGAGCCTTCTCGCCTGCATCCTGGCCTGCGCCGCAGCGCTCCTCGGGGCGCTGGGGACAGAGGCCGCCGGCGCGCCGCGCGGGGCGCCGATCTCGGGGATCGTCCGGGCGGGAAGCGCCGCCCTCGCCGGCGTGACGGTCGTCGTGCGGGCCATGACGGCGCGAGGCGAATCCACGACCCGCGTCGTGACGTCCGACCTGGACGGCACGTTCGTCGTTCCCGATGCCCCGCCCGGTCTCTACACACTCCTCGCCACCGTCCCGCGATTCCCGTTCGCCGTCGCCCGGATCGCGCACTCGTCCTCACCGGAGGCCGTGAGCTTCGTTCTCCTCGACGTCGGCAGCTCACCCGGCATCCTTCCGGCGACCGGTTCGGGTAAAGCCGATCCCTTCGTCGCCCGGGCCGTGGTCCAGGGGGACGTCCTCCGCGACGCGGCGGCGATCCTCGCGGCACTGGACGAACCCTCACCCGAAGCCCAGCCCCCGCGGGCGGTCCCGGGCGCACCCGTCTCCGCGGCCCGCCTCCCGGTCCGCGCGTCCCTCGCGTCCACGGCGGGCTTCGGCTCGGCCGGCGGTCCGATCCGGAGCGACACGAACGTCGGAGTCACCGGCAACATCGGGGAGCGCGTCCGGTGGGGCGTCGACGGGCGTTACATCCGTCTCGACGCTTCCGATGGCGCAACGGCGGGAGACGCCTCCCGCTTCGCCGTCAACGTCGCGGCCGGAGACTCGCAGAACCTGCAGCTGACGACGCAGCGTCAGATCAGGCTTCTCGGCGACAGCGACCCGGAGCGGTTCTCCGCCCAGAGTCTCGACTGGTCGGCCGCGACCGGCGAGCGCTCGCGGGCGAACGTCTCGGCCCGCCTCGTCAGCCAGTCGAACCTCTTCCGGCAGGGGGCCGCCGGAGACCTCTTCCCGAGCACATCGGACCAGATGGACCTCTTTGCCGGCTACCGGACGGACTTCAGCGACCGCTGGTCGGTACGGCTCAGCGCCGCGTATCGGCACGCCGTGACCCCGGAGTCGGTCAACATGTCCGAGATCGCGCGAAGCGAGACGCGCGTCGGCGCCGTCGGCGAGGCGAAAGTCCTCCCGGTCCTTTCCGTGGAGGCCGGGGCGACCGGCGACCTCACCGACCGGACGCGAGGCATCACTCCCGAAGTGACGATCTCGCTGCATCCGGGATCCCGGTTCCGGATCTACGCCTCCGCCGCCCGCCGGTTCGAGCAGCGGCAGGACGACGGGACTCCCTGGGCGCAGGTGAGCGCCGACGAGGCGGATCTCGCACGGATCTCCAGCGCATTTTTCGCCGGAGGCATCCGATACGACTCGCCTTCGGGCGCTGCCGTCGTCCTCGAAGCGAGCCGCCGCAGCATCACGGGAATCCACCGGCTTCTCCTCGATCCCGACTTCTTCGAGCGGCTCGACTCTCTCTATTTCCTCCCGGGGGACGTCGCGACCGAGCTTTCCTCGTCCGCGTCGGGCCGGATCGCGACGGGAGTCGAGGGCCGGCTTTCTGCACGCGTCGGCCGCATCTCGGGCGAGCGAGCATCGACGGTCCAGAGCGATGAAGCGACATGGGCCGTCGCGTCGGCGGGCATTCACCTCGTCGCGACCGGAACCTCGGTCGGATTCGGCTACCGTTCGGTCTCGCAGAGCCTCGCGAAGAGCGCCCAACTGCTTCGGAACGACCTCTCGGCGCTCGACGTGAGTGTCTCGCAGTCTCTGCCGCTGCCGGTTCTCCAGGCCCTCGCGTCCGACTGGCGGGCCCTCCTCTCCGTCGAACTCGCCAAACGTCAGGATGGCGAGGAGGTGGTCCGGTTCAACCGTCGGTTGGCGGGAGGGCTCGCCGTCTCTTTCTGACCTCGAAGAGCGGCATTCAGGAGATCTGGAAATCCCTCCAAGAATCAGAAGCGGATCGCGCTGCGCTCGTCCACTCTCATCTCAATTCATTGTAATCCTGTGTCTTAGGTCACTTCGGACAATCGAAGCGATGGCACCTCCATTGCGTGCCGCCTTATAGGTGTCACTTCGCTTCAAGAGGGCCGACCGCTTCCTGACCGGCTTTCTCGCGCTCTCTTTCGTCGCGAGTCTGTTTCCGCTCACCCTGATCGTTTCGCGGAAGATCGCTCTCGCGGGCCGGGCGGACGTCCTCGTTCAGGCGGAAGCCGAAGGGCTTCGAATCCTCCGGATCGGCCGGAGTGCCGAGGCCTCTGGGCTCCGGCGAGGGGATCTTCTGCTTCTCGTAGACGGGGCCGAAGCGACGGCGGCCGGCGATCCCTCGCTCTGGCTCGCCCGAAACGGGGCGGAGGTTTCGGTCCTCAGGTCGGGTGAAGTCAGGACTTTCCGGACGCGGCCCGTCCCGGCTCCGTGGGACATCCGGTACTTCTTCCTCTTTGCGACGGCGCTCGCATTCCTCGTGACCGGGGCGACAGCCCTCGCGACGGCCGCGCGCTCGCCGCAGTCCGGGGCTTCGAGGCTCTACGCGGCCTTCTCACTCACCGTCGGTCTCGTCCTCGGGCTCACGCCGGCCCCGCCGCTCGACCTCGTCTTCCGGATCTCGGTTCTCCTGGAGGACGCCGCACGGGCGCTCTTCCCGGCTCTTCTCCTCGTTCTCGTTCTCAGCTTCCCCCGCCGGACTTCTCCGGGCTTCCGCCTCGCGGTCCTTCTCCCGGCGCTCGCGCTCCTGGCGGCGACCGCCGGCCTCTACTTCGGAGGCGTGGGGGCACACGATCCGGTTCGGGCCGTGGAGGCGCTCGACCGCTTCCAGTCGATCTGGATCGCGGCCGCCGTGGGTATCGCGCTGCTTCGGCTCGAACGGCTCTGGCGGCGGCCGGGCGACCTCCTCGCCGAAAAGCAGGCCCGCTACCTCCTCCTCGGCACCGGAATCGGTCTCCTGCCGGTCGTGATCCTCAACCTCCTCCCGGACCTCTTCGGCTTCTCGATTCCGATCCTCTCCTCGATGTCGATCCTCCCGATCGCCATCGTCCCGTTTTCGTTCCTCGCCGCACTCACGCACTTTCGTCTCTGGGACGCCGAGGTCCTGGGCCGCGAGACTGCCGCCCTCGTCGGCGCCGGTCTGACGGGGGCCGCGCTCTTCGCGGCGGCGCAGCTCCTTCTCTCGAACCCCGTCGTGCCGCCGATTCCGTACGCCAGAGGAGCGCTGCAGGCCGCGGCCGGGCTCGTCATCGCCCTCAGCTTCGTCCCGGTTCGGCGGGGTCTCTCGGCTGCGTTCGCACGGATCCAGTACGGCGAGTCCTGGACCGCACGCGAGGAGCTCCTCGCTCTCGTTCGCGAACTGGCCGCGCCGCGGTCGGCCCCCGAGATCGAACAGCTGCTCGTCTCCCGCGCCGCGAGGGCACTGGCCGTCGCCCCGGCCGCGCTCCTTCCCGTCACGCGGGACGGACGGATTCCCGCCGGAGCCGTGGACGGCGGGCCGGCCCTGCGGCTCGACGAGCTTGGGGAAGACACAGCACGCCGGACGGTGAGGCTCTCGAGACGCCGTCTCGACGAGAGACGGTCGGAATCGATCGCACGGCTCCGGGCCGCCGGCTTCCGGACCGTCGCGCCGCTCGCAGCCTCCGGCAGGCTGCTCGCCTTCTTCGCCTTTGGTGACCGTCTCGGCCGGGTCCCGCTCTCCCATGAGGACCTCGAGCTTCTGGAGACGGCCCTCGCGGCGGCCTCGCTCGCGCTCGACCACGCCCGGCTCTACGAGGAGGTCCGCGCCCAGGCCGAGAGCTACCGGACTCTGAAGGAGTTTCACGAGGACGTCGTCGCCGGATCCGCCGCGGCGATCGTCACGACGGACGACGCCGGGCGGCTCTCGTCCGCGAACCCCGCCTTCTCGCTCCTCGCGGGGCGCCCCGCTCCGGAGCTGATCGGACGGGAGGACGCCGAGGTCCTGCCTGCCGCGCTCCTCGCCGAAGATCCGCCGCGCCGCCTCGAGGCGGACCTCGGGGGCGGGACGCGCGTTCTCGACGTGGCGGTCTCCCTCTTCCCGGGAATGAGCGTCGGGACACGCGCCCGCGTCTACGTTCTCCACGACGCGACGGAGACGGCCCGCCTCGAGCGGGCCCTCGCAGAGCAGGAGCGCCTCGCCGCCCTCGGCTCCCTCTCGGCCGGTGTCGCCCACGAGGTCAACACGCCGCTCACCGGAGTGACCGGCTTCGCCCGCGTCCTCCTGGACGAGACGCCCGCGGACGACCCGCGCCGCCCGCTCCTCGAGAAGATCGAGCGGCAGGCGTTCCGGGCCTCGCGACTCGTCGGGAGCCTCCTCGACCTCGCGCGCGGCCGTCCGCGCGAGAGCGTCGCGATCGACCCGCCGGGCCTCGCGCGGGAGGCGGCCCGGATCTTCGAGGAGGAGGTCGGGACCCGCGGCGTCTCGCTCTCGGTCTCGATTCCGGACGGCCTGCCGGCCGTCGCGGGGCACGCCGACGCCCTGCTCCAGGTACTCGTGAACCTCCTCAAGAACGCCGCCGAGGCTGCTCGCTCCGTCCCGGATCGCGGCGAGGAGAGAAAAGCCGCCGTCTCCCTCACGCTCGACACCCAGGAGCGGTTCGTCCGGTTCCTCGTGGAGGACAACGGCCCGGGCCTCCCCGCCTCCGGAAGGGAGCGTCTCTTCGATCCGTTCTTCTCGACGAAGACGGCCGATGGCGGGATCGGGCTGGGGCTGACGATCGCGCGGGATATCATCCGGGCGCACGGGGGGTCTCTCGACGCCGCGCCGCGCCCGGGTGGCGGCGCACGCTTCACGGTCCTCCTGCCGCGCGGCTCCTGACGTCATGACGATCCTCATCCTCGACGACGAGCCCGTCATCCGGGACGTCCTTCGAACGGTCCTCGGAAAGGCCGGCTTTGCCGCCGTTGAGGCCGGAACCGCGGCCGAAGGCCTCGAGCGGCTCGCGAGCGAGCCCGTCGACCTCCTGCTTCTCGACCTGATGCTCCCGGACCGCCCCGGGCTCGAGGTTCTCACCGAGGTCCGGGCGCGCTGGCCCGAGCTTCCCGTCGTCGTCATCACGGCCTACTCGTCCGTCGAGAGCGCCATCTCCGCCATGCGTCAGGGGGCGTATCACTATCTTCCGAAGCCGTTCCGGAACGACGAGATCGTCCACGTCGTCCGGCAGGCTCTCGAGAAGCGCCGTCTCGTCGCCGAGAACCGGGAGCTGAAGGCGCGGCTCGACGGGACGCGCGGCGGCCTCGGGGATCTCGTGGGGCGCTCCGCCCCGATGGCGAAGGTCTTCGACACGATCCGCCACGCCGCCAACGCGCGCTCGACGATCCTGATCGTCGGCGAGAGCGGCACCGGGAAGGAGCTCGTGGCGCGGGCCCTCCACCGCCTTTCGCCGCGCTCCGCCGGCGCGTTCGTGACCGTGAACTCCGGCTCGCTGCCGCCCGACCTCCTCGAATCCAACCTCTTCGGGCACGTCCGCGGCTCGTTCACGGGTGCCTTTGCGGACAAGCGCGGGCTCTTCAAGGTCGCCGACGGCGGGACGATCTTCTTCGACGAGATCGGGACGATTCCGCTCGAGACCCAGGCGAAGCTCCTGCGCGTCCTCCAGGAGCGCGAGTTTCTTCCCGTGGGTGCCGTGGAGCCGATCCGCTCGGACGTCCGGGTCGTGGCCGCGACGAACGCCGACCTCCCCCGCCTCGTCGCCGAGGGGCGCTTTCGCGAGGACCTCTACTACCGGCTCTGCGTCATCACGATCCACCTTCCGCCGCTCCGCGAGCGGAAGGAGGACGTGCCGCTCCTCGTCGAGGCGCTCGTGGCGCGCGCCGCATCGGAGAACGGGCGCCCCGTCCCCACCGTTACACCGGCGGCCGTGAAAGCGCTGCTCGACTACGACTGGCCGGGAAACGTGCGGGAGCTGGAGAACGTCCTCGAGCGCGCGCTGATCCTCGGGCCCGGTGTCATCGACGTGGAGGAGCTGCCGGACGCCGTGCGCAACGCCGTCCCCCGGCCGGCCGCGCTTCCGCCCGAGGGGCTCTCGTTCCAGGACGCCGTGGAGGCCTATCGGCGGTCCCTCCTCGCCGCCGCCCTCCACAGGGCCGGCGGGGTCCAGAAGAAGGCGGCGGAGCTCCTCCACCTGAAGCCGACGACGCTCAACGAAATGCTCAAGCGCCACGGCATGCTGGCGCGGGACCGCGAGGGCAGACCGAAGACCGCCCGCTGACGCCCCTATCCCTCCCGGCGAAGGAGCACGAAGGTCCGGTCGTCGGCGTAGGGGACGCCCCGGACGAAGGCCGCGAGCGCCGCGAGGACGTCGACCTCGATCTCCCCGACCGCCTTGGCGCGCGAGTCCCTCACGACCGCCAGCAGGCGGTCGATCCCGAACTCCTCGTCCTCGGGATTCGACGCCTCCGTGATGCCGTCCGTGTAGAGGACGACGAGATCTCCCCGCCGGAGCGTCACGTTGCCGGCGCCGTAGGCCTTTCCGGGGAAGAGACCGAGCGGAGGACCGTGCGCCTTCAGCAGCTCGTGCGTCCCCTCCGCGCGGATGAGGATCCCGGCGTTGTGCCCGGCGTTCGTCCAGACGGCCCCGCCCGTGGCCGGGTCGTAGAGCGCCGTGATCATCGTGATGAACTTCTCCGGGCTCGTCTTCCGGAAAACGAGGTCGTTCAGCCGCGAGCAGAGCTTGTCGAGCGGGAGGTTCTCACCGGCCCACGCCTGGTAGGCCGCCTGCACCGTCGCGGCGAGGAGCGAAGCCCCCATCCCCTTGCCGCAGACGTCCGCCACGACGACGTCGACCCGCCCGTCGGGGCGCTCGAAGTAGTCGTAGTAGTCGCCGGAGACGCGCCGCGACGGGACGGTCCGTCCCAGCATCGAGGTCCTCGGAAGCTCGAGGTCCCGCTCCGGAAGGAGGCGGCGCTGGATGTCCCAGGCGACCGACATCTCGCGCTCGAAGCGCTCCTTGGCGATGGCGCTCTCGCGGAGCCGGAGGTTCTGGATCTTCACGGCGGCCGTGTTCGCGAGCGAAGAGAGAAGCCGGAGGTCCTCCTCGGTGAAGCTCTTCCTTCCGAGGCGCACCTCGAGGTAGACGAGGCCAATGACCTTCTCGTCGACGAACAGAGGCGCCGCCATGCACGACGTGACTCCCTGGATCCGGATCGATTCGGCGGCCGCGAGCGGCCCGTCCGACGCCGTGTCGATGACGAGGACGCCGTTTTTCCGGTCGACGACGGTCTGGACGAGCGTCTTCGAGAGCCGGATGTCGGACGGGTCGACCCCTTCGGCGAACTTCACGAGCTCCGGCTTGAGGTCCCCCTTCTCGTCGGCCAGCATCAGGAGCCCGCGGTCCGGCTGGAGGTAGGTGAAGACCTTGTCGACGACGAGCTCGAGGAGGCGGGGGAGCGGGATGTCGGAGAGAAGCTCGACGGAGACCTCGTTGAGGATCCGGAGCGAGGCGTTCAGCCGTGCGAGCTCCTCGGCGCCGAGGCGGGCGGCGCTCTCCTCGCGATGGCCCCGGACGAGGTCCCGGGACGACTGGAGGAAAGTCGTCTTCCGGACGTTGTCGTCCTCCTTCGCGTCGATAACGACGCGGGTGGTGGACTCCTCGAGGACGTCGATGACGGTCTCGCCGAGCT
This sequence comes from Acidobacteriota bacterium, assembly GCA_037443065.1. Lineage (GTDB taxonomy): Bacteria > Acidobacteriota > Thermoanaerobaculia > UBA5066 > UBA5066 > DAOMFB01. Next base: position 36,967 of record JBBIPB010000003.1, on the reverse strand, counting down.
GGATCCGGTCTCCCGGGCGAAGCGTCACGGGGTCGCCGATCCGGACGCTGTTGACCATCGTCCCGTTGCGGGAGCCGAGGTCGACGACGCGGATGAGGCCGCCGTCGGCCTGCTCGAGGCGCGCGTGAACGCGGGAGAGGGTTCGGTCGGAGAGCGGGATGTCGTTGGTGGAGGAGCGGCCGAGCGTCATGGCCGGCCGTTCGAGCCGGAGTCGGCGGGGCGGCTCGCCGGGAACGCGGACGTTCAGGAGAAGCACGGCGCGGAGTCTAGCAATGAACCGTCCCGAGGGCGTCGGGCCGGGCTCCGTGCTATCCTCCCCGGTTCCGCGACGGCTCACGAAAAGCGGCCGGTCGCCGAGGGACCCATGAAGGCCAAGATCCATCCCGACTACCACGAGGTCACGGCCCACTGCGCCTGCGGGAACACCTGGAAGACCCGCAGCACGAAGTCCGAGCTGCGCCTCGAGATCTGCTCCCAGTGCCACCCCTTCTTCACGGGGAAGGCGAAGCTCGTCGACACCGCGGGCCGTGTCGAGCGCTTCCAGAAGCGCTACGCAAAGTCCGGGAAGGCCCAGGCGCCCGCTTCCGCGTAAGGGCCGGGCCGGCCCCGCCGCCGGGCCACGCTGCCCCGCGGCCCCCCACGACGATGTTCCAGAAGCTCGCCGAGATCGAACGGAAGTACCTCGAGCTGAAAGCGCGCTCCGAGTCTCCCGAGGTCGCCTCCGACCACGTCGAGTACGCCCGGGCCGTCCGGGCGATGAAGGAGATCGCGCCGATCGTCGAGAAGGTGCGTGAGCTTCGCCGTCTCGAGGAGGAAATCGGCGGTGCGCGGGAGCTCCTCGACACCCTCCCGGCCGGAGACGAGCTGCGTGCCGTCGCCCAAGAGGAGTTCGACGCGCTCCGGGAGCGGCTCCCCGCCGTCGAGGAGGAGCTCAAGCTCCTTCTCCTCCCGAAGGACAAGAACGACTCGCGGAACGTCGTCCTCGAGATCCGCGCGGGGACGGGGGGGGACGAGGCGTCGCTCTTCGCCGCCGAGCTCTTCCGGATGTACGTCCGGTACGCCGAGTCGCGCCGCTGGAAAGTGGAGGTCGTCGAGCGGAGCGACGCCGGGGGCGTCGGGGGGATCAAGGAGATCCAGGCGATCGTCGAGGGGGACGGAGCCTTCTCCCGACTCAAGTACGAAGGGGGGGTCCACCGCGTGCAGCGTGTTCCGGCGACGGAGACGCAGGGGCGGATCCACACGTCCGCCGCCACCGTCGCCGTCCTTCCGGAGGCCGAGGACGTCGACGTCGCGCTGAACGAGAAGGAGATCCGGGTCGACCTCTTCTGCGCCTCGGGCCCGGGCGGCCAGGGGGTCAACACGACCTACTCGGCCGTCCGGCTGACGCACGTTCCGACCGGGACGGTCGTCCAGTGCCAGGACGAGCGGTCGCAGATCAAGAACAAGGCGAAGGCGATGCGGGTCCTGAAGTCGCGCCTCTACGAGGTCGAGCGGGAACGCCGCGACGCGGCCTACGCAGCCGACCGGAAGAAGATGGTCGGCTCGGGGGACCGGTCCGAGAAGATCCGGACCTACAACTTCCCGCAGTCCCGGGTGTCGGACCACCGGATCGGATTCACGTCACACCGCCTCTCGGAGATCCTCGACGGGCGCCTCGACGAGCTGATCGACCCGCTCGTGGCGTACTACCAGGCCGAGAAGCTCAAGGCGGAACTCAGCAAGAGCTGAGAGCCAGGGGGAACCAGACCCTGGCTCCCCCTGACCCCTTCCGTGCTATTTCTTCTTCGACTTGGCGGCCGCTTTCGCCTCGATGTCGACCGCGTACATCTTGTAGTGGACGGTCACCTTTTCGCCCGCCTTCAATTCGCCCGTGATCTTCGTCGCGGCGTCCTTCGTGATGTGGAAGCGCTCCTTCCCCTTCATCACGGTGATCGTGCCCTCGTCGATCTTCTCGATCGTCCCGGTGACCTGGAAGCTGTCGGACTTCAGGTCGATGCCGAAGGCCGGGGCGGAGCAAACGGTCAGGACGGCGATGGCGAGAACGATGCGAAGTGTCTTCATGGAATCTCCTCCTTCGTCTTTGGGTCCTTCGCAGACTCTACCAGAGCATTCTCAGCGCTTCGTGAGGAGGTAGACAGGGCCGGAGCCGAGCACGGCGACGCCGTCCACCTCGAAACCGGCCGCAAAGAGCGCCCCCGCCGAAATGGCGAAGCGCTTGCGGGCGCGGAGCGTCCCCGCATGGTCGGTCCGGTAGATACCGGGAGCCCCAGCCGGAAACGGGAGCGCCACCCGCGTCGCGCCGGGGAGGGTATTCCCGCGGACGAGGGGAGCCGCCCCCGCGTCCTCCGGCTCCGCGACCCTTTCACCGCGCGCGGCCGCGGCCGCCGCGGGATCGTCGAGATGCCAGGTCACTTCGAACCGGTCGGTCGGAAGGTTTCCGTAGATCCCCCCCATGAACCCGTAGAAGTTCGGCAGGAAGCTCCGGACGACGGCCCTCAGGCGGGTGATGTTCAGCCGGGCGTTCTTGAGGAGGAAGGGATCGTACGTCCAGGTCGCGAGACGGATTCCGTTGTCGAGGCACCACTGCCGCTGAAAGAGCTTGAGCTTCACCGAGAGGCCGCGCCCCTGCGCCTCGGGGCGGACCGCGAGAAGGTGCGAATGGTGGGCCGGCTCCGGAAGGTTCGTCCGCGGAAGTCCGTGGACGAAGCCGAGCATCCGGCCGTTTTCGAAGGCTCCGGCCGTCATGCCACCGGCGTGCGTCCCCGCGATCAAGTCCGTCCAGGAAGAGAGAACGCGGTCGGAAAACTTCCAGGCCTCCTTCGAGACGACGACGGTCTCGTGAAACTCGGCCGCCGACTTCAGCTCGCGGATGACGACGCGGCTGCTCACCCCTGCACCTCCTCGACGAGGGCGGCGAGAAGGGCCGCGCGCCGGGGAAGGTCCTCGACGAAAAGGTGCTCGGAGCGCGCGTGGGCGCCGCCCCCCGAAGGCCCCAGCCCGTCGAGGGTCGGGACGCCGGCGTTCGCGGTCAGGTTCCCGTCGGACGCGCCTCCGACACGTACCGCCGGAAGCGCAAACCCGAGACGCCGGGCGAGGCCGGACGCCGCCTCGTAGAGCACCCTGGTAGCCGCAGTCTCCTCCATCGCCGGGCGATTCAACCCTCCCGTCATCTCGACCCGGACACGCGGGTCCGCCGGGTGGTACCCGCTGAGCGCCGTTTCCACGCGCGCCGCCTCGGAGCGGGTCCAGATCCGGAAGTCGACGGTGATCTCGGCGGACTCCGGGACGACGTTTGCCTTCGAGCCCGCGCGTGCGAGCGTCGGAACGACCGTGGTCCCGAGGGCCGGGTCAGCGACGGCCTCCGCGAAGAGAAGGAACCGTGCCATCTCCGCGAGGGCCGAGGCGCCCTTCTCGGGCTCGAGGCCCGCGTGCGCCGCGAGCCCGGTGAAACGGATCGTGGCCTGGCCGATCCCCTTTCGCGCAACCTTCGCGGCGCCACCGTCGCCGGCAGGCTCGAGAACGAGGACACGCTCGTGGCGCCGGGCCTCCGCGACGAGAAGCTCCTGCGAGGCGGCGCTCCCCGTCTCCTCGTCCGGCGTCAGAAGAAGCGAGAGTCCCCGCCCCGGCCGGACCTCGCCGCGGCCGACGGCCTCGAGCACCGCGAGGGCGACGGCGATCCCCCCCTTCATGTCGAAGACGCCCGGCCCCTTCGCCCGCGAGCCCTCGACCCGGAAAGGGATCTCCTCGAGCGTCCCGGCCGGCCAGACCGTGTCGAGATGGCCGAGGAGAAGCGTTCCCCCCTCTCCGCCCGTGTGCGCCCGGAGGGCATCGCCGCGCCCCCGGCACGGCACGCAGGCGGCCGGAACGCCCGCGGTCGAGAGCCGCTCCGCGAGAGCATGAGAGAGCGCCGAGACCCGGGGCGGATCGTCCGACGGGCTCTCCGCCTCCACGAGTCTTCCGAGGGTGTCGAGAAGATGCTGCGTCTGCCTTTCGAAGAGCGCCGAGAGTTCCCGCACGCGGTCCGGGCTCATGGGGCGAACTCCGTCTCCTCCTCCGTGAATCGCGCGAGGACGTCCCGCCGCACCTCGACGCCGATGCCCGGCCCGGCCGGGACGGGCATGAGGCCATTCACCGCCTCGAGCGGCGGCGCGACGACGTCCTCCTCGAAGTACCGCGAGGAGGACGACGTGTCTCCCGGTTTCGAGAAACCGGGGAGGCTCGCGATCGCGACGTTCTGGGCCCGACCGACGCCGGCTTCCAGCATTCCCCCGCACCAGAGCGGGATCCCGGCCCGCGTCGCCAGCTCATGGATCCGGAGCGCCTCGCCATGTCCGCCGACGCGGCCGATCTTCACGTTGATGACGCGCCCCGCGCCGAGCGCGATCGCCGCGCTCGCGTCGTGGGCCGACCGGATCGACTCGTCGAGGCAGATCGGGGTCCTCAGCCTCCTGGCAAGCGCCGCGTGCGCGAGGAGGTCCTCGTGGTGCAGCGGCTGCTCGATGTAGTCGAGGCAGAACGGGTCGAGCGCCGCGAGGTGGTCGGCATCGTCGAGCGTGTACGCCGCGTTCGCGTCCACCGTCAGGACGATCGCCGGGAACGCCTCCCGGACGGCTCGGACGTGCTCGACGTCCGTGCCGGGCTCGATCTTCAGCTTGATCCGGCGGTACCCCTCGGCGACGTGCCTCCGGACGTTCTCGACCGCCACGGCGACGGTCGGCGCGATCCCGAGCGAGACGCCGACCTCAATCACCGTCCGGGTGCCCCCGAGCGCCCGGGAGAGCGGCGTTTCCGCCGCTTTCGCGAAGAGGTCGCGAAGGGCCGTCTCGACGGCCGCCTTCGCCATTCGGTGCCCGCGGACCCGCGCCGAGCGCGCGTCGAACTCCTCGGGCTTTCCGATCTCCTTTCCCACGACGAGCGGGAGGAGGAAACGCGAAAGGACGTGGCCCGCCGTCCCGACCGTCTCCGGCGAGTAGAACGGCCCCTCCTCGGCGACGCACTCTCCGAATGCCGAGAGGCCCTGGGACTTCAGCTCGAGGAGGAGGAAGGACTTCTCCGTCGTCTCGCCGAAGGAGGTCCTGAACCGGAACTTGAGCGGCATCCGGACTCTCCGGAGAATCGCGGCCTCGATACGCATCGACGGGATTCTCACCGAAGATCGGGCATTCCGCGCGCCCGGAGCCCGGCTTGACCGATTCCGGCCGCCGGACGATGATCCCGCCTCTTCGGGAAGCTCCCCGCGTGGAGGCGCGCCCGGGGGAACGAAGGGGGCGAGGACCGCACGACCGGGATGGAATCGATCAGCGCGCGTACCGTACGCATCTCGGCCCGGGTCGTCGCGACCGCGGTCTTCCTGCTGCTCATCGCGGGCGCACTCGTCACGTCGACCGAGTCGGGCCTCGCCGTCCCGGACTGGCCGCTCGCCTACGGAAAGCTGATGCCGCCGATGGTCGGCGGAATCCTCTACGAGCACGGCCACCGGATGATCGCCGCCCTCGTCTCCTTATTCGTTGGCGTCCAGGCCGCGATTCTCCTCTGGGGCGAGCCGCGCCGGAGCGTGAGAAGGCTCGGCCTCATGGCCTTCGGAGCGATCCTCGCGCAGGCGCTGCTCGGCGGCCTGACGGTCCTGCTCCTCCTCCCGCCGGCCGTCTCGTCGGCTCACGCGGGCCTCGCCCAGATCGTCTTCGCTCTCACGGCATCGATCGCTCTCATGACCTCGCGCAGCTGGGCCTCGGGACGGATCTCCGGGAGCGTCTCGCCCGCCGACACGCCGGCCCTCGGCCGGGCGCTTTCCTGGACCGTCGCCGCGACCGCGGCCGCGTACGTCCAGATCCTCATCGGGGCCGTGATGCGCCACACGGGCGCCGGCCTCGCGATCCCCGATTTCCCTCTCGCCTTCGGCCGGCTCGTTCCCTCCGCCGCCGAGTTCGCACGCCCCGGGGTCCCGATCCACTTCGCCCACCGCGTCGGCGCCGCTGTCGTGACGGTTCTCGTCCTCTTCGCGATCCGGGCGGCGTTCCGCCTCCGGGACCACCTCCCGGTCGCCGCGTCGCTCTCGGCGTGGTGGGCCGCGGCGCTCGCTTTCCAGGTCACTCTCGGCACCTTCTCGATCTGGACGAAGAAGGCGGTTCCGGTCACGGCCGCCCACCTTGCCGTCGGAGGGCTCGTCTGGGTGATCGGCATCCTCCTCGCGATCACGCTGGGTCGAGGCCGCACCGCGGCCGTCGCTGCTCTTTCGAGCCCGTCCGCCGAGCCGCGCCCGGAAGGTCACGCCGGCAGGACGATGCGCTCGCGGCTCGGTGACTACGCGGCTCTGACGAAGCCGCGCATCACGATTTTCGTCGTCCTGACCGCGTTCGTCGGCTTCGCGGCCGGGACCCGCGGGACGCTCGGAACCCTCGACGTCCTTCTCCTCGTTCACACACTTCTCGGGACGGCCCTCGTCGCCTCGGGAACGAGCGCCTTCAACCAGCTCTCGGAGATGGTCCTCGACGGCCGGATGCGGCGGACCGCCCGCCGCCCTCTCCCTGACGGCCGCATTTCCCCCGCGGGAGCGTTTCTCTTCGCGACGGCTCTCTCCGCGGCCGGCGTCGTCGAGCTGGCCCTCTTCGTCAACGGCCTCACGGCGTTCCTCGCCGCAGCGACGCTCGTGAGCTACGTCTGCCTCTACACACCGATGAAGACGGTCTCTCCTCTCTCGACGATCGTCGGCGCCGTCCCCGGAGCGCTTCCGCCGCTCGGAGGGTTCACGGCGGCCCACGGCGCCATCGCACTTCCCGGCCTCGTCCTCTTCGCCCTTCTCTTCCTCTGGCAGCTCCCCCACTTCTTTGCGATCGGGTGGCGCCACCGCGCGGACTACAGCGCCGCCGGCGTCCGCATCCTCCCGACGCTCGACCCGACCGGCCGCCGTACGTCTCGCCACGCCCTCTTCTGGTGCCTCGCCCTCCTCCCCGTCAGCCTTCTGCCCTCCGCGATCGGCATGGCCGGAAACGTCTACGCGATCGGAGCCCTCGCCGCGACGCTTCTCTTCCTCGCCGCCTCGTTCCGCTTCGCGCGCGCCGCGACCGACGAGCGGGCGCTCGGCCTCTTCCTCGCCTCGATCGGCTGGCTCCCCGCCGTACTGCTCCTCCTCGTCTTCGACCGCGTGGCCGGGTGACCGGATCGCGTTCGGGGCGCAGACTTCCCGCATGACCGCCTCCGCCCCCACGCCCAGCCGCAGCCTCCCGATCCTGCCCCTCGCACTCGCGTTCCTCGGCCTCGCCGTCTCGGTCGCGCTTCTCTTCTATGCGTGGAATCTTCGAAAGGTGGCCCACGGGTACGGACAGGGGGAACTCCCGCGCCTCTCCGAGGTCCCCGATTTCCTCGCGACGGCCGAGAGCGGCGTCCCGATCCGCCGGGCCGACCTCGGCGGAAAGGTCGTCGTCGCCGATTTCGTCTTCACGACCTGCACCGGGATCTGCCCGGGGATGACCGCGAAGATGAAGGCCCTCTCCGAGGGGCTTCGGGACGAGCCTCGCGTCCGTTTCGTCTCGTTCACCGTCGACCCCGACAACGACACGCCCGAGGTGCTCGCCCGCTACGCCCGCGAGCACGGAGCCGACCCGGCCCGGTGGAGCTTTCTCCGGATCGAGAAGCCGGGCCTCCGGCGGCTCGTCCGCGAGGGATTCAAGCTCGCCGTCGAGGACGCAGCGCCCGGGGCCGCCGAGCCGATCCTTCACTCCACCCGGTTCGTCCTCGTCGACACGGCCGGCGTCATCCGCGGCTACTACGACAGCGACAGGCCGGGGGCGATGGCGGCGCTCGCCCAGGACGCCCGGCGCCTCGCCTCCGAGGGCGCTCCGCGCTCATGACGCTCCGCGACCTGCCGACGCTCAACGCCGTCCTGAACGGCACGAGCGCCGCCCTTCTCGTCACCGGCTGGATCCTGATCCGGTCCGGACGAAAGGAGGCCCACCGGAGGGCAATGACGGCCGCCTTCGTCTGCTCGGTCCTCTTCCTCGCGTCGTACCTCGCGTACCACGCGGCCGTCGGAAGCGTCCGCTTCCCGGGGACCGGGACGGCCCGCACCGTCTACTTCACGGTTCTTCTGACGCACACGGTCCTCGCCGCCGCAACGGGGCCGCTCGCCGTCGCCGTATTCGTCCTCGCGCGCCGCCGTCGGTTCGAGACCCACCGGCGCCTCGCCCGGGTCACGCTCCCGCTCTGGCTCTACGTCTCGGTGACCGGCGTCGTCGTCTACCTGATGCTCTACCGGTCGAGCTGGGGCCGCTGACCGGGGACGACCGCCGCGCCTCCCCAGCGGTCGACGAGCTCCTTGATCCGCGCCAGCGTCACGGGCTTCGTCACGAAGTCATTCATTCCCTCCGCCTCGCAGCGCCACCTCACGTCCTCGGAGGTGAGGGCCGTCAACGCGACGATGGGAAGCGCTTCCCCGGCGGGGAGCGCACGGAGCCGGCGCAGGACCTGGTAGCCGTCCATCTCCGGCATCTGGAGGTCGAGAAGGACGAACGAAAAGGGCTCGCGTGACGCGGCTTCGAGCGCCTCGCGCCCCGAACTCACGCCGACGACCCCGGCCCCGCGCGACCGGAGCATATGGGCGAGCAGCTCGCGGTTCTCGTCGTTGTCCTCCACGAGAAGGACCCGGGGCGCCGACGGGCGGCGTCCAGTCCGGACGGCGTCGATCCGGCGCAGGAACTCCCGCGTCGTCTCCGCGAGGTCGATTTCCGCCTTGGCCTTCTGGATCGGTCCCGACTGCCCGTCGTGCGCGCGCCGCATGGCGTCGGCCACGCTCTCGGCCGAGACGCGAAGCTCCCGAGCCGTCGACTCGATGGCGTCCGCGGCGGCCCGCCGTGCCTCCACGAGGGCGCTTCGCGCCGTGGCTGCTTCCTCGAGGAGCGCCCTTCGGGACGCGCCGTCGACGAGTACGACGGAGGCCCCGCCGCCCGGACGCGCCGCCGCGATGACGTGCACGGGGCGCGGCGGTCCTTCGAGCGGGAGGAGCATCTCGTCGAACTCGGCGGTTGCGGGGAGCCCCGAGGCTCCCGGTGCCCGGCGCGAGAGCGCGTCGAGCGCTTCTCCGAGGCCCGGCGGAAAGATGTCGGCGCGCGCCGCCTCCATCCCCTCCAGAATCTCGACCCTCCGGGACGTCCACTCCGACAGACGTCCACCGACCGTCTCGATCCGTCCGTCGCCGTCGAGGCTGAGAAGGGCGATCGGCGCGTCGTCGAGGAGGCGTGCCCGTCGCTCGTCCGCGCCCGCGGTGCGGGTCTCGACGAAGACGACGGCCACCTCGACCGTCTTTCCGTAGCGGATGACCGGCAGGAGCGTCCGCGCAACGTCGACGCGATGTCCCCACTCGTCCGACACCGCGGTCCGCCGCCCCGGACGCGCCCGTCCACTCGCGAAGACCGCCTCGATCTCCTGCAGGAACGCCTCCTCCTCGTCCGCGGCGACGAGGATCCCCGCGGCGGGCGCCCCTTCCATCTCGCGGGCCGGGCGGCCGAACAGTTTCGCCGCGCCCGAGTTCCCGTAGGTGATCCGTCCGTTTCGCTCCACGGTGCAGACGGCGATCGTCTCGGCAACGTCGAGCGCCGGACCGAACGCGACGCGGACCGCGGGCGCCGCCCTCGTCACTGCTCGCCGGTCCGGAGTCCGGAAGAGCCGGGAGACGCCTCCCGCAAGCGCGGCGAACGTCCGGGTCAGAATGGGGGTCGACGGCACGCCGCCATCTTAGCCATCCGGCGGAACGACCGCGAAAGGAGCGAGAGGTGACGAGACGAACGGCGGAAAGGCCGGAGTCGGAAAGCTCGCCGACCTGGGGAGAACTCCTCGCGGAGTCCCGGCGGCGTCTCCCGCCCCCGGAGCATCCCGCGTTCGAGGCGGAAGAGCTGCTCGCGCGGGCGAGTGGCCGCCCGCGCGCTTGGTTCCTCTCCCGGCACGGCGAGAGCGCCGCCGAGGCCGACGCCCGCGCCCTTCGCGCGCTCGTCGGGCGGCGCGCCGCCGGAGAGCCGCTCCAGTACCTCCTCGGCGAGTGGGAGTTCCTGGGCCGGACGTTCCACGTCGATCCGCGGGCCCTCATCCCGCGGGGCGAAACGGAAGAAATCGTGGAGGTCGCCGGCCTCGCCGCACCCGAAGCCCGGCGAATTCTCGACCTCGGCACCGGGAGCGGTGTTCTCGCGGTGACGCTCGCGCTCGTGCGGCCCGGTGCCTCGATCGTGGCCCTCGACCGCTCTCCCGGGGCGCTCGCGCTCGCCCGCGAGAACGTGCGGCGCCACGCCGTCGCGCCGCGCGTCCACCTCCTCGCGTCGGACTGGCTCTCGGCCCTCAGGCCCTCCGCCCCCTTCTCGCTCGCCGTTTCGAATCCCCCGTACGTTCCGGTCCGGGACGCGCCGCACCTCGAGAAAACAGTCTCGGAGCATGAGCCGCCCCTCGCGCTCTACGGCGGCGAGGACGGGCTCGACCCGCTTCGCCGCCTCCTGCGCGAGCTGCCGGCCTTCCTCGCCCCCGGCGCGCCGTTCATCTTCGAATTCGGCTACGGGCAGGCACGGGACGTCAGCGACCTCGTCGCGGCCTCGGGCGCGTTTGCGCTCGCCGCCGTGAGACTCGACGCGGCCGGCATCCCCCGTACGGCGACGGCGCTCCGGACCGCGTGATAATCGCCTCGTGCAAAACGCCGTGACGCAGGATCCCTCCTGTCTCTTCTGCCGCATCGCCCGCCGGGAGATCCCGTCGGCGCCCGTCTACGAGGATGCCGAGTTCTATGCCTTCCGCGACAGGGCGCCGGCGGCCCCCACGCACGTCCTCGTCATCCCGAAGAAGCACATCCCGCGGCTTTCCGCGGCCTCGCCCGAAGACGCGCCGCTTCTCGCGCGTCTCTTCCTCGTCCTCGCCGGTATCGCGAGGGGCGAGAACGCGAACGACTACCGGCTCGTCGTGAACAACGGGGCCGGCGCGGGACAGAGCGTCGACCACCTCCACCTGCATCTCCTCGCCGGACGATCCTTCACTTGGCCCCCCGGCTGAGCGTCCTCGCGCTCGCCGCTCTCCTCGCCCTCCCGGCACCCGCGAGGGCGGAAGCCGACCTCGAGCGGGCGGCGCGCTCCGCCGCGCTCGCCGGGGAGTGGGGAGCTGTCCTCGACGCCCTGCAAGAACTCCAGAAGGAGAGCCCCGACCGGTACGCGGACGGCCGTTTCGACTACCTCGCGGCGAGGGCCCTTGCGGCCACCGGGCACCCCGCCGAGGCGCTCTCCCGCTTCGAGCGTTTCCTCACGCCCCAGGACCTCTTCGAGGTCCCCACGCGGCTCGCGGCCGCCCAGATCCGCTTCCAGACGGGGGAGGGGAACGCCGCGCTCGACCTCCTTCTCCCTCTCCTCCAGCGAAAAGGAACGTATGTGGCCCGTCGGGCCCTCCGGATCACGCTCGACGCTCTCGAGACGACGCGCGATCCGGCCGTCCTCGCGCGTCTGCTGAAGGCGCGCCCCCCTGCGGCTCCCCGCGAGCGGCGGCGCCTGATCGCCCTCCGCGCCGACGATCTGGAGGCAGCCGGCGCCGCGCGGGAGGCCGCGGCCCTCCGCGAGGAGATCCTCCGGGAGGGCGGGCGCGACGATGCCGCGGCCGTCGTCCTCGCCCGCGAGATGCGCGGCACGGACGTGACGGCGATTCCCGATCGGCTCCTCCGCCTCCTCGTCGACACGGCGCGCGCGCAGCGGGATCTCGAGATCGCCCAGCGCCTCCTCGTCGAGCGGGACCGGCGCGCCGCCGCCGGCAGCGACGCCGAGGAGCGCCTCGCGGCCCGCTTCGAGCTCGGCCGCCTCTACGCCTCCCGCGGCCTCTTCGTGGATGCCGCGGCCCTCTTTCGCGACCTCCTCGCGGACCCGCCGGCCAGTCTGAAGCCCGCGAAGCACCGGGGCGACGACGCCCCCGGGACGGCCGGCTTCCTCACACGGGTCCGGTTCAACTACGCCGCGGCGCTCGAGAAGCTCGGGGAACTCGAATCGGCTGCTGCCGAGCTCCGGCGCGCCGAGAAGGGGCGGACAGGCCCGTGGAAGCTCTCGATGCTCCAGCGGGTCCGGATCCTGACCCGGCTCTCGCGTTTCGACGCGGCGGAGGCGATCCTCCGCGATCCGGTCCTCGCGCGCGAGCCCGGACGAGTCGAGGGGCTTCTGACGCTCGTCCTCCGCCGCGCAGAGACGGGCGACGCCGCCGGCGCGCGGCGGGCGCTGGACGGAGTCGTTTCGCTTCTGCGAGCCCGCCGCCTCCCCGAGCCCTGGAAATCGGAGATCTCCTTCTGGCACGGCCGGGTCGCCGAGGCGGCAGGAGACCCTCGCGCGGCGCTCACCGCGTACGCCCGCCTCCTCTCTCGCCAGCCCTCTTCAGAGGCGGCCGAGCTCGCGCGGCGGCGTGCTCTCGGGCTCCCGGAGCCGGTCCGGGCCGCCCTCGTCCGGCAGCGCCGGGCACTCGGGGAGGCGGCCCTCTCGCGCGGCGCTCCGCGCGACGCCCTCGCGCCGCTCCTCGCCGCGGCCTCGCTGGGAGATGACGCCGCCCGCGACCTCCTTCGTGTCGCCTATGGCGCTCTCCCGGGCTACTCCGAGGTGCTCCTCGCCCCCGAGCTCGGAGCCGACACGCTCCCGACGCTCTGCGGTGACGCGGGGGCGTGCCGGCTCATCCAGCTCGGACTCGCGGAGGAGGCGGCGCCGATCGTCCGCGACGCCGCGCGCCTCGACACGATCCTCGGGTGCATGGCCTCGGCGCGTCTCGCCGAGCAGGCGGACGCCGGCCCCTTCGCGCTCGAGGCGGCTGAAGCGCTCGCGCGGAAGATCCCGAAGGACTTTCTCCTCGAGCTCGCGCCGCTCTCCGTCCGCCGCGCCCTCGCTCCTCGTCCCTTCGACCGCATCGTGGCGGACGCCGCGCGGGAGAGCGGCGTGCCTCACGACCTCCTCTACGCGGTCATGCGGCAGGAGAGCGGCTTCGACCGGGAGGCCGCCTCTCCGGCCGCCGCCCGCGGCCTGATGCAGCTGACGCTTCCGACGGCGGGAGAGGCGGCCCGCCAGCTCTCGGAGGAGCCGCCGGCCTACCTGCAGCTCTACGAGCCGGCCCGCTCTCTCCGCCTCGGGGCGCAGACGCTCCGGGGGCTCCTCACGCGGTTCGACGGCGACCCGGTCCGCACGATCTCCGGATACAACGCCGGTGCCGGACAGACGGTCCTCTGGGTCGGCGCGGCGACGTCACCCGCCGAGGCGCTCCTCGCGGCGATCACGTATGCGCAGACGCGGACGTACCTGCGCCGGGTCCTCTCCCACCGCGGCCTCTACCGCCTCGCCGAGCCCGCGCCTCAGCGCCGGTAGACCAGGATGCGGGTCGACTTCCGGAGATCGTCCGTCCAGCGTGCGATCGCGTCGTTCAGCTTCCGCTCGCGGACCAGCTCCCGGACCTCGTCGGAGACCTCGGAAAGCGGCGGAAGCGACTCGAGACCCTTTTCGCGCGCCTCGTCCCGGAACGGGCCTTCGTAGAACGCCCGGATCTCGTCATCCGTCACGCGGACGGTCGCGGACAGCCGCTCGCGCGTGAAGGTTTCCAGCATGAGGCCTTTCCGGACCCGTGCCGTGACCTCTCCGCGGGAGATCCCCGCGCCCTTCAGGACCTCGTCGAACGGCATTCCTCTCTCCCGCTCGACGCGATCGGCGAGCGCCTTCATGCGGCGCTCCACCTCGGCCGGGTCCGGGTCGAGCCCTCCGGCCTTCCGGAGCTCGCGGTCGCGCAGCGCGTCCGTCACGAGCTCCTCGAGGACCCGGTCGCGGTAGGCGCCGTGGCTCTCGCCGGGAATCCCCCGCAGGTAGCGGACGGCGACGAGCTTCTCGACCTCGCTCTCGAGAATGATCTCGTCTCCCACGACGGCGGCGATCCGGTCGAGGACGAATGCGGGCGCGGGCGTCGCCGTCGGCGGCACGGCCGCGGGAACGGGGGTCTGGGCGGCGAGAAGGAGCGAGAGCAGAGCGGCGGGCGCCGGGATCACCGTGCGATCGTAGCAAGGGGCGCTACGATCCGGGCGTGAGCGGACGGCTTCTCGTCGTGGCGACGCCGATCGGGAACCTCGACGACCTTTCCCCACGCGCCCGCGAGGCGCTCGCGTCGGCCGCCGTCGTCTACTGCGAGGACACGCGCCGGACGCAGCACCTGTTCGCGCGGCACGGCCTGACGACGCCGCGCGTCTCGTGCCACGAGCACAATGAGCACCGGCGGATCGCCGAGGCCCTCGCGCGCCTCTCGCAGGGCGAGACTCTGGCCCTCGTCTCGGACGCCGGGACGCCGGCGGTCTCGGACCCCGGCCAGCGGCTCGTTGCGGCGGCGGCGGCGGCCGGCTACCGGGTCGAGCCGCTCCCCGGACCCTCCGCCGTCCTCGCAATCCTCGCCGCGAGCGGCTTTCCGGCAGTCCCCTTCACGTTCTTCGGCTTTCCGCCGGCTCGCCGCGGGGAGCGCGACCGCTGGCTCGCCTCGCGCTCCCGGCGCGAGGGAACCGCAGTCCTCTTCGAGTCCCCGTTCCGGATTGTCGAGTCGCTTCGGGCCCTCGCCGCCGCGTGGGGCGACCCCGAGGTCGCCGTCGGGCGCGAGCTGACGAAGGTCCACGAGGAGATCCTCCGCGGACGCGCCACGGAAGTCGCGACGACCCTGGCGGAGCGTCCGGGAGTGAAAGGCGAGCTCGCCCTCGCCGTGGCGCCGAACGCGGCGAACGCCTCGCCTCAGGACGCGGAGAGATCCTCGACCTGAAGCCTCGCGTCCGCGGCGAGCCGAGACGCGAGAGACGGCCAGGCCACGTCGGGCTGCGCCGCGAAGGCGTGGAGATAGATCGCGGCGTCCCGCTCAGGGTATCGCGCGAGGAGCCGGTCGACCGCAGCATTCACCGTCGCCTCCCGAGGCTCGGGAATCTCGCCCTCCACCGACACGACAGCGCCTTCGTGCGGGAGGCCGGCCGCCGAGAGGAATGTCTCGATCAGCCCCTCATGCCGCCGGACGAGGGCGGCCGAGAGGACGAAGAGGCCGAGCTCGGCGGCGCGCCGGTCCCGAAGGGTCCGCCGCACGTAGGCCTTCCGCGTCTCTTCCGGCAGGCGCCCGAACCGCGCGAGGCTGATGTTCTGGACGGAGAGGACGGTGGCGGCGAGCCGGTCCGGAACGCCGTCGTCCTCGCACGCGGCCCGAACGATCTCGGCGCTCTCCCCGGAGGAGAGGCGGCGGAAGAGTTCGTAAGGCTTCATCGGGGCGGAGGATAAACCCGGGCTCCTCTGCTCGGGCCGCGTCCCCACTCTTTCTGCGACAATGGACGGCTTGATCCTCCTCCACGGCGTCTACGTGCCGGAGCTCTCCGAGCCCCCCCTCACCGGCTTCCTCCTCTGGGCCGAAGGGGAGGCTCCAGACACCCCCCCGCCCGAACGCCACCCGCGCGCACTCCCGTCGGCCGCTCTCGAGGAATCCCTGCGGCCGCTCGGCCTCGGGTCCGCTCCGGGCGGACGGACGCGTGCAAACGCCGTTCGCGTCGCGCTTCCGTCGCGCGGCGGCTGGCCCGTCGCCCCGGCGTCGTATCTCCGGGACGCCGGAGCCTCCGGCGCTCCCTCTCTCCGCTGGTTCGAGATCTCCGCGATCCGGCTCACGGCGATCGAGACGCTCGACTTCGTACCGAACCTCGCGGCGAGCCTCCGCGCCCGGCTGCAGAAACTGCGATCCGGAGACGACCTCGACTACTGGGCCGAGGCCGCGCGCTGGGCGTTCGACCTTCTCCTCCACCGCCGCGTGGCTCCGTCTGCGAACGCCTTCGTCCCCCTCTGGAAGCCGGTCCTCTCCGATCCGGCGGAGCGGGACCGCCTGCAGCGCTTCGCGGCCGCGCTCCCCCTCGCCGTGCGCACCGCCACGGCAGAGAGCGAGCGCGGCGCCGTCCGGGCCACGTCACCGTTTCCGTCGCCCGTCCGGACCGTCCGGCTCTTCCTCGAGGAGGTCGTCGACGCCGCAGCCCGCGAGTTCATCCGGGACGTCCTGCCGGCCGAGCAGCGGCGCGCGGGAAGCGGGCCGGAAGGGGCCGTCGCCGCAGCGCTCGCGGCGCCCCCCGGTTCCCCGCTCGAGCCGGAGATCCTCGGGCGCCTCGCGGACTACAGCCTGCCGCTCCTCGAGCCGCTTCCGGAAGGCGCCCTCGTCCTCGGGATCCGCATTCTCCCGCCTCCGGGCGACGCCGGGTCGCCGTGGCGGCTTCGCTACCACCTCGCCGCATCCGACGAGACGGCGATCGAGCTGGATGCGGCAGAGATCTGGAGAATCAAGGAAGGGGCGATTCGCCGCTCCGGACGGCTCTTCACGGCGCCGCAGGAAGCGCTCCTCGCCCGCCTTGCGACGGCGTCGACGCTCTCGCCCGCCGTGGCGCGAAGCCTGGAGGCGCGGCATCCCGTCGAGGCCGCGCTGACGCTCGAGGAGGCCTACTCCTTCCTGACACGGGAGGCGCCTCTTCTCTCGGTCGCGGGGGTCCGCGTCCTCCTGCCCAACGAGGGGCGGCTCGCGAGCGTCTCTCTCCGGCTTCACGCCGGTGACGGTGGCCGGGGAGGATCCCTGACCCGCTTCGGCCTCGAGACCGTGGTCGCGTTCGACTGGCGCGTCGCCGTCGGCGACACGGTGCTGACGCCCGAGGAGTTCGAGGAGCTGGCCGCACGCAAGATCCCGCTCGTTCCCGTCCGTGGCGAGTGGGTCCTCCTCGACCGCGAGCATCTCGCGCGGACGCTTCGCCTCTTCGACCGGCGTCCCGCCGGGCGGACGACTCTCGGCGAGTTCCTGCACCTCGCGAGCGGCCTCGACGCCGAGACGGGCGCCTACCCCGTGGAGAGCGTCGCTGGAGACGGCTGGCTGCAGACGTTCCTCGACCCGATGGAGGCGCGGCGCGAGATCGCATCCTTCACGCCGCCCGCCGCTCTCGTCGGAACGCTCCGCCCGTACCAGAGCCGCGGCGTCGCCTGGATGCGCTTTCTGACGTCCCGGGGGCTCGGCGCCTGCCTCGCGGACGACATGGGCCTCGGCAAGACGCTTCAGTACCTCACCGTCCTCCTCGCCGCCAGGGAGGCGGGGGAAGAGATCCGCCCCTCCCTCCTCGTCTGCCCGACCTCTGTCGCGGAAAACTGGATCACGGAGGCCGCACGCTTCGCCCCCTCCCTCACGGTGGCCGTCCACCACGGCCCCGACCGGGCGGCGGGCGCCGCCTTCGGCGCACTCCTCTCGCGAACCGACATCCTCGTGACGACGTACGGCCTCGCCCACCGCGACCGCGCCCTCTTCGGGCCCGTCGACTGGCAGTACGTGGCGCTCGACGAGGCGCAGAACGTCAAGAACCCGGCCGCCGCCCAGTCGCGAGCCGTCCGGGCCCTGCGGGCGCGTCGCCGCGCGGCCCTCACCGGGACGCCGATGGAGAACCGGCTTGCCGAGCTGAAGTCGATCTTCGACTTCCTGAACCCGGGTCTCCTCGGAACCGACGACGAGTTCCGGAGGAGCTTCGCCCTTCCGATCGAACGGCAGCGGGATCCCGCGGCGACCGAACGCCTGCGGCGGCTGACCGGGCCGTTCCTCCTGCGCCGCGCGAAGACCGACCCCGGGGTCGTCGCGGATCTCCCCGAGAAGATCGAGACGAAGGAGTTCGTCGGCCTCACCCGAGAGCAGGCCGCGCTCTACCGCGCGACGACCCGGGCTCTCCTTTCGGGGATCGGGGCGGCCCGGGGCCGCAGCCGGCGCGCGCGCGTTCTCCTGCTCCTCCTTCGCCTGAAGCAGATCTGCGACCACCCGGCCCTCCTCGACCGGGGCGACGGACGTCCCGCCGCCCGCTCCGCGAAGCTCGCGCGCCTTCTCTCCCTGCTCGAGGAGACGAGCGCGGAGCGGCGGCCGGCCCTCGTCTTCACCCAGTTTGCGGAGATGGGAAAGATCCTCGTCCGCTCCGTCCAGGAGCATTTCGGCACGGAAGCCCTCTTCCTCCACGGGGCGGTCCCGCGCCGCGCGCGCGTCGAGATGGTCCGCCGCTTTCAGGAGGACGCCGATCCTCCGCTCGTCTTCGTCGTCTCTCTCCGGGCGGGCGGGAGCGGCCTGAACCTGACGCGCGCCTCGCACGTCTTTCACTTCGACCGCTGGTGGAATCCCGCCGTGGAGGAGCAGGCGACCGACCGCGCGTTCCGGATCGGGCAGACCCTGAACGTCCAGGTCCACAAGTTCGTCTGCCGCGGCACGCTCGAGGAGCGGATCGACCGGCTCCTGGACGAGAAGCGGAACCTCGCGCGCACGATCGTCGGCTCCGGCGAGACGTGGCTCGCCACTCTCACGGACGCCGAGATCGCCGATCTCGTCGCCCTTTCCCGGGAGGCGGTGGAGATGGAGGCCGACGGATGACGGCGAAAAGGCCGAGCCTGATGTCGCAGCTCCCGGGCTGGCGGGAGCGCTGGATCGCCGCGCTCCGGGGGTTCGGCTGGGCCGTCCCGCTTCCGAAAGGGCGGACGACCCGCCTTTCGGCCGGGCCCGAAGGCGTCGTGGCGACCGTGCGGGCCGGCGCGGGGCCGCACCGCGTCCGGATCCGCCTCGAGCCGCTCGCGCCGCGCACGTTCGAGGCCGGAATGCGAAAGCTCGCCCATCGCGCTGCGTCCGCGGCGAGTCTCCTCGCCGGAAGCCTCCCGGCCGACGCGGATGCCGCGTTTGCCGACATGCGTCACGGCCTCCTCCCGCGCCGTCCGGCCGAGGTCGAGCAGTCGTGCAGCTGCGGAGATCCACCCCCTTGCAGCCATCTTCTCGCCGTCCACTCGGCCATTGCCGCACGGCTCGTCTCGGACCCTCTCCTCATCCTCGAGCTCCGGGGCTGGCGCCGGGAAGAGGTCGTGGAGGCTGTCCGACGTCTCCGTAAGATCGATGCGCCGGCCGCGTCCGGCCCCGCGCCGGCGCGAAGCGCACCGAAGCAGGAGGCTCCCGTCCCGCTCCCGGAAGCGGCCCTCACGCGACCGGAGAATTTCTTCTCGCCGCTCACACCTTTGTCGGCACTCGCCATCCCCTCGATGCCCGGCGAGGCGTCCGACGCGATCCCGGCCCGTCTCGGCCCGCCGCCGTTCTCGGACCCGGACGCCGCCCGGCTCGTCGAGGATTTTCACCGGGCCATCGGAATCGGCGCCGCCGAGCGCCTCACCGAGTGGGAGTGGCGGCGCGCTGGAAAGAGCTGAAGCCGCCGGGGCCTCAGTGCCCGGCGCGGGCGAGCAGCCAGGCCTCCATCAGCGAAAAACCGCTTCCTCCCCCGCTCTTGGCCCCGCGATCGACGCCGGAGAGATCGCGGAGCGCCCGGACGAGATCCGGGACCGTCCAGCCCTCGAGCGCCTGAAAAGACCGGAAGAGGAGATACGGGTGGACGTCGGCGAAAAGTGGAGGCGTCCCCGGGGGGGCCGTCCGGAGCGCGGGAACGAGCCGGTCGGCAAACGCACGGTAGTCGAGGCGGCGCCCCTTTCCGTTCTCGAGTTCCCGCTCGGAAAGCGCTGCCCTGAGAAGGAGCATCCGGCGGAGATCCGCCGCGAGGAGGCCGAGGAGAGGGAAGAAAGCCGCGTCGCCCCGTGGTCCCTTTCGCGGCGGCGCTCCCTCCTCGCGGCCGGGAGCCGGGCGGAAGGCCGTGAACTCCCCTCCGGAGAGCAATCTTTCCAGAATCCCGATCGCCTCGACGAAGCGTCGTGCCGCGACGGCCTCCACGAAATCCGAGCCGTATTCTTTCCTTTCGTCCGCGACGAGCCGTTCCGCGTCCTCCTCCGTCACGCGCGTTCCCGCTGCCCCGTCGATCAGCCGGTCGAGATCGAGAAGGAAGGCCCTCGCAGCAAGCCGGCCCCGAAGCGTGAGGACTCCGAAGACTTCGGGATCGACGAGCGCTCCCCGCTCGACCGCCCGTTCGGCGCCGAGCGCGACGAGCCTCCCCCGCCGCGCCTCGTCCGAGGAGGCGGAGAGGACGGCCGCGAGGCCCGCGCGCGAAAGGGCGCCGGCGGCGCTGTGCTCCGGGTCTGGAAGGACAGCGGAGACGACGAGCGCGTTGTCGCCCGGGGTCGCGCGCGACGCGTAGTCGGCGAGCGGCGCCGCCGACACCTCGCCGGTCTCGCCGCACGCGGCCGCGAGGGAGAGGAGCTGCGCGAGCTCGGGCGTCCTCTCGCCCCGCTTCACGCGTCCCGCGAGCCGCCGGGCGGCCTCCTCCGGATCCGGCGCCGCGCCGATCCCGGCTGCCGCGGCGAGCGCGGCGGCACGCCGCGCCGCGCGGCGCAGGGCCGGAGGGGCGGATCCGCCGGACTCCGGCGGGGCCGCTTCGGCTGCCTCGTCGAGGAGCGCGTCCAGCTCGTCGGCCGTAAGCTTTCGGGTCCTGAGGAGCTCCGTGGCCTCGAGAAGGACGAGGCGGTTCGTCGCGAAGAGCGCGACGGTCGCGGAATCCGCGACAGCTTCCTTCACTCCTTCGGACGTGCCTTCGTACGCGGCCACCTCGCCCTCGGCGAAGGCCTCGCGGAAGGCGGATGCGAGGCGCCTGACGGCCTCGGCGACGATCCAGTCGTCGTCCCCGGAGATGAAAAGGAAGGGCGGGAGTGGCGAGCGCCGAACGGCCGCGAGGAGCGGCTCCAACGGCGAAAAGGGATCAAGCGTCGAACGGGAGACCATGAAGCCGATCCTAGAACGGGATCGGGGGGGAGAGCGGGGGGGGCGAACCCGGCATCACGCTGCGCATCGGCGGACGTCGCCCCCCTGCGAATCAGATCAGCCCTTTGTCCTGCAGCTCCTGGCAGTCGAGGCAGTGCCGGGCCCAGGGAACGGCCTCGAGCCGCTTCTCCTGACAGGGCTGGCTGCAGTGGACGCAGGTGCCGTAGATGCCGGCGTCCAGCCGCTCGAGGGCCTGGTCGATCAGCAGGAGGATCCGGCGGTCGTTCTCGGAAAGGGAGTAGACGAACTCCTTCGTGTACGCCGACGTCGCGCGGTCCACCATGTCCTGCGCGGACTCGTCCGTCGTCTCGTCGGTGACCTCGCGGTTCTTCTCGAGGTCCTTCAGGAGCTCCTCCCGCTTGGCGAGGAGCCGCTTGCGGAACCTCTCGTGGCCGTCCTTCTTCGCGATCTTGACTGGCGCCGTGGCGCTCTTGGGAGCCATCGTCTGGAATCCCCCGGTCACTTGGAATACGCGACGCCTCGAAGCGCCGCGACCGCCCGATAGACCTGCTCTGCCAGAACGAGCCGTGCGAGCTGATGGGGCAGGGTCATTCGGGAGAGCGGGAGGATAGCACGCGCCCGCCGCCGGAGAGCCGGGTCCAGCCCGAAGGCTCCTCCGACCCCGAAGACCAGCGCCGAGGGGGAGGAATCGAGCCAGCTCCTGAGGTCGGCCGCGAACTCGCCGCTCGTCCGCTCGGGCCCCGCCTCGTCGCAGAGGACGAAGAGGTCCTTCGGCTTCAAGGCCGCGAGCAGCCGATCCCCCTCGGCTTTCCGCACCCGCGTCGGGTCCGCCTTCACTCCGGTCTTCTCCTCCTTCACGATGACCGTCTCGGCCGGGACGAACCGCGAGATCCGCTCCACGTACCGCGCGATCCCCCGGGCGTACTCGGCGTCGTCGTTCTTGCCGACGAAGAGGAAGCGGATCTTCATGGCCGCCTGCGGCGCCTCTCGTAGAGCGTCTTGCGGGCGATGCCGAGCCGCCGGGCCGCCTCCGAGACGTTCCCGCCCGACTCCTCGAGAATGACGTCGACGTAGGCGTCCGTGAGGCGCCGGAGCGTCCAGCCCGAGCGTGTCGCTTCGGAAAGGAGCGCCTCCGGGTCGTTCGATCCGACCGTCCGAAGATGGTGGACGTCCAGCGCCGGAGCCCCGGCGTTCCGCGCCTCGATGGCGCCGCGCCGGACGACGTTCTCGAGCTCGCGCCAGTTCCCTCTCCAGGGACGCTCCCGGAGCATCGCTTCGGCGGACGGGGTGAGCCGCTCGGGCCCTCCGGCCTCGCGCGCGGCCGCGCGCGCGCCAGCCACGAGGTCGCCGCGGCGCTCGGCGAGCGTCGGGAGATGCACGGTCACGACGGCGAGCCGGTAGAAGAGGTCCTCGCGAAACTCGCCGGTCCGCGCGCGGCGTGGAAGGTCCGGCGCAGCCGAGGCGACGAGCCGGGCCCGAACGGTGAGGGGACGCGTCCCCCCGACCCGGCGAAAAAGCCGCTCCTCGAGGACGCGGAGGAGCTTTCCCTGGGCGCGGGGCGAGAGGACGTCGATCCGGTCCAGGTAAACCGTCCCCTCTCCGGCCCCCTCGAGGAGTCCGGGCTTGGCGGCGACGGCGCCCGTGAAGGCGCCGCGCTCGTGACCGAAGAGCTCGCTCTCGAACAGGTCGTCCGGAATCGCCGCGAGATCGATGCGGACGAACGGCTCGGCGTGCCGGCGCGAGCGCTCGTGAAGGAGCCGGGCCAGCCGGTCTTTCCCCGTGCCCGGAGCGCCGAGGATCAGCACGGTCGTCGCCGAGTCGAGCGTTCGTTCGAGGCGCGCGAGTTGCTGCTTCAGCCCGCGGTGACGGGTCGCGAAGAGAGGGGTCGGGGACGGAGGGCGCCGGGCGCCGGCCATCGCCCTAACTGAAGCGCGCGGTGGCGTCGGGCGCGTCGCCCCAGAGCCGGTCGAGTCCATAGAAGCGCCGAGCCTCGTCGTGGAAGATGTGGAATACGGCGTCACCGTAGTCGAGGAGGATCCAGGTCGCGCGCTGGTATCCCTCCGTCGAGAGCGGACGCCGTCCATCCGCCTTCATCGCCTGCTCGACGGCGTCGGCGAGCGCCTGCGCCTGGCGGTCGCTCGTGGCCGAGGCAAGGATGAAATAGTCCGACATCGCCGTCAGAGAGCCGAGATTGAGGACGACGAGCTTCTCCGCCTTCTTGTCGAGGAGCGCCGCCACCGCTCTCTTCACCTGGGCGACGAGCCGCTCGTCGGCGGCCGCCTCGGCCGCTCCCGTCTCCCGCGCCGGCCCCGGAAGCGGAGCGGAGATCGCAGGCGGAGCCGCCGGGATCAGCGGGTGCCGTAGAGAAGGTGCCGCCGGACGTACGCGTCGACGCTCGGGGGAAGGCTTCCGCGAAGATCCTCTCCCGCCGGTATGGCGCGCCGTAGCCACGTGGAGGAGATTGTAACCGGCTCGTTCCCTCCCCAGAAAATCGTCGACTCCTCCGGGGCATCCCCGGGGATCGCCGCCTCCGGCGCGAGACGGCTCCGGAGGTCGGGCGCGAGCGCCTCGCGCGTCCGGACGTAGTCGAACGGCTCCCGGTGAATGACGGCGAAGCGATGTTCCTCGAGCACGACCCGCCACGATCGCCACGTCTCGAACGACACCAGGGCGTCCGAGCCGAGAACGAGGACGATCTCGTCCTCGGGGCGGAGGGCTCGCATCTGCCGGAGTGTCTCGACCGTATAGGTCGTCCCGCCCCGGGCCACCTCGAAGTCCGACAGCCGGAAGCGCGGGTACGGCGCGAGGGCGAGCGCCAGCATCGCGAAGCGGTGATGCGACGGCGCGGACGGTCCCGAGGGCTTGTGGGGCGGACAGTAGGCCGGGACGAAGAGCACCTCGTCGAGGCCGAGGCGGCACGCGACCGCTTCGACCGGCTCGAGATGTCCGCGATGAACCGGGTCGAACGAGCCGCCGTAGATTCCCACCCGCCGGGCGGCCGGCCGCGAGAGATTCACGCGTCGATCTCCCCGAGGCGGACGCCGAGATGCGTCACGAGCGGCTCGAGGCCCTGGTGGGCGGCAGCGGAGATCGCGAAGAAGGACTTTCCGCGGCGTTTCGCGGCAGCCGCGACGGCGGCGACCTGCTCCTTCGCCGCCATTTCGCACTTGGTCGCCACGAGAACGCGCTCGCGCGAGGCGAGCTTCGGGTCGAACGCGGCCAGCTCCGACTCGAGGACCGCGATGGCGTGCTCCGCATCCCCGGCCGGTTTCGACGGGTCGAGGGCGGACGCGTCGACGAGGTGGCAGAGGAGACGGGAGCGCTCCACGTGCCTGAGGAACCGGATTCCGAGCCCGTGCCCCTCGTGCGCCCCCTCGATGAGGCCGGGAATGTCGGCGGCCACGAAGGTCTTGAACCGGCCCCATGAGACGACGCCGAGATGCGGCACGAGCGTCGTGAAGGGGTACGGCGCGATCTTCGGCCGGGCCGCCGAGATCGCGGAGATGAGCGTCGACTTTCCCGCGTTCGGGAAGCCGACGATCGCGACATCCGCGAGGAGCTTGAGCGTCAGGGCGAGCTCGTGCGTCTCCCCCTCACGCC
Organism: Acidobacteriota bacterium; assembly: GCA_037443065.1. Taxonomy (GTDB): domain Bacteria; phylum Acidobacteriota; class Thermoanaerobaculia; order UBA5066; family UBA5066; genus DAOMFB01. The sequence continues at coordinate 12,703 of JBBIPB010000003.1, read as the reverse complement.
CCGGCTCGGCCCGGCGCGGTGCGCGGTTGGTCGGCGTCGCGAAACGGGCGTTCCCGCGGCCGCCGCGCCCCCCTTTGGCGACGAGGAGCGTCTGGCCGTCCGCCGTGAGGTCGCCGAGCGTCTCGCCGGTCCCGACGTCGGTCACGACGGTCCCGACGGGAACCCCGATCTCGATGTCGCGCCCGTTCCGGCCGTGCCGGTTCGAGCCCTTTCCGTGCCCGCCGCGTCCCGCGGCGAATCGCTTCGTGAAGCGGAAGGCGAAAAGCGTGTTCAGGTTCGAGTCGGCGACGAAGCTCACCGAGCCTCCATCGCCCCCGTCTCCCCCGGAAGGCCCTCCCCTGGGGACGAACTTCTCGCGCCGGAAAGCGACACAGCCGTTTCCGCCGTCACCGGCGGCCACGTGGATCCGGGCTTCGTCGAGGAACATGAGTGCGGGGTGCCCCCGCCCAGGTCAGTTCGACGCGGGAGGAACGGGCGTGACGCTGACGTAGCGGCCGAGGCGGCCCTTGTCGTGGAAGTCGACGATCCCCGCCACCTTCGCGAAGAGCGAGTCGTCCTTCGCGCGCCCGACGTTCGCCCCGGGCTTGAGCGGCGTTCCGCGCTGGCGGACGAGGATCGAGCCCCCGGTCACGAGCTGTCCCGCGAAGCGCTTCACGCCGAGACGCTGGCTGTTGCTGTCCCGCCCGTTCCGGGAGGAACCCTGTCCTTTTTTGTGAGCCATGGTGAGGACCTCCGCCGGCGACTCAGGCCGTGATGGATGCGATCCGGATCTCGACGAGATTCTGCCGGTGGCCGTGCATCCGCTTGAACCCCTTCCGGCGCTTCTTCTTGAAGACGATCAGCTTGGGCCCGCGCATCTCCCGGACCACGACCCCTTTGACGGACGCGCCCGAAACGAGCGGCGAACCGAGAAAGAGCCCGTCATCCTTGCCGACGGCGAGGACCTCGTTCAGGACGACTTCGGCCCCCTTCGTGAGGGGCTCCTTCGTGAGGCGCTCGACGCGGACCACGTCGCCTTCGGCGACGCGGACCTGCTTGCCTCCCGACTGGATCACGGCGTACATGGTCTCGAAACCTCCGGTAAAAAAGGGCCGCAAAAAGTACCACCCCGGACCCCAACTGTCAAAGTCACGGCCAATCAGGGCTTTCCGGCCTCGCTCACCTCGTTCGACAGCTCGTCCGCGTCCTTCTCGCCGGAGGCCCTCGGAAAATGCTCCGCGAGGACGTCCCCGATCCGGTCGATGGCCGCCACGATCCCCTCGGTGAACTTCCCTTCCGCGAACCGTGCGGCCGCGGCGTCCCGCGCGCCGAGCCAGAAGGCGTCCCCCACTTTCTCGTGGATCGCGACGTCGCCGACGACGGCGAACGACCGTTCCTCCGGGGCGATGAAGACGAGGCACCCCGTCCGGTGGACAGTCCGGTCCATCCCCAGCCGGAGGAAGGTCGCCTCCGCGGCCTTTCGCGGGTCGGCGACCCGTCCGTGCTGGAGGTGGACCCGGATCTCGCCGCGCCCCTTCCCTTCGGCCTTCCGGATCGCCTCGACGATGGCCGGGCGGTCGAGCCCCTCGAAGAAGTCCTTCGTCACCGTTCGTTTCGGCATCACGTCCCTCACCAGCTCCCGCTCGCGCCGCCGCCGCCGAACGAGCCTCCCCCTCCGGAAAAGCCGCCGCCGCCGCCGCCAAAACCCCCGCCCCCGAAGCCGCCGCCGCCGATGTACCAGTAGCGGCCCCGACCGCCGCCGCCCCCGCGGAGGACGCCGAAGACGATCGGGAGGACGATGAATATGACGAGAAGGATGACAAAGGAGGGGTTTCCGCCGCCTTGTCGCGGCGCCGAGGTGTGGCGGCCGGCCCCGACGTATTCCCCTTTCGTCGCGGCGATCGCCCCGTCGACCGCGGCCCGGACGCCGCCGTCCCAGTCGCCGGAACGGAAATGTGGGATCGCCTCGTCCCGGAGAATCCTCCCGGCGAGAGCGTCGGGGAGAGCCCCCTCGAGGCCGTAGCCCACCTCGAACCGGGCCGCATGCGACTCGGGGAAGACGAAGAGGACGAGACCGTTGTTCCTCGCCTTGTCTCCCGCCCGCCAGGCGCGCGCGGTCGCCACCGTGAACTCCTCGAGCGTCGTCCCGTCGGGAACCCGCCGGTCGATGTAAACGAGGAACTGGTTCGAGGTCGAGGCCTCGAACTCCCGGAGGCGGCTCTCGAGCGACGCGCGCGTCGCCGGCGTCAGGACGCCGGCACGATCGGTCACGAACTCCTTCGGGGCGGGAGGCACGACGGGCGCAGCTGCCGACGAAGCGGCGCCCAGCGCCAGCAGCGCGAGCCCCAGGAACGTGGATGGCCAGCGGTTCTTCAGAACTTGACAGCCGGCGGTGTCGCCGCGCCTTCGACAGCCTTGAAGTACGGCCGCTCCTTGAAGCCGGCGAAGTTGGCGACGATGACGGTCGGGAACGAGCGCCGGAGCGTGTTGTAGGAGAGCGCGGCGTTGTTGAAGTCCTGCCGCGCCACGGCGATCCTGTTCTCGGTACCCTCGAGCTGCACCTGAAGGTCGCGGAAGCCCTGGACCGCCTTCAGCTCCGGGTACTTCTCCACGGCGACGAGAAGGCGCGCGAGAGCGCCTCCCAGCTGATCCTGCGCCTTCTGAAACTGCGCGAATGTGGCGGGGTCCTTGATGCTGTTGGCGTCCACCTTCACCTGCGTCGCCGACGCGCGGGCCTTGATCACCCCTTCGAGCGTCTCCTTCTCGAAGGTTGCGGCCCCCTTCACCGTCTCGACGACGTTCGGGATCAGGTCCATCCGGCGCTGGTACTGGTTCTCCACCTGTGCCCAGGCCGCCGTGAGCTTCTGATCCGCTTCGTTGAGCCGGTTGTAGGTGCCGGCGGCCCAGCCGCCGAGGACGAGGACGCCTACGAGAACGAAGACGAGACAACCGAGGACGAGGCCCTTACCCATAAATGCCGATCTCCTCCCTTTCGGGGCTGGAATGCTATCAGGATGGAGCGGACCGCGGCCCGGCGCCCGTCAGGCCCTCTCCTCGAGGAGGCGCGGCGAGAGGAGCCACTTCAGCTCGGCCCGGGCGACCGACGGATCGCCGTCGATCTCGACTTCCGCGAGTCCTGCCTTCTTCATCGGAATTTCCGCGTCCCTCCGGCCGGTCGCGAGCCGGCCGAGGAGCCGGCCGAAGTGGGGCTGGTGGCCGACGAGGAGGACGCTTCCGGCCCCGATCTTCCCGAGTTCCACAAGGACCTCCTCGGGATCGGCGTTCGGAAGGAGGCTCCGCGTCACCAGCAGCGCCTTCCGGAAGCCGCAGGCCTGGCCGACAGGCTCGGCCGTCTGGCGCGACCGGACGAGAGGCGAGACGAGGATGGCGTCGTACCGGGGGTCCATCTTCGCGATGGCCTTCGCCACGAGCCGCATCCTCTTCCGGCCGGCATCGGTCAGCCGCCGGTCGGCGTCACGGCCGGAGGGGGACGAGTCCTCGGCTTCGGCATGCCTCAGGAGATGAATCTTCACGCCGTCACTCCGTCCCGAGGTCGCGGGCCAGCTCCTTTCGCGTCTCGAGAGAGAGGGACGCGGCCGCCTCGTAGTTCGGATGCTCTGCGCGGATCGCCGCCGGGACCCGGCGGTCGAGAAGGGCTTCACGCGTCGCCTCGTCGTCGCCGAGAGAGAACCGGAGGTACTGGACGGCCGCGATCCGGTCCTCCCGGCTCTGCCCGCCGAGGAACCGGGCCGGCGCGCGGCGATCTCCGAGCTCGAAGAAGAGATGGCGCCCGGTCGTGAGGCCGACGAGACCGTCCAGCCGGGCCTGGATCTCCCGTTCTTCCGTGATTTCGATCAGGAGAGTCGCCGCCACCTCTCCCGCGTCAGGCAGAAGCTCGTTGTACGTGTCGATCTCGTGCCGGATGGCGTCGGGCCTCACGATCCGCTCGGCGCGGCACATCTCCTGAATCTGGCCGAGCACCGTCAGGCGGTTCTCGAAGACGAGCGACATGATCGGGCCGAGGAGGATGCGCCGCCGCGCCTTCTCGGCGATGACGTTCCGGCGCCAGCCGTCCCGGATCAGCTCGTATTCATGGAGGTTCTTGACGTCCGAGAGCTCGATCTTCCGCATCCGTTCCCTTTCGATTCTCAGTTGGTCGACAGGCCGTAGGCGTTCCGGAGCACCTCCGCCGGATGGAGGACCGGGACTCCCATCCCCTGCCGGATCTGGACGCCGGCGAGCGGACAGTCGGACGCGACGACCTCGGCTTGGGCCGCGGCGAGGCCGTCGAAGAGCTTCTTCCCCACCTTCATCGACTCGTCGAAGTACTCGGCCTTCATCGCCCAGGTCCCGTCGTGTCCGGAGCACTTCTCGACCATCGTCACGGCCGCCCCGGTGAGGGCGAGGAGGTCGCGGGACCTGTAGCCGATGTTCTGCACCTTCAGGTGGCAGGGGAGGTGGTAGGCAATCGACTTCGGCGCGCGGGGGAAGTCGAGGGCGAGGCGCCGCTTCCCCTTCAGCTCCATCAGGAACTCGAAGAGGTCGCGGGTGGCCTTTCCGACCCGCTCCACGGCGTCCCCCCCGCCGAGCCACGGGTACTCCTTCTTGATCATCAGCGAGCAGGAAGGACCGGGGGTGACGACGGCGTACCCCTTCTCCACCCAGGGCAGGAGAGCGCGCACGACGTCCGTCCGGGCCTCGACCGCGGACGGAACGTCCCCGACGTCGAAGAACGGCATCCCACAGCAGCGCGGGTACTCGACGACGACCTCGACACCGGAATGCTCGAGGACCTGGACGGCCGCCTTCCCGATCTCCGGCCGGTTCCACTCGACGGAGCAGGTCGGGTAGAAGACGACCTTCGCGGACGGATCCGGGCGCGCCGCCGGAGCCGGCCGCTTCCGGAACCAGGCCGTGAACGTCTCCCCGGCGAAGCGCGGCAGGTCCTTCTTCGCCGAGATGCCGGCCGTCTTCTCCAGGGCCCACCGGACGGCGGGAAGAGCGTTCACGAAGTTCGCGAGTGGCGCGACCGGCGACGCGAGGCGCCCGAGCCGGTCCGGGTTCGAGAGCATCCGCTCCCGGAGCGGAAGCCCGGCCGCCTCGCGCCGGGTCCGCCGCGCCTCGAGGACGAGGTGCGGGATGTCGACGTGCCACCGGTGCGGCGGGATGTACGGGCAGTGCGGCAGGCAGAGCTTGCACTCGTAGCAGAGGTCCACGAAATCGTCGAAGACCTTCGCTGGCAGCTTCTCCACGTCGCCGTCCACCTCCGCCGTGTCGAGCCCCTTGAACAGGACGTCGAAGGACGGGCAGAGCGAGAAGCAGCGCCGGCAGCCGTGGCAGATGTCGGCGATGCGCGTGAGTTCGGCTGAGAGGGACTTTCCGTCGGTGACCTTGACCGGCTGGCCGACAGCGCCCATGACAACGTCCTTTCTCGGAACGGGGAACCCGGGGGAAGGGGCGCGGCGCTCCCCTCCCCCCGGCGAGTCCTCAGGCGTGCAGCGTGGTGAGGAGCTTCGAGAAGCGGTTCGCGTGCGACTTCTCGGCGCGCGCGAGCGTCTCGAACCAGTCCGCGATCTCCGCGAAGCTCTCCTCGCGGGCGATCTTCGCGAAGCCCGGGTACATCTGCGTGTACTCGTAGGTCTCGCCCTCGATCGCCGACTTGAGGTTCAGCTCCGTGGAGCCGAACGGCAATCCGGTGGCCGGGTCGCCGGCGGGCTTCAGATAGTCCATGTGGCCGTGGGCGTGCCCGGTCTCCCCCTCCGCCGTGTCGCGGAAGTTCCCCGCGATCTCGGGGTGTCCCTCGACGTCGGCCTTGTCGGCAAAGTAGAGGTACCGGCGGTTGGCCTGGCTCTCTCCCGCAAAGGCGTGCTTGAGGTTCTCGTGGGTCTTCGTACCCTTGAGTTCGCGCATGTCGGATCCTCCTTCGAATCGGTCCCTAATTTAGACTGAGTATAAGAAAGAGTCAAGAGGGACTCGACTTTTCTTTAGATTCGATCTAAACTAGAGAACACCGGGGGCTACTCTATCCCTCGCACCCGGAATCGAACACGAGGAGTCCGACCCAATGAGCCAGATCGTCGGCCAAGAGGCCCCCGAATTCGCCCTCGACGGCGTCCTGAACGGCAACTTTTCCATCTACCGCCTGACCGACTACCGCGGGAAGTGGGTCGTGCTCTTCTTCTATCCGCTCGACTTCACCTTCGTCTGCCCGACGGAGATCCTCGCCTTCTCCGACCGGCTGGGAGAGTTCCGGAAGCTCTGCGCTGAAGTGCTGGGCGCCTCGGTCGACTCGAAGTTCAGCCACCTGGCATGGACCGAGAAGCCCCGCGAGGAGGGAGGGATCAAGGGACTCGCCTACCCACTCCTCGAAGATCTCGGAAAGGACCTGGCCCGCGAATACGGCGTCCTCTCGGCCGACGGGAAGGTCGCCCTCCGCGGCCTTTTTCTGATCGACCCCGAAGGCGTCGTCCAGCACGCCACGGTGAACAACCTCGGCGTTGGACGCTCGGTCGATGAAACGCTACGCGTCCTTCAGGCGTTCCAGTTCGTCCGCGAGCATGGCGAGGTCTGCCCCGCCGACTGGAAGCCCGGAACCAGAACGATGAAGGCGGACTGGAAGGGCTCGAAGGAGTTCTTCGCGAAGACGAAGTAGAGTCCGCGCCATGACCGCGAAAACCCACTACCGGGTCGTCATCATCGGATCCGGACCGGCGGGCCTGACGGCCGCCATCTACGCCGCCCGCGCCGCTCTGGCCCCCCTCGTCGTCGAGGGGGCCCAGCCCGGCGGCCAGCTCACGACGACGACCGACGTCGAGAACTTCCCCGGGTTCGAGCACGGGATCCAGGGACCGGCCCTCATGGACGTCACGCGCAGGCAGGCCGAGCGCTTCGGATCGGAGATCGTGATCGATACGGTCACGGGCGCCGACCTCGGGGTCCACCCCTTCACCCTCACCTTCGAAGGGGCCGGCCGCCTGACCGCGGATTCGCTGATCATCGCTTCGGGCGCCTCGGCCAGGTACCTCGGGCTGCCGGCGGAGAAAAGGCTCCTCGGCTACGGCGTCTCGGCCTGCGCAACATGCGACGGCTTCTTCTTCAAGGGGAAAGATGTCGTCGTCGTGGGCGGAGGCGACACCGCCGCCGAGGAGGCCTCGTTTCTGACGAAGTTCTGCACGAAAGTCCACGTCGTCCACCGCCGCGAGGAGCTGCGCGCCTCGAAGATCATGCAGCAGCGTCTCCTCGCGAACCCGAAGATCGAGTTCCACTGGAACTCCGTCGTCGAGGACATCCTCGGCGAACCGGGGGCGGGGCGTGCCGCGAGCGGCGTGACGGGCGTCGCCCTCCGCAACGTGAAGACGGGCGAGCGGCGAACACTTCCCGTCTCGGGCTACTTCGCCGCGATCGGGCACCAGCCGAACACCGGGATCTTCCGGGGCCAGCTCGAAATGAACGAAACGGGCTACCTCCTGATCCGGCACCCGTCGACGCAGACCTCGGTCGAAGGGGTCTTCGCGGCGGGCGACGTGGCCGATCCGAGCTACCGGCAGGCAATCTCCGCCGCGGGAGAAGGGTGCAAGGCGGCCATCGACGCCGAACGCTGGCTCTCCGGCCGGGGAATCCACTGATCGTAAGCCGTCGTCCGGTCAGGAAGCGATGCCCGGAGCGTCTCCGAGGCTTCGCAGAAGCGTCAGCCATTCGAGCCGGCTCTCCCGGAACCGCCTCTCGTACTCCCTCACCTTCCGCCGAACGGCGCTTCTCACGTCCGAGGGGGGCTGAAGACCGCGGGCTCTCTCCCCTTGCAGCTCCCGCTGGCGTACGTAGGCGTCCTTCCAGAGCTGCAGGGCCTCCTCCACACGGGCCTGAGCCCGGCTGAGGCGCGCACCCCACTCTCCGGCGACCTCTTCCGGAGCCTTTGCCAATCTATCGCCAGCCGAGGCGGCGAGGACCGCCAGCCTTGCCTTCTCGATGACGGGCGGCGGCGTGACCCGGAGGCCTCGCGCGAGCCCGGAGAAGCGGAGCCCCTGGATGCACCACTTGTTCGGGTCCCACTGATACCAGCGGATTCCGTTGCGGTAGTCGGAAGGAAACCTGTGGTGGAAGTTGTGGTACCCCTCTCCGTGCGTGAAAAACGCGAGAAGCCAGTTGTCTCGCGCCGAGTTCTCCGTGGAATAGGGGCGCGCGCCCCAGAGGTGCGCGACCGAGTTGACGAAGAACGTCGTGTGGTGGACGAGGACGATCCGGAGGAAGCCGCCCCAGAGAAGGCCGCCGAGCGGGCTCCCGAACAGGGAGCCGACGAGCGTCGGAACGCCGAGGCCGATACTCACCCCGAGAACCGGGTACCACCGGTGCTGCCACATCACGCGCGGGTTCTGGAGGAGGTCCGGAACGTTCTCGAAGCCGCGACCGGACGGCTCCTTGTAGAAGGTCCAGAGGATGTGGGCCCAGAGGGCTCCGCGCTTGATGCTGTAAGGATCCCGGTCCGTGTCGACGAATCGATGGTGGTCCCGATGGTCGCGGGACCACCGGAGGGCCGAGTTCTGGAGCGCCATCGCCCCGAAGAAGAGAAGAACCGCCTCCACCGCCGGGTGACACTCGTAGGTCCGGTGAGCGAAGTACCGGTGGTAGCCCGCCCCGATCGAGAGGCCGATCGTGACGATGAACAGGAGACAGAGGACCGGCTCCCACCAGGCCACGCCGACGCGCGCCGAATAGACGAGTGTGCCGCCGATCCCGACGAGCGGCGAGAGCGTGAGGAAGAGGATGTTCGTCCAATCGCGCGCGCGTTCCTGCATAAACACGGATATTACGCGCTTCCAGCCCGGCGTCAGAACGCCTGGCTCGATGCGAAGGAGACGAGCCACCCCGTCCGCCCGAGCGGGTCCGGGTAGAACGCGCGGGTGACGTCGAGACGAAGAAGGGACATCTGGGCGGCGCGCGTCAGGCCGAACCGCAAGCCGACTCCCGCGTCCGCAAGCCGCCGGTAGCCGTCGGGCGGCCCCCACGACAGCCCGGCCTCGAGGAAGCCTGCCGCCCCGAACGAGACGATGTGAAGGACGTCGCGGAAGAAGACGGTCCGGAGTTCCAGGTTCCCGACCAGGTGCCCGGTCCCGGAGACGGCATGAAGGCGGTAGGCCCGGACGCCGTTCTCCCCGTCGAGATAGATCTGGTAGTCCGGATCGAGGCGCCAGCCGGAGACGACCGCCGCACGGGCGATGAACGTGGTGGAGGGGTGTTGAAGGACGGCGCGCAGGTCGGCGCTGACGAGAGCCTGGCGGGGGCCATCCTCGTAGCGGGTCTCGCCGGTCACGGAGGCGACCGAGAAGCCGTGCGGCAGGAGGGTCCCCACGCTGCCGCGCGCGACCACGCGCGCACCTCCCGTGGCTCCGAAGACCTCCGGCGAGACGGCGAGCTCGATCCGCCCGACCGGGGCGAGATTGAAGTCCTCGACACGGCCGATCTTCTCGACGTCGACCCGCTCGATCCAGCGGTTCGCCTCCCGCTCGAGCCCCGCTCCGACGAAGAAGAACCGGCGCGCCGGCCCGTCGCCGGGTGGGGGCGGGCCGAAAGGACCTTCCTCCACCGCCGTTTCATTCCACTCGAGACTGCCGAGGAGCCGCGTCGCGGCGGACTCCGAGATCCCGATCCGGATTCCTCCGTCTCCCCGAAGAAACCTCTGTCGGTTCGACCAATCCGACACCTCTTCGCCCCCGGCGTAGATCTTCTGATCGAAGCGGGATTCCTGCCAGAGAACGCCCGCCGCCCAGCGAGTATCGAGCGCGTAGAAGGGACGCTGAAGGCGCCCCTCGTAGAACGTCCCGTCGGAGAGGTTCGAGGTGACGAGCCGGAGGAGCGTGTAGGGCTTCAGAAAGGCGGGGTCGGCGAAAGTGAAGGAGCGCGAGATCCTCTGCGTGTCCTTGTCGTAGAGGAACTTCAGCTGGCGCCCCGCCCCGAGCAGATTCGCCTCTTCGAGGCCGACCTGATAGGTCGTGACGCCTCCCTTGCTCGAGAGTCCGCCGCGGAGAAGAAGCGTCCAGGCGTCGCCGGTCTCGACGACGACTTTCGTCCCGTTGGCACGGATGACGACGAAGCGGAAGAGGCCGGTGGCTCGAAGGTTCCGCTCCGTTTCCGCGAGCTTGTCCCGGTCGACGGGATCCCCGACCCTGAAGAGGAGGAACTTCTCGATGAGTCTCTTGCGGCTGACGACGTGCAGGGCGTTCGCGAGCCCGTAGGGGAAGAAGGAGGCCGAAGCCTCGGCGGGACTGAAGACGTTGTCCGTCCGGATCTCGATCTCGGTGATCCTCACCGGTTCGCCGGCGGCCGACCGGGCGAGACAGAAGAGGACGAGCGCCGCTCCCGCCCGAGCCCTCACGGGCGACGGGGGTCCCAGAGGGTCTCCGCCTCGCCGCGCATCTTCGCCGCCCATCGCGAAAGGACGAAGAGGAGGTCCGAGAGGCGGTTCAGGTACGGGAGACACTGCTCGCCGATGGCTCCCTCCCGGGAGAGCGTCGTGACGAGGCGCTCCGCGCGCCGGCAGACGGTCCGGGCCTGGTGCAGGAAGGCGCCGACGAACCCTCCCCCCGGCAGGACGAAGGACGTCAGCTCCGGGAGATCTTCATTGAAGTCGTCGATCGCCGCCTCGAGCGCGGCGACATGCCGCGCCTCGACGACCGGCTGCTTCGGATGGCGGTCGCCGGGGAGCGTCGCGAGGTCGGAGCCGAGGTCGAACAGGTCGTTCTGTGTCCTTTCGATCAGGGCGTCGAGCCGGGCGACGTCGGCGCCGGTCCCTCCAGGCGTGACCCGGTTCGCGACGCGGACGAGACCGAGGACGGCGTTCAGCTCGTCCACCGTTCCGTAGCTCTCGATACGGATCGAGTCCTTCGCGATCCGCTGCCCCCCCACGAGGCTCGTCTCCCCTCCATCCCCTCCCCGGGTGTAGACGCGGTTGATCCGGATCGGCATCGTCGACACCCTCTCTCGTGCACCAGCTTACACTCGGTGGCCATGCGTCCGGCTGAGTACGCGACCGACTACCACGTCCACACGGCCCGGTGCGGCCACGCGGGGGGGACGATGCGCGAGTTCGTCGAGTCGGCTCTCGCCCGCGGCCTCGCCGAGATCGCCTTCACGGACCACCTCCCCCTCTATTTCCTGCCGGGCGACGACCCCGATCCGAACCTCGCGATGACGCGCGCCGAGCTCCCCGGATACATCGAGGAAGTCCAGGCGCTCCGCGAGGAATACCGCGGCCGGATCGATGTCCTCCTCGGAATCGAGGCCGACTACGCGGAAGGGCACGAGGCCGTGCTTCGGGAGATTCTCGACGCCTACGAATGGGACGTCGTCCTCGGCTCGGTGCACTGGGTGGCGGGGGGCTGGATCGATGCGCCGGGCGCGGCCGCGCGCCACCGGGACGAGGGAACGGTCTTCCTCTGGTGGGAGTACTGGCGGCTCGTCGCCCGGGCGTGCGCGACGGGACTCTTCGACGTCATGACTCATTTCGACCTTCCGAAGAAGTTCGGAAACCGGATGCCGGACTCGCTCCGGGCGGCGGAGGAGCACGCGGTCGCGGCGGCGCGGGACGCGCGCGTCGTGGTCGAGGTCTCGAGCGCCGGCCTCCGGAAGACCGTCGACGAGGAGTATCCCGCTCCGGACCTCCTCGGCCGGCTCGTCGCCGCCGGCGTCCCGATCGTCTTCTCGTCGGACGCCCATGCCCCCGCCGAGGTCGCGTGGGGGCGGAAACGGATAGTCTCGGCGGCCCTTCATGCCGGTGCGACCGAGCACCTCTCCTTCCGCCGCCGCGAGCGGCGGACGCACCCGATCTGAGCGGTCAGGCCTCCGCTGCCGTCGGACGAGCTTCGATCTCGACCGCGAAGGTCGGGGTCACCCGAAGCGTCAGAGGTCGCGGTACGCCTCGCGCCGGTGCAGGATGCGGGCGATCTCCACGAGCTTTCGCCGGTCGTCGATTGCATAGAGGACCCGGTAGTCGCCCACGCGCACTCTCCAGCGGTCGCCCTTCGTCCCCTTGAGCTTGACGACTCCGTGGGGTCGCGGCCCGTCGGCGAGGGCGAGGAGGGCCGCGTCGACGCGAAGGAGGACGTCGCGAGGGAGAGCGGCCAGATCCTTGTCGGCCGAGTTTGTGGTCTTGACGGTGTAGGCCACTACAGGCCGAGCTTGCGGCGCACTTCCTCGTAGGGTGTGCGCTTGGGGTCCGCCAGCGCCGTATCGGCCTGTCGGACGTCGAGCTGGTCCTCCAGCTCCTGGAAGTAGCGCAGTTCGTCCATCGAGATCACGACGCCCACCGCTTTCCCGCCCCGGCGCAGGACGAGGTGGTCCCTGTCGACGACGCGGTCGCTCGGGGCGCGCCCGGTGGAGCCTGTCCCGGCTGTCTTTTTCTGATCTGACTTCGCGGCGGCTCGGCTCATACGCTCCGATTCTACGAGGTCTCGGCGGCGGCGTCAGCCGGAGCTCTTCGCGAGTTCCGGGTCGGTGAGTTCGACCGCGAAGGTCGGGGTCACGCGGAGCGCCAGGGAGACGAGGCGGCAGGGCCATCCCTCCGCGACGATTCGGGCCGCGACGCGGTCCCAGATCCAGCGCGCGAGGTTTTCGGCCGTGGGAACCGTCCGCGCGAATTCCGGGATCTCCGCGTTCAGGTGCCGGTGGTCCAGCGGCCGGTCGACCTCTTCCTTCAGGATCCGGTCGAGGTCGGTCAGATTCACGATCATCC
>JBBIPB010000002.1:21006-50956 GCA_037443065.1 Acidobacteriota bacterium | reverse complement strand
GAACCTACAACCCTTCGGTTAACAGCCGAATGCTCTACCATTGAGCTACTGCGGATCGGCGGCCGTGGCAAAGAGCGAGGCGAGCCCCCGCGGAGCGGCCACCCCGCGGTGAGCGGCGGATCGTAAGTTCCCCTCTGCCCCCCGTCAAGACGCGCCGTTTCGCTTGTCGTAACTCCGTGGAAATGTCCCCTCAGTAACTCGATAGAAATGTCCCCTCTGGGAGGAGGGGGCACGGATGGAGGGGATCGTGGGGTTGAGCGCGAAGGAGCGGGCACGTTTCGTAGAGCTTTCGATGGTGAAGGCGGGCAGGCAGACCTTGAAGGCGGCCTCCGAGCGGCTGGGGATGAGCCGGCGGCAGATGGGGCGCAGCTTCAAGCGGTTTCGCCAGTCCGGAGCCAAGGGGCTGGTGCACGCGGGCCGAGGCCGCGGTTCGAACCGGGCCTTTGAGACCGATGCCAGGAGCCGGAGCCTGGAGATGTACCCGGGGGCGGCTATCGGGGTTCGGGCCTACGCTGGCGACTGAGAAGCTGGCCGAGCTGGGGCTCGTGGTGGACCACGAGACGCTCAGGCGGTGGCTGATTTGCGAAGGCCTCTGGCGGTGGCAAAGGAAGCGAGGCCCGCACCGCAAGTGGAGGCCGCCCAAGGAGCACTTCGGCGAGCTGGTGCAGATGGACGGGAGCTTCCACGACTGGCTTGGTATCGGCGAGCAGTCGTGCCTGATCGATCTCGTCGACGACGCCACGGCCCGGATGTCGGGGCACTTGCAGCACGAGGAGACCACCGAGGGCGCCATGAAGGCGTTCCTCAAGAGCATCAACGACAAGTTCGCGCACAGCCCCGCCAGCACCGTCGATTACCACCGGCCTGTCCCGGCGGCTCTGCGTCTGGAGGACATGTTCGTCTTCGAGGAAACCCGATCCGTCCAGAACGACTGGACACTCAACTGGGATAGACGCTGGTATCAGATCACCGGGCCCAGAAGCCTCATGCCGCGTCGCCGCGAGCGGATCGTCGTTCTCTGATGCCGCTGCATCAGTTGACGTTTCGCGGCCCCGGGTTTACCTTGATAGAAATGAGACTCAATCGCAAGATTTTCGTCCTCCCCTTTCTCGTCGTCCTTCTCCTCCCCTGCGCGGCCCATGCCGGGAAGCGAAACACCGTCTGGGCCTATCCCCCCGGGGCCGGCCCGAAAGGGTCCGTGGAGGTCGAGACCTGGTTGACGGGGACGAAGGCGTCGTCCGGATCTTCGACCGACTCGGAGTACCAGATCGAGATCGAGAACGGCCTGACGGATGACGTCTCCCTCGACGTCTATCTCGGGGTGCTCTCCCAGACGAAAGAGGAAGGGTTGAAATTCGACCGGGCCCAGGTTTCCCTCCGCGCGAACCTGCTGCCGGACCGGATGCGGGAACTGCTCGACCTGACCGGCTACTTCGAGGTCAAGCGCGACGTGGAATGGTCGAACCCCTGGGGATTCGAGACGATCCTCATCGCCGGGAAGTCGTACGGGCGCTTCGGCCTGAGCATGAACCTCGTGGTCGAATCGGATCTTTCTTCGAAGGCCTTCGCCTCGGAGACGACCGAATGGAAGGGGATCGCGACCGCCGGGTACGAGCTGACACGCTCGGTCTGGGCCGGAGCCGAGTTCGTCACGGCGAACGACAAGGGGAAGCACGAGTACTCGCTCGGTCCGACCGTCTCGGTCACTCTGACGCCGAAGACGTGGATTGCCATCGGACCCCAGTTCGGCCTGACCCGCTCATCGGACACGCTTGCGGTCCGGGCCATCTTCGGGATCTTCTTTTGAAAAGTGCCCGCGGAACCCTCGTCACGACTCTCGTCGGGGTGCTTCTCCTCGCCCCTTCTATGTGCGCAGGTGCCTCGCTTCCACAGCGTGAAGGGGTGGTTCTCTACCGGAAGAAGTGCGGCGGCTGCCACCGCCCGTACGCACCGTCCGAAATCAAACCGAAAGAGTGGGAGAAGACGCTGGCCGAGATGAAGGTTCGAGCGAAGCTGACCGACGACGAAACCGTCACCATCCGCCGGTACGTCGAGCCCGACCTCGCTCCGTCGCACCACTCGGCAACGCCTTCCCGCTGACGGTCCGTAGACTCAGGGGGATGCCGGCGCGCGCCGTCGGAAGGTTCGCTCCCTCCCCCACCGGGCCGCTCCACCTCGGGAGTCTCGTGGCGGCTGTCGGTTCGTGGCTCTTCGCACGCTCCGCCGGCGGCTCGTGGCTGGTCCGGATGGAGGACCTCGACACGCCGCGCGTCGTCCCCGGCGCGGCCGACGAGATTCTCCGGACGCTCGGACGGTACGGCCTCGCGTGGGATGGAGAGGTCGTCCATCAATCGCAGCGTCTCGCGCATTACGAGGCGGCGCTGGAGATTCTTCTGAAAAAGGGTCTGACCTACGGCTGTGCCTGTACGCGCGCGGATCTCGCACGGGTCGCGTCGGCTCCCGACCGAAACGATCCCGCCACGCCGGGCGTCTATCCCGGGACGTGTCGCGACGGACGGCCTGCGGGAAAGCCGGCGCGCGCCATCCGCTTCCGCGTTCCCCCCGGCTTCTTCACTTTCGAAGATCTTCTCCTCGGGCCCTTCTCCGAAGACGTCTCGGCCGCGGTCGGCGATTTCGTCGTGAAGCGGGCCGACGGCCCGTTTGCCTATCAGCTCGCCGTCGTCGTCGACGATGCGGCAGAGGGCGTGACGGAGGTCGTCCGCGGCGCCGATCTTCTCTCCTCGACGGCGCGTCAGATCGCCCTCCAGCGGGCGCTCGGCGACGCCACGCCCTCGTACGCCCACCTGCCGCTCGTCCTCGGGCCGGACGGTACGAAGCTCGGGAAGCGCGACGGCGCCCTTCCGCTCCCGGCGCTTTCCGAAGAGCGCGCCCGGTCGACACTCTCCCTCGCCCTCCGGATCCTCGGGCAGAACCCCGTTGACGGAACGCCTGGCGAGATGCTGGAGGACGCGCGCCGTCGCTTCGACCCGCGCGCGATCCCGCGGGAGCCTTTCCGGGCCGGCGGGATCTAGCTTCGGCGGCCGAAGGCCTTCCGGAGTTCCCGGATCGTCGCGTCGAGCTGCTCGACCGGCTCGTGGAAAAGGAGCTTGCGGACGGAGGCCATCTCGCGCTCGAACTGGATCAGCGCCTCCTCCCCCTCCGGGTTTCCGGCCTGGATCATCCGCGTCAGCTCCGCTTCCTGGTCGAGGATCGGACCGATCATCTCCACGAGGCGCCGGAACGAGGTGGAGGTGCGGCCGTGGAGAAGGTCCGGGGCGACCTCCATCGCCGCGAGAGCTGCCGCGGCGCCGAGTGCGAGCGCGTGCGTCAGCCCCATCGTCCGCGCAATCCACGGGTCGTGCTCGGCGACGGGCATCGTGGCGATCCGGATTCCCGTCCCTTCGAACAGAGCGGCCACCCGTCGAGCGGCTTTCACGTCGCCACAGTCACAGACGATCAGATCTTGTCCGCGGAAGGAGCGGACCGTTGGGCCGAACATCGGGTGAACGGAGGCGATGGAGGTCCCACCGAGGTGGGCCGCCTCCAGCAGCGGCACGATCGGCGCCTTGACCGAGGCGATGTCGAAGACGAGTCCCTTCGGTCTCTGCCCCGTCACGCCGGCCAGCACCTCGGCTGACCGGGAGAGGGAGGCCGCCACGACGACGACGTCGGCCGCCGCAGCGCGGGAGAGCGGCGCGGAGGGAAAGCCCGGGAGGTCGCCCCCGGGATCGCTGATCTCGACGAAAAAGCCCTGCCGACGGAAGAAGCGTGCGAAGAGCCGCCCCATCCGCCCGGCGCCGCCCACGATGAGCACGCGTCGCCGGCGGGCGTGCACGGCCGGCCGCCGTTTCACGAAACCTCCCGGGAATTCGATGATGAAGAAGACCGAACGAGTCGAAACTGCCGTCCGAGCCGGAGGAACCGTGTTCCTTCGGGTCCGTAGTCGAAAAAATCCCCGGGACTTCCGATTTTTCGCCAGTCGCGTCCGTCGTCGGAGATCGAGACCGCTCCTTCGCGGATCTTCTGCCTCGCGACGTTCATCGAGGGGGCGAGCTTCAGCGTCACCAGCACCGAAGCGACGCTCTCGGCGCCGGAGGGCGGGCCGTCGACCGCTTCGGCGCTCACCACGCCCGAAGCGCCCGCGAAACGGCGTCCAAACTCCTCCTCGGCCCTCGCGGCGGCCTCCTTGCCGTGGAAGTCGGCGACGAGCCGGCGGGCGAGCCGCATCTTGGCCGCCTTGGGGTGGAGCACCCCCGACGCGACCTCGGCCTTCAGCGCCGCGATCGCCGCGGGGCGCAGGTCGGTCAGGAGCGTCCAGTAGCTCCAGATCGTCACGTCCGAGACCGACATCACCTTGCCGTAGATCTCGTCCGCGGGCTCGGCAATGCCGACGTGGTTCCCGAGCGACTTCGACATCTTCTCGGCGCCGTCGAGGCCGACGAGGAGCGGGAGCGTCATCACGACCTGCGGCTCCAGCCCCCACTCGCGCATCAGGTCGCGGCCGACGAGGAGGTTAAAGAGCTGGTCCGTCCCGCCGAGCTCGACGTCCGTCTCGAGCGCGACCGAGTCGTAACCCTGGCAGAGCGGATAGAGAAGTTCGTGGACCGAGATCGGTTGTCCCGCCTTGTACCGCTTTGCGAAGTCGTCCCGCTCGAGAAGGCGCGCCACCGTGTACTTCCCGCAGAGACGGACCATTCCGTCCGCGCCGAGGGCCGAGAGCCAGCGGGAGTTGAAGTCGACGACCGTCGCCTTCGGGTCGAGGATCTTGAAGACCTGCGCCTTGTAGGTCTCCGCGTTCGCGAGGATCTCCTCGCGGGTCAGCTGCGGACGCGTCGCCTTCTTCCCGGTCGGGTCGCCGATCATCCCGGTGAAGTCGCCGATCAAAAAGACGACCTCGTGCCCCAGCTCCTGGAAGTGGCGCATCTTCCGGAAGACGACCGTGTGCCCGAGGTGGAGGTCGGGGGCCGACGGGTCGAAGCCGACCTTCACGCGAAGCGGCTTGCCGCTCTTCGCGGAACGGACGAGCTTCTTCTCCAGCTCGTCCGACTGGACGCAGCTCTCGACCCCCTTCAGGAGGAGATCGAGCTGGTCGGGGACGGGAGGAAAGGCCCTCATCCGCCCGATTGTAGGAGAGCGGGCGGGAAGCGCCCGTCAGGGCGCCAGAAGCCGCTCGAGCCTCGCGAAGAGGAACTCCATCGCGACGGCGTTCTCGCCCCCCTCGGGAATGATCAGGTCGGCCCAGCGCCTGGAGGGTTCGACGAACTCGAGGTGCATGGGACGGACGGTCGCGTGGTACTGCTCGAAGACGCTCTCCAGCGTCCGCCCGCGCTCGGCGATGTCGCGCCGGATCCGGCGGATGAGGCGGACGTCGGCGTCCGTGTCGACGAAGATCTTCACGTCGAAGAGCTTCCGGAGATCCGGCTCGGCGAAGATGAGGATCCCTTCCACGAGGAGGATTCGCTTCGGCTCGACACGGCGGGTCTCGGCGGTCCGCCGGTGGACGCGGAAGTCGTAGATCGGCGCTTCGACGACCATCCCCTGCTTCAGGGCCCGGACGTGCCGGACGAGAAGCTCGGTCTCGAGGGAATCCGGGTGGTCGAAGTTCTTCCGGTCGAGGACGTCCTTCGGCAGGTCGGACCAGTCACGGTAGTACGAATCGTGGAAAAGGACGGAGATCCGGTCCTCTCCGACGCGCCGGAGGATCGCGTTCGCGACGGTCGTCTTGCCCGACCCCGTCCCTCCCGCGACGCCGATGACGAAGGGGGGGGCGCTCCCTCCGTCACTTGAAGGCATCCAGCATCTCCTTCGCCACGGCGGCGTCCGGACCCTTCGGGTCGAGCTTCAGGTACTCCATCAGGTGCGTCTTCATGTCGGGAATCTTGTTCAGGTTCACGCAGGCCATCCCGAGCAGGAAATGCGCCTTGGCATGGTCGGGCTTGAGCTCGAGGACCTTCCGGAGGATCGGATCGGCCCCCTTGAAGTCGCTCTTGTTGTAGAGGTCGACAGCCTGGTTGTAGAGAATGTCGGGGTTGTCCGGGTTGGCCGCGGCGAACTTCTTCTCGTACTCGGCGACCTTCGCCTTGTCCCCCTTCGCCCGGTACGCCTCCACGAGGAACGGATAGAGGTCGGTCTGCTCGGCGTCGAGCGCAAGCGCTTTCTCGCCGTACTGGATTGTCTTGTCCCACTCCTTCGACGCGTGCGCGAGCTTCGTGGCGAGGGCCCACGAGCCGGCTTTGTCCGGCCCGAGCTTCGTTGCCTCCTCGGCCATGGCGAGGGCGCCGGGAATGTCCCTGGCCTGGAACTTCCCGACGGCCCCGTTGAACGCCTCGACGTACGGGTCCTTCTTGATCTCGGCCTTCCCGCTCGCGACGGCCTGCTCGCCCGTGTAGAGGACCGTCGAGAACTCCTCCGTCGCACCGACCCCAACCTTCCTGGTCTCCTGCCACGGGAGGTAGCCCTGCTTCTCGAAGACGTACGTATAGGGGGGAACGGCGTTGCCGAGGATCGCCCCCCACTTCCCGTTCCTGTCGGTCTTCAACTCGAGCTTGAAGCGCTCGGTGGCCTTCGTCGTGATCGTGATCCTGACCCCTTCGATCGGGTTCCCTTTGCCGTCCTTGACGACGCCCTGAATGCGGGCCTGCTGCGCCGAGGCCGTCCCGGCGAAGGCCAGGGCCGCGGAAACGAGCAGCGCTGACGCGAGGTGGGAGAGGCGAGTGCGCATCGAAACCTCCGGTCGACCCGGCCGTCGCCGGGACGTGCCGCGCCTACTCTACGCCGGGGAGCCGGGACGACCGATCCTGCGCGTGCATCAGGGCGTCTCCCCTTTGCGCCGGTCAGCCGCGGCGGACGAGCGGGCGTCCCTTGGCGTCCTTCATGGCACCGGTGGCGATGAGGATGATGTCCACGATCCACCAGATGAGGCAGCCACCCAGCGTGAAGAGCTTCAGGAGGCCGAGACCCACATACCCCATGTAGAAGCGGTCGACCCCGAACTTGCCGAGGAAGATCGAGAAGAGGAGTGTCGTGAGCCAGTCTTTCTGGTCTCCCGTCCCGACCGGCACCGGGGCGGCCGGTGGAGCGGGCTGGACCGGCGCGGCGGCCGCCTGGGCAACGGCATCCTTCAGCTCTGCCCGCTCGGCGAGCGCCATCCAGCTCGCCTCTCCCGACCGGAACGACAGGCTCTGGGCGCCGACGCGCCCTTCCCTGATCCACTGCCTGAGGACGGCCTCCTCGACGGGGCCGTACTGCTGGCCGTTGACACCGATGACGTAATACATGGCGTCGCCTCTTCCTCCCCTCCGATACGAAAAGCGGCGGGGGGAGGTTCCCGGTGGACTTTCGCGCCATCGTAACCGAGGGGAACGGCCGCTGGTATGGTTGCGGAGGGGGAACATGACCAGCCGCAGCTCGTCCGAAGCCCGCCGGAGGGCGTGGATCGCCGCGGAGCGGCCGACCGAGGCGTTGACGCTCCATGGGCGGCACCGGGTGGCTCTCGGATTCCCGAACTCCTATGAGATCGGGATGTCGAGTCTCGGCTTTCAGTGGGTCTACCGGCTCTTCAACCGGGAAGCGGACGTGGCGTGCGAGCGCTTCTTCGTCGAGGAAGAGGCCGACCCGCGCGGTCCGCGGACGCTCGAGAGCGGGACGCCCGTCGGCCAGTTTCCGCTCGTCGCCTTCTCCATCTCCTGGGAGATGGACTACGCGAACCTCCTCCGGCTCCTCCCCGCCGCCCGGATCCCCCTCGAGCGGGAGGCCCGCGGCGAGGGAGACGCGATCGTTCTCGTCGGCGGGGACGCCGCGCGGATCAACCCGTCTCCCCTGACGCCGTGGGTCGACGTCTTCGCGATGGGGGACGGCGAGAAGCTCGTTCCCCGGATCGTCGAGGTCCTCCGGCGGGACCTCGCGCGCGAGGGGACGCTCGAGGCGCTCGCGGCGGTCCCGGGGCTCTACGTCCCCGCCTGTCACGGCCCACGCGCCGAGGGCGCGGAGGAGGGACGAGTCGTCGTCCAGCAGTTCAAGGCAGCCGAGGGAACGGACCGCGAGCCCCCGCACACGACGCTCCTGACGCCACACACCGAGCTCGCCGACAAGCTCCTCATCGAGGTGGCGCGCGGCTGCTCGGAGATGTGCCGCTTCTGCTGGGCCGCCTACGCCATGGCCCCTCAGGTCCGGATCCCGGCCGAGAGCATCCTCTCCGTGGCACGGCGGTGCCGACCGCTCACCTCGCGGGTCGGCCTCGTCGCGACCGCGGTAGCCGACCATCCGGAGATCCTCCCGATCCTCCACGGCCTCTCGACTCTCGGGTACCACATCGCCCTTTCGTCCGTGAAGATCGACGCGATCTCGGAGGAGATCCTCGCAATCCTGACGCGCCAGGGGGAGCGGGCTCTCGCGATCGCCCCCGAGGCAGGAAACGAGCGGCTGCGCCGCGCGATCAACAAGAAGGTCTCCGACGGGATGCTGCGCGAGAAGGCGCTCCTCATCGCGGCCGCCGGGATCACGCAGCTGAAGCTCTACCTCCAGATCGGCCTCCCGGGGGAGACGGACGAGGACGTCCGGGACCTCGTCCGACTCGTGGACGACCTCCGTGCGATCTTCCTCGCGGAGGGACGGAAGCGCGGACGCGTCGGAACTCTCGTTCCGAATGTGAACGTCTTCATCCCGAAGCCCCACACCCCCTTCGAGAACGAGGTCCTCGACGACCCCGAGAGCCTGACGCAGAAGCTCGCCCTTCTCGGCGACTCCTTCAAGGGGATGCCGAACGTCGTCTTCCGCGGCATGCCGGTCGTCGAGGCGCTCTGGGAGGCCTATCTCGCAAAGATGGGCCCCGAGTCCGCGCCGATCCTCCTCGCGGCGGCGTCCGGGACGCCGATTCGCCGGCTCGTGAAGGAGCACCGCGAGACGATCCTCTCCGTCGTCCGCCCCGTCCCTCCTCCCGCCGATGGCTCGCACCCTCTGCCACGCGGAGTTTTCGATCCGCGCTCTCGCGCCGCCTCGCCGTGGGGCTTCATCTCCAAGTCGTGAGACGGATCTTCCCGGCCCCTGTCCTCATCCTTCTGTTCTTTTCCGCATGCGAGCGGCCTTCCGACGAAGAGGTTCTTCGCCGGACCTTCGCCGTGCCGCGCATCGCGCGGCTCGTCTCGATCGAGACGCATCCGAAAATCGCCGGCACGTCCGGGCGCAATGGTCTCGCGATCGACGCCGTCTTCGCCTTCGGCCCCGACGAACTGGCCGCTTTCCGCGTCCGCCTGGAAAACGACCCGACCTGGCGGCCGCTCCCGCCTCCCGCCAGCCTTCTCGGCCGCCTCCCGGCCGGGTTGTCCCTCTCTCTCGAGACGACGAACGGCGTCTGGGCCTGCCGCACCGCGGGCGACGACCTGATGCGCTCGCGGAAGAGCGACTGCCTCGCGCGGACGGGACGCCTCGGCGACGCGATGTTCGCGCTTCTCGACTTCGAGAAGCGGACGCTCCGCGTCAACGTGAAGACGGCGTACTGACCCTCACTCCCGGCCTTGTGCCTCGCGGAAGAAGGTCTCCGCACCGGTCCGGAGCAGCGAACCGACGGAGTGCAGGACGATCCGGTGCCCCTTCGCGACGAGGGCTCTCGCCCTCTCGCCGGTCGACGCGACCGTCCCGACGAGCCGCCCCGCCGCGATCACCGCCCGTGTGATCCGGTCGATCGCTTCCTCGACCTCGGGGTGGGCCGGCCCGTCGGGAAAGCCCATCGCCATCGAAAGGTCCCGCGGGCCGATGATGACGCCGTCCACACCCGGGACCGTCACGATCTCCGAGACCCGCTCCAGTGCCTCGACCGTCTCGATCTGGGGAAGGACCAGCGTCTCGGCGTTCGCCCGGAGGACCCACGCGTCCTGCGCCTCCCCGGCGAGGAACCACCGATTCGCCCGGACGCCGTTGATGCCGCGAAGCCCCTGCGGCGGGTACTTCATCGCAGCGACGAGCTGCCGGACCTCCTCCACCGTTCGGACGCCCGGAAGCATGATTCCCTGCATTCCGACGTCGAGGTATTGGAGGATCAGCTTCGCGTCGAGGCCGCGCGGCCGGACGAGCGGCGCCATCCCGACGAGCTCGCAGGCGCGCGCGAACGACTCGGCCTCGCGAGGCCCGGCGGAGCCGTGCTCCGTGTCGAGGATGAAGAGGTCGAAGCCGAGCAGGCCGACCATCTCGACGAGCGAGCCGTCGGTGTCGGGCGAGAGGAGTCCGTAGAGGGCTCCCCCATCGGCGAGGCGCTGGCGGAGCGAAGGGTGCGTCATCCCCCCATTCTCAACCCAGACGCGTTCCGAGCCGCCAGGCACCCCACGCGAGGAGGACGCCGGCGTAGCCGTCCACGGCGTAGTGCCACCCCGTGACGAGCGAGCCGAGGAACGTCAGGGCCGAGAGGACGCCGAAGAGGAGTGAGAGGCGGGGATGTCTCTTCCGGAAGGCGAAGGCGAGAAAAGCCTGCCCGGCCACGTGGAGGCTCGGCATGGCGGCGACACCGAAAACGGGGTTCAGGACGTCTCCTGGCTTCAGGCCCGAGATGACGGAACGGTACTGCGCGATGAGGAGGCGTTGCGTTTCGGTCTGAAGCGGCAGATGGGAGCGGACGGCGGCGTAGTCCTCGGGAAAGACGTAGCAGGGGCCGAGGGATGGCATCGCCACGTAGAGCCACGCCCCGGCGATCCAGAGAACGGCGAAGCCCGCGGCGAAGCGCGCCCGCTCGCGGACGTCGAGGGCCGACGCGAGAAGGGCGAACCCGGCCCCCAGCGTGAAGACAAAGCCCGCGTAGTAGACGTCGAGGCCACGCCAGAGCGCGGGATGGGGGAAGAGCTCGATGACGAAGCGGTTCGGGTTGATCCCGAGATGGAGCCGGAGGTCGGCGGCGGCGAGGAGCGGGTCGGTCACTCGGCCGTTCAGGTGCGGGACGAAGACCTTCAGCCACGAGTAGCTCCAGGTTGCGAGGCCGAGGACGACGAACATCCGCGCGAGGCCGAGGAGGTTCCCGGGTCGGGCGATCAGCCGGAGGTAGAGCCACGCCCGCGCCGCGCCGTTCTCCCGGGCGACGGCGGCCGCGCGGAGGGCAGCTCCGGCTGCGACGAGTCCGAGGCCGAGAAAGAACGTGGAGGGCTGTGCCTCGAGGATGGACCGGGCCGGAAGGCCGACGCGTTTAGAGAGGAGCGCCCCGACGAGAACCGTGTTCGCGAGGACGAGGATCTCGTACGGGCGGAGGCGCCTCACGCCTTCCGCCTTCGGGCGGCGGCGATGAAACGCTCCGCGGCCGCATCCACCTCCTCGGCCGTCGTGAAGCGGCCGAGGCCGAACCGGATCGAGGAAGCCGCCTCATCCGCGCTTCGGCCGATGCCTCGGAGGACGTGGCTCGGCTCCGGCGACGCCGAAGTGCAGGCCGATCCGGCCGAGACGGCCACGTCGCGGACGTCCATCATGAGGTCGTCGGCCCGGAGGCCGGGAAAGCCGATGTTCAGGTTCCCGGCGAGGCGCTCCACCGGGTGCCCGTTCACGAAGGCCCCGGGGATCTCAGAGAGGAGCCGCGCCTCCAGCCGGTCGCGGAGGGCGCGGACGCGGGCCTGTTCCTCCTCCCGCTCCGCCACGGCGAGACGGGTCGCCGCGCCGAGACCGACGAGGGCGGGGACGTCGAGCGTTCCCGGGCGGAGCCCGCGCTCGTGCCCGCCGCCGAAGAGGACGGGTTCGAGGCGCACCTTCGGGTTCACGGCGCGGACGTAGAGCGTCCCGGCCCCCTTCGGCCCGCAGATCTTGTGCGCGGAGAGGGAGAGGAGGTCGACACCCGCTTCGTGGACGGCAATCGGGATCTTCCCGAAGGCCTGTGCCGCGTCGGTGTGGAAGAGGACGCCCCGTTCGCGGCAGACCCGGCCCGTTTCCCTGAGCGCGTTCAGGGTCCCGATCTCGTTGTTGGCCGCCGAGAGGGAAACGAGGATGGTCCGCTCCGTCAGCGCTGCCGCCACGGCCGACGGTGACGTCGCCCCGAACGGGTCCGGCGGCAGGAACGTGACGCGAAAACCTTCATTCTGAAGCGCGCGGCACGGGTCGAGAACGGCCCGGTGCTCGATGGAGGAGGTCACGACGTGATCGCCGCGCCCGCGTCCGGCGCGCGCAGCGCCGAGAATCGCGAGGTTGTTCGCCTCCGTCGCCCCCGAGGTGAAGACGATCTCGCGCGGCTCCGCCCCGAGAGCCTCGGCCACCGCCTCGCGGGCGACCGCAACGGCCGCCTCCGCCCGGAGGCCGAAGGCGTGCGTCCGCGAGGCCGCGTTCCCGAAGTGCTCCGTGAAATAGGGGAGCATGAGGGAAAGGACACGCGAGTCGACCGGCGTCGTCGCGTGGCAGTCGAGATAGATCGGGAATTTCAGAGCCATCCGCCGCCTCTCCCCCGGGGGTTTCATCGTGGAGGGGTTCCGGTCAGAATTCAAGGGAACGATGCGCCACGTCCTCGTTGCGACGACCCGGAGACACCAGCTGGCGGAGGAGCTGCGCGACGCCGCCGACGGCCGGACGACGTTCGTCTCCGTCCAGGGAATCGAGGCGACGCTCGAGCGGATCGCGCGGTCCGCCCGGATCGACGCGATCGTGACCGACGACCCCGGCGTCTATGCCGCGATCCGGAGCGAGATCCCGGGGAACATCCCCGTCCACCTCGCGGCCGACGACGAAGGTCCGCACGCCGTTTTCGAAGCTCTCGACGGCGAAGTCACGGTGTAGGACCGCGTAGTATTGGGCTGAGAGAAGGAAGGGCCCCGTGGAATCGTCCCTCGATCCCGCCGACACCTCCCGGGAAGCCCGGGAAGCACAGTTCGAGATCCTCCGGCGGATGGGTGTCTCGGGCCGCTTCCGTGCCGGCCTGAATCTCTGCGAGGAGGTCCGGGCGGGCCTCTCTGCGGCCGTTCGGAGCCGGCATCCGGAATACGACGACGAAACGGTCCGGCTTGCCACGGTCCGGCTCCTGCTCGGGGATGACCTGTTCCGTGAGGTCTTTCCCGGCGTAGAGGTCAGGCCCTGAAGTTCGGGGAGTTCCTCCGATTCGTCACGGAGCGGCTGGAGATCTGCGGCATCCCTCACATGGTGAGCGGTGGCGCCGCGGTTCTCGCCCACGGAGAGCCGCGCTTCACGGCGGATGTCGACATCGTGATCGCCCCGTCCACGCAGCAGCTCCTCCGGTTCGTGGATCTCTGCCGCGTCGAGACCTATGCAAACTCCGAAGCCGCCCTCGAGGCCCTGCGGGAGCGGTCGAAGTTCAACATCATCGACTCCCGTGCGGGATGGAAGGCCGATCTTATTCTTGTGAAAAGCGACCCTTTCAGCCGTACGGAATTCGAGCGGCGCCGTCCGATCGATACCCTCGGCGTTCGTGTCATCGGCGTCACTCCCGAGGACCTCATTCTGAGCAAGCTCTCCTGGGGAAAGAGCTCCGCCTCCGAAAAACAGCTCCGCGACGTCGCGGGTGTTCTCCGAATCCAGCAGGGCGCGCTCGACCTCGAATACCTGCGCCGCTGGGCCAGGGAGCTGGGCGTTTTGGAGACCCTGGAGGAGCTTCTCCGGGAGGCGAGCTTCTGACCCGATCCGCTCAAGGCCTCGTCCGCGTCCCCTCCAACTGAGTCTTCCTGTATTCGGATCGGATCTCGGATTGGAGCCGGCCGAGGCGGTAGGCGTCGCGGTTGACGAAGCGCCCCCAGACGGCGAGCGACGGGTGGACGGCCTCGATCTGGCGCCAGATCTCCTGGACGAGGACGCGGTAGTCGGGGTGCCCCTGCGGCA
Source organism: Acidobacteriota bacterium (assembly GCA_037443065.1). Taxonomy (GTDB): domain Bacteria; phylum Acidobacteriota; class Thermoanaerobaculia; order UBA5066; family UBA5066; genus DAOMFB01. The sequence continues at coordinate 37,174 of JBBIPB010000002.1, read as the reverse complement.
TCGACCGGAGCTCGCAGTAGTGGATCGCCTCGCGGAGGTTCATCCGGACCATCCAGCGCACCCGAAAGGCGAAGGGGACGACGTACTGCGCCGCGTCCGGGTGGTCGCGTCGGAGGCGCTCGTGGAGGGTGGCCGCCTCCTCCATCCGCGACTCGAAGAGTGCGCGGCCCCCGATCCCGGAAAGCTCGGGCGGCGTGTCGAAGCCGTGCGCCGTCGTGAAGAGCTGACGCTGCTGCGAGAGGATCCGGTGGCGGTGGAGGTCGCGGTAGATGCCGAGGTTCCCGAGGAGGTCGAAGGTGTAGTCGACGACCTCGAGGGCGCGCGGCGGCTTGTCGCGCCGGCTTCGGCGAAGCGCGGCGATTTCCTCCATCCGCGCCCTCCGCTCCGCTTCCGGCATCACGGCGACTCTGGCGCGTACGGCCGGGAGCGGGCCGTCCCCTCCCGGGTAGAGGAGTGCCGCGAGGACTTTCACCTCCGCGTCCCCGTCCCAGTCGAGAAGGCGGACCGGCTGCTCCGGCGCCGGCTCCGGCGCCGGGAGGAGGGATGCCGTGAGGCCGCGTGTCCGCTCGGCGAGATCGACCCGATAGCCGCTTCGCCCGGAGCGCCGGATGAAGGCCGGGATCGTCTGCTCGAGCTCCGTCCGGATGGACGCGCCGAGGGAGCGCGTCTCGGGGAGCGGGTGGGAAAGGAGCCGGTTCACGAGGTGCTCGTACGCCTGTCCCGAGGCGAAGACCCCGACGTTCGTCCGCGTCGCCCCCGGCAGATAGCCGCGCAGGACGTCGCAGGCGTGGGCCCTCACGGTCGCCCCGTACGCGCGCTTCGCCGTCCGGAGAAGCTCCTCGTCACGCGCGACTTCGGCCCAGTCCAGCCTCTCCCCCGTCTTTGGGTGGCGGACCTCGACCTCTTCGAGAGGCAGCATCCGCCGGATCCCCTCGAGCATCGGCTCCATCTGAGCGGCGTAGGCCGAGAAGAGCCCGTCCATGAGGCCCAGGAACGCCTCGCGGTGAGACGAGGCGACGAGCGTCTCCTCGGGGTGGAAGAGCCAGTTCCCGCCGTCGTCCTTCTGGTCGAATCGGACATACCGGGTCGACTTCTCGAGGAAGGCGATGCCGATCCGGCTGTCCTCGACGGTTTTCGCGGCCACGTTCGAGATCCCCTCGAGCGCCACGTGCGCCCCGCCGAGCTGCGCGACCGAGTCGTCGCCGTAGCCGACGAGGACGCGCTCGTAGAACTCGCGGGCTTTCCGGAGGGCCGAGGGGTCCGCCGTGTCTGCCGCGCCGGAGAGAAGCCCCGCCGCGAGTCCGTCGCCGCCGTGGAACTCGTCGAGGAAGACGCGCCGCAGGCTCTTCGACGAGCGGCTGTAGCGCGAGAAGAGCGCGCCCGCGACCTCCTGCGGAAGGCGGAGCGCGAAGACGTCCCGGTCGCTGTTCGTGAAGAAGGCGGAGAGCGTCCGGATCTCGTCCGCCGAGAAGCGCTCGGGCATTTCCTGGATCTTAGCCGCTACCGGGCCGCGATCCGCGCCGCGAGAACAGGCGCCAGGAGCGTGCCGGGCGGGACCGGCCCCGGCCCGGCGAAGAGGACCGCATAGTACGAGCCGGGGCCGTGGTCGAGCGGGATCCGGGCTTCGAGTCGTCCGCCGGAGACCGGAAAGTCGCCGACGCCGCCCCCCGTGTAGTGGAACCCTCCCGAGAGGAGCGGAAGGAGCCGCCGGATCACCGGCGGGAGGCCGTAGGAGGTGCGCCGGCCGATCTCCTCGCGCGTCAGGGGGCCGGGCCCCGGCTCGAACGCGACCTCGAGCGTGCCGACCGCCCAGCCGGAGGGGAGCTGAACGCGGATCGTGGCGCTGGTCCCTGCGGGAACGGGCCCGGACGGAATCTCCACCCACTCGGCGACGCGCCGGACGAACTCCTCCGTCATCCGGAATTCGCCTCCTGCCCAGGCGACACCGACGCCGACGTGCGTCCACCTCGGATCGAGGATCGCCCGGCGGTGCCCGTCGTCCGGAGGCCTCTCCTCCATCATCCGCTCGTGTGCGTCGAGGAGGAGCGTCGCGATCTCCTCGTCGCGGACGGCCCAGCCCGTGCGCGTCACGCCGCCGACGTTCTCGCCGTGGTAGTCGACCCCACCCGCAAGCGCCCATCGAAGATAGGGGGGACGCCCGTCGAGGTCCCAGTGCCCGACGTATCCGCCGCGCGCGGCGGCCGTGCAGAACTCGTCCCCGACTCTCGCCGCGAGAAGGTCGTACCCGAGCCTCGGGAGGCCGTGAGCCTCCCTGTCGGCGTTGATCCGCCGGAAGAGCTTCCGCTTGGCGGAGGCGGCCGGCTCGGCGTAGGCGATCTCGCTTCGGCCGGGGCTGAAGCGGGTGAAACCCGGAGGTGCGGCCGGGGGTTTTCCCGGCGTTCCGCCGCACCCGGCGGCGAGCAGCGCCCCGAGAGCGGCGGCCCGGGCGGCGGTTCGAGTCTTCCGCATCAGCGCCCGATCTCTCCCGCCCCGTAGAATCAGGCCGCTCATCCGTCCGCTGCAAGCGCGGGATGGCCGCGGAGGCCGGAGAAGGAGGCCCCATGTACGCGATCGAAAGCCTGCACGCCCGGGAGGTCCTAGACTCTCGCGGGAACCCCACGATCGAGGTGGAATGCCTGCTCGAGGGAGGAGCGTCGGCGCGGGCGGCCGTCCCGTCCGGCGCGTCGACCGGAACCCGCGAGGCGCTCGAGCTGCGCGACGGCGACAAGAAGCGTTACGGCGGCAAGGGGACGCTCACGGCGGTCAGGCACGTCGAGGAGATCATCGCCCCCGAGCTGATCGGGATGGACGCGCGCCAGCAGGCCGAGATCGACCGGACGATGATCGACCTCGACGGCACCGAGATGAAGTCGAAGCTCGGCGCGAACGCCCTTCTCGGCGTCTCGATGGCCGTCTGCCGAGCCGCGGCGGAAGCGTGCGGCCTGCCGCTCTTCCGGTACATCGGCGGCCCGGGCGCCGTCACGCTCCCCGTCCCGATGATGAACGTCATCAACGGCGGGGCGCACGCCGACAACCCGCTCGAGCCGCAGGAATTCATGCTCTTCCCGGCCGGCGCTTCATCCTTCCGCGAGGCGCTCCGCGCCGGGGCCGAGGTCTTCCAGACGCTGAAGGGGCTTCTCAAGGCGAAGGGTCTCGCGACGGGCGTCGGCGACGAGGGGGGCTTCGCCCCCGCCGTCGCCACGGCGCGGCAGGCGCTCGACCTCATCGTCGAGGCGATCGGCAAGGCGGGCTACGTCCCCGGCAAGGACGTCTTCATCACACTCGACCCCGCGGCATCCGAGTTCTTCGAGGACGGGAAATACGCCATCGAAGGGAAGGAGCTTTCCCCTGCCGAGATGGTCGCTTTCTGGGAAGGGCTCGTCGCGAGCTATCCGATCGCCTCCATCGAGGACGGCTGCGCCGAAGGAGACCGGGAGGGGTGGAAGCTCATGACTCAGAGGCTCGGCGCGAAGATCCACCTCGTCGGCGACGACAACTTCGTCACGAACCCCAAGATCCTGGCCGAGGGAATCAGAGACGGCATCGCCAACGGCCTGCTCGTGAAGATGAACCAGATCGGCACGATCTCCGAGACGCTCAAGGCCGTCCGGATGGCGCAGACGGCGGGCTATGTCACCGTGCCGTCCCACCGCTCTGGCGAGACGGAGGACACGACACTCGCCGACCTCGCCGTCGCCGTGAACGCCGGCTTCATCAAGACCGGCTCCCTCTGCCGGAGCGAGCGGATCGCGAAGTACAACCGCCTCCTCCGGATCGAAGAGGACCTCGCCGAGGACGCCGTCTGGCCGGGGCTTTCCTCCCTGAGGGCATAGCGCCACCGAAACGAAGCTCCCGCGGCCGTGTGCTCTGAGACAATGAGACGTGCGCGTCACACGCGTCGTCGGTGCAAAAAGTGGCCGCCCGGACCTCCTCGACGTCCGCCGCGGGGCGCCACGCTTCGCCGACCGGCAGAATGTCAGCCGGGGGGACGAGCCTTCCGAGGAGCCCTCTCGCGCCGCGCCGAACGCGCGTCCCGAACCGGCCGCGGTGAAGCCCGCGTCGTACTTTCTCGTCTCCCTCGTCTTCTCCGTACTCCTCTTCGCCCTCTTCTTCGTCGGCGACCGCGGATTCCTTCAGGCCCGGCGTCAGCGCGTGGAGCTTCGCGCGGCACAGGAGGAGGTCGCGCGGATCGACGCCGAGAACCGGAAGCTCGAGGCTGAGATGCGCGCGCTGAAGAACGACCCGCGCGCCCTCGAGAAGGTGGCGAGAGAGAGGCTCCAGCTCGTCGCGCCGGACGACGTCGTCGTCGTCCTGCCGGACGGGTGGGAGCGGCGCGTGAGGCCGGAGTCGCTTCGCGCCCCGGCCCCCGCCACCGTCACTCCGCGCTGACGGAACGTCCTACCCGACCGCCCCGAGATCGGCGAGAACCTCCGAGGCGTGCCTCTCCGGGTCGACGTTCGCGTAGACCTTCGCGACCTTTCCCTTCGAGTCGATCAGGAAGCTCATCCGTTTCGCAATGCCGAACGCGAGGTCGACGCCGTAGCGCTTGATGACGGCACCGTCCGCGTCTGCGAGGAGCGGGAAGGAGAGCCCGTTCTTCTTCGCGAACTTCTCCTGCGCCTCCACGGTGTCCTTCGACACGCCGACGACGACCGCGTCCTTCGGGTACTTCGGGCCTTCAACACGGAAGGCACAGACTTCCTTCGTTCACCCGGGGGTGTCGGCCTTCGGGTAGAAGAAAAGGACCACGCGCTTGCCGCGCAGCTCCGACAGCCGCACGGCCTTTCCGGCCTGGTCCTCGAGGGAAAAGTCGGGGGCGTCGTCGCCCGGCTTCAGAGCGGTGGAGGTGAAGAGTCCCATGCCTGCACTCTACGCCCGCGGTCGGGTCGCAGATCGTCGCCCCGGCTCCGCCTTGACGCCCCTCGCCCCCCGCGGTATCTTCCCCGTCCCTGACGCGGGGTGGAGCAGCCTGGTAGCTCGTTGGGCTCATAACCCAAAGGTCGCAAGTTCAAATCTTGCCCCCGCAACCAGAAGACTCAACGGGTTAGCTCCCACGGGCTAGCCCGTTTTTCTATCTGACGGAGGTCCAGCCATGACGAGTCTGACGAGCTTCGATGAGCAGGTGACCGAGATGCGCGGCTGGTTCGACTCCTCCCGCTTCCGGGGGATCCAGCGGCTCTACTCGCCGCGCGAAGTCGTCGAGCAGCGCGGAACGGTCCGGGCCGACTACAGCCTGGCTCGCGACGCGGCAGCGGCGTTCCACGCCCGCCTCCGCCAGCTCTTTACGGAGAAGAGGTCCATCACCTCCTTCGGTCCCTACTCACCGGGCCAGGCGGTGGCCATGAAGCGCATGGGGATCGAAGGCATCTACCTGGGCGGGTGGGCCACGAGCGCCAAGGGCTGGACGGACGAAGACCCGGGCCCCGACCTCGCGAGCTACCCGCTGAGCCGCGTGCCCGACGAGGCGGCCCTCGTCGTCCGGGCCCTGATCACCGCGGACAAGAACCAGTTCTTCATGCGTGCCCGCATGACCGAGGAGCAGCGCCTGGCGACGCCCGAGATCGACTATCGGCCCTTCGTCATCGCCGACGCGGACACGGGCCACGGCGGCGACGCCCACGTGCGCAACCTGATCCGCCGCTTCGTCGAGGTCGGCGTGCCCGGTTACCACATCGAGGACCAGAAGCCCGGGGTGAAAAAGTGCGGGCACCAGGGGGGCAAGGTACTCGTCCCGGTCGACGAGCAGATCAAGCGCCTCAGCGCGGCCCGCTTCCAGCTCGACATCATGCAGGTGCCCGGCATCGTCGTTTCGCGGACCGACGCCGAGTCGGCGACGCTGCTCGACGGCCGCGGAGACGAGCGGGACCAGCCCTTCATCCTCGGCGCGACGAACGTGAACCTGCCCACGTTCAAGGTGGCGTTCCTGGCCATCCTGCGGCGTTTCCATCGCGGCGGCATCGAGGAACTGAGCGGTCATGCCCTCTACGCCACGAGCCCCGAGGAGTACGCCATCGCCGATGCCTGGACCGACCGGGTCGGTCTGGGTGCCCTCCTCGAGGAGGCGCTCGCCGCATACCGAAAGAGCGGAAGCGTGGCGATCGACGCCGCTCTCGACAAGGTCTTCGACCGTCTCGTCGACGTCTGGCAGGCCGAGGCCGGCGTGAGGAGCTACGGAGAGGCCGTCGCGGACGTCATGGCCTTCCGCGCCGGCGAGGGTGTGCCGTTCCCCATGAGCGTGTCCGGGTGGCTCGCCTTCGCCTCGAAGGCGTCCCTCTACTCCGCACGGGAGAAGGCCCGCACGATGGGGATCACCGTCATCTGGGATTGCGAGCACGCCAAGACGCCGGACGGCTACTACCAGATCCGGGGAGGCATCGAGTACGCAATCGCCAAAGCTCTCGCCGCCGCGCCCTTCGCCGACCTGCTCTGGATGGAAACCAAGACGGCGGACCTTTCCGACGCCCGGAAGTTCGCCGACGCGATTCACGCGGTGTACCCGGACAAGATGCTCGCCTACAACCTCTCGCCGTCCTTCAACTGGGATTCGACGGGCATGACGGAGGAGGAGATGCAGCGCTTCCCCGAGGAGCTCGGGAAGATGGGCTTTGTCTTCAACTTCATCACCTACGGCGGGCACCAGATCGACGGCCTCGTGGCGGAGGAGTTCGCGACAGCGCTGCGTCAGGACGGGATGCTCGCCCTCGCCCGCCTCCAGAGAAAGTTCCGCCTGGTCGAGTCGCCGTACCGCACGCCCCAGACGCTCGTGGGCGGGCCGCGCGCCGACGCCGGTCTGATGGCGATCTCGGGGCGAACGTCCACGACCAAGGCCATGGGCAAGGGCTCGACGCAGTTCCAGCACACGATCCAGACCGAGGTGCCGCCCGGGCTCCTCGAGGAGTGGCTGGAGCTGTGGCGCAAGCACCACGAAGTCGGCGACCGGCTCAAGGTCCTGCTGCGTCCGCACAAGGCGGGCTCCGAGCTCCTCGAGCTCGCCACACTCAGGCCCGCCGGGGAGAAGGCCACGAACGTCATCTTCGCCGTCATCCAGGACCGCCGCGGACGCAACATCCTCTCCGTGCGCGACCAGAACACATTCGACACGGCGCTCCAGCGCAAGAGGCTCATGACGCTCTCCCATCTCTTCCTGATCCATCGATACAAGATCGACTCCGTTCACTTCGTCACTCCCACCGAGGACAACCACCGGCAGGCCGAGCGGATGAAGGAGCGCGGGATCTTCGCCTCCGTGACCAAGGAGGTGGGTCAGATCATCGTCGCCGACGTGAACAAGGACCGGATGGCTCAGCTCCTCGCCCCGGACCGCGCGGCGCTCACGACATTGATCGAGAGAGGCTGAGGTCTCCGATGAAGCACGAAACCCGCGACCGGGCGATCAAGCGCCTCCGGATCCGATTCCGGGAGACGTCGGACTGGCTGGCCCAGTTCGCCAACCTCCTCGACGAGTTCGGCGCGCGCCTCGGAGAGATGAAGACGGTCCAGATCGGAAAGAACGTCCGCATCCGGGACGTCGACGTCCATGCCCGCAGCGAGGAGGTCTTCGACCGGTTTTGCGACGCGCTCCGCAAGAAAGAGGGGGTCGAACTCCTCGACGTGACGGACGTGGTCCTCGAGATGCACCGCGGCGGGAAGATCGAGGTCGGCGCCCGCGTGAAGGTGGAGTCCGCCGACGACCTGGCGGTCATCTATACCCCCGGCGTTGCATCGCTCTGCAACAAGATCAAGGCGAATCCGGAGCTCGCATTCGACTTCACGTCCATCCAGAACAGCGTCGCCATCGTCACCAACGGCACGGCCATCCTGGGGCTGGGCGACATCGGCTCCGTCCCGGGCATGCCGGTGATGGAAGGCAAGGCGCTCCTCTTCCGGATCCTGGCGGACGTGAGCGGAATCCCCATCCTCATCGACAGCAAGGACCCGGAGGTCGTCATCCGGACCGTCCAGGCGATCGCGCCCACCTTCGGCGCCATCAAGCTCGAGGACATCGCCGCCCCCGAGTGCTTCGAGATCGAGACCCGGCTCACCGACCTCCTCGACATCCCGGTTGTCCACGACGACCAGCACGGGACGGCCGTCGTCGTCCTCGCGGCGCTCCTCAACATCGCGAAGTACACGCACATCAACCTGAAACGGAACCCGGTCGGCATCGTCGGGCTGGGCGCCGCGGGCAACGGCATCTTCAACCTGCTCAAGGCCTACGGGATCCAGGAGATCTACGGCGCCGACATCAACCCGGTCATGACGAACCGCTTCCGGGACCAGGGCGGGATCCCGGCCGACCTCGCGGGGGTCATGCAGAAGTCGAAGATCGTCATCGCAACGACGGGCGTGCCGGGCCTCATCGAGCCGAAGATGATCCAGCCCAAGCAGGTCATCCTCGCCCTCTCCAACCCGAATCCCGAGATCGAGCCCGACGAGGCCCTTGCCGCCGGCGCCCTCTACGCCATCGACGGCAAGTCGGTGAACAACGCCTGCGCCTTCCCGGGCCTCTTCAAGGGGGCCCTCCTGGCGCGCGCCCGGCGGGTCAACAACGCGATGAAGATCCAGGCGGCGGTGACGATTGCCGAGCACGCCACGCCGCCCGATCTCGTCCCCAACATCCTGAACCGCTCCGTGCACGAGGCCGTGGCGCAGGCGGTCAAGACAGTCGCATTCGAAACGGGGGTCGTCCGCTTCCGGAAAGCCGTCGAAGGCGTCTGATCCCTTCGGGCGTCCCGACGGAGATTTCCAAGGGCCGCTTGATCGGGACATACAATCGGGGTCGGTCCCCAACCATATTCCGGCAGCGGGGCCGTCGTTTGCGCCTACTGACACACGCCGCTGACGCAAGGATGACCGGAGGCACACTTGATTCCGCAGCCGCCACAGTTGTTCACGTCCGAGCTGCGATTCACCTCGCACCCATCTGCCACCAATCCATTGCAGTCGGCGTAAGGAGCGTTGCAGGCGAGAATCTGACAGCTTCCGGATTGGCATTTCGGTGTGCCGTTGGGGATCGCGCACGCGGTTCCGCAGCTTCCGCAGTTGGAAACGCTCGTATTGAGATTCGTCTCGCACCCGTCGGTCTGCTTGCTCCCGTTGCAGTCGGCAAAACCGACGATACAGGCGCCGTTGCAGTTCCCGCCACCGCAGGTTCGGCTCGCCATGTTGTTCGACGAGCAGACGACGCTGCAATCTCCGCAGTTGTTGGGATCGGAGCCGATGTTCGTGCAACTCGTCCCGCCGCAGTCCTTCGTGCCGGCGGCCTGGCAGATGTTCCCGCAGTTCCACTGGTAAGAGCCTGTCGCGATTGGTACCTGTCCCGGCGCGCAATCGCGCGGGAGCGGGCTGACGGAGCTGGCGTCCTGATTGTTCCAGGAGCTCCGACAGTCGCCGCCGATGCAGAACATGTTCGCCGGCGCGTAGTACCCGTTGACGTCGACGGTGAAGTCAACGGACCCGGCGCCCTGATTGACCTGAACGACGATGGCGCCGGTGCCCGTGAGGGAGACGACGCCGGCGTTGCCTCGCTGGGTCTCCGTGGGCGGGTAGTTGATCCAGGCGGTTGTCGGGGGCGAGACGACGTCCACCTTGAATACGCCGTTGCCCCCGGCGCCAGTGATGTTGAAGATGGTGATGTTGACGGAAGCGGCCAGCGCGCTGACCGGGATGGAGCATGGAGCGCCGGTAATCGCGACGATCATCGGAGTGTTCTGCAGGAGCGGGGAACCAGAGTGGGAGTTGAACTGGCGGCAGGGGGCGATGGCGACGAAGGGGAGGGGAGAAGAGGAGGAGGTCACAGACGCCTTGAAGGGCAGGTCACGATCGGGAAAAAAGACCTCGACAGGGTTCGAAGGCGGGCTCCAGAAGAGGGGGGCCTGCCAGGCGACAAGCGGTATCTCGTCCTGGCTCAGTCCGGGAGCCGGGAGCGTCAGAGCCAGCGCGACGAGGAAAAGAAGAGCGGAACGCATGGATCCTCCTCCTGCCCGTCGTTCTGACTATCTCAAACACCACGCTCTCCTTGCTGAGCCAGTCGAAGGCGGCGGACTTATTTGGACTATAGGGTCTCGCAAAACGGCGCTGTCAATGGGACGTTTTCACCAGAAGCACGCCTTTCTGTCCGCCTTCAGGCGACCTCGACGGCGAAGTTCGTGCCCTCCCACCGGTCCGCCTCCGGCCAGCGGAACGTGAAGACGACGGTGCTCCCGGCGGGCAGCTCGTGCGTGGGCAAGTCGGCGAGGTGGACGCCGAGGCCCGTGTCGTGCGTGGGCGTCTCCTGCGCCGTCCGCCAGCCGTCCGTAGTCCAGCGGACGACGGCCGGAGCGAGCACCTCGACCCGCAACGTGCGCGCGGTCCGCATGGTCCGGCACTTCTGATTGAACCGCCACGCGTGGAGGCTCGTTCCCGTCCGCGCCTGCAGGTAGCGGGCCACGGGCTGCGGCGGAGTGTCGAAGACCCGTCCGTCGCGCAGGGACCGGAGCAGCTTGACGTACTCCGCATGGGCCCAGACGAGCGGCATGGCGGACCCGGAGGGCCGCCCGAAGAAGAGCCCCCGCTCCGGCAGGTCAGAAGCGTCCCAGATCTGCTCGGGAAGGAGTCCGCCTTCGTTGGCGAAGGCGCCGAGGGCGCGCAGGAGCGCGAGCGCCTCGTCGCGATTCCCGGCCGCGAGTTCGTAGTGCGCGCGTTCGCCAGTCAAAAGCGGCCAGGCGCGGCCGATCCCCGTGCCGTCGAACGGAGAGGCGTCCTCGTGCTCTCCGTAGCCGTCCCCGTTGTAGCGGTACCAGGCCGGGCCGGCGGGCGTCTCCAGCCGGAGCAGGGAGTCGATCACCTTCAGGGTGTCGAGCACGCGCGGATCGTCGGGAGCGCGCAGTCCAAAGCGCACGAGGGCGAGGAAATCCGCGCTCACGAGGTGTGCAAACGGCACGGCGCCGGTCCCGGGCGGCCTGTTCTTGACGGGCACTGTGGCTGGCTCCGGCGATGCGCCCTCCGCGGTTTCGGAAGGCGCAATACGGACGTAGTGGCCTTCGACCCCGGCCTGACGGGCGAACTCGGTGCCCGACACGTAGATCCAGCGCTCGATGTTGGCGTTCCAGAGGTCCGCGGTCTCCCGGAGATAGGCAGCGGTCCGGGGTTCACCGCTCAGCTCTGCGAGATCGGCGGCGGCGAGCAGCCCCGCGACCTCGACCGCCAGCGTGAAGGGAGCGTAGCCGGGATCCTCTTCCCAGCGATCCTGCTGCGTGACCGGACCGTTGCGCGCGAGGTAGCCGGCGGCCTGTCGGACCATGGGCCAGAAGCGGGCGAGATCGTCGGCATGCAGCGCCCCCTCCCGCCGCGCGAGGTCGACGAGCAGGACGGGGAGCGCCGTCTCGTCCATTTGCACTCCGCTCCAGTAGGGCGTGCCGTCGAGCCACATGTTCTGCGGCCAGTGGCCGTCCGCCTCCTGGGTCGCCTGCAGGTAACAGAGGATGCGCCGGACGTCGTCCCGGGCGCCGGCGGCCAGAAGCCCGCCCGCGGTCTCGACGAGATCTCTCGGCCAGACGAGGTGGTACCCGCCGAGGTCCTCGTCTCCCTTCGAGAAGCCCCAGGGGATCGACAGGCTGGCGATGGCGCCGCCCGGATACTCCTCGGCCTCGTGCGTAGCGAGCACCGAGGTGCTGGTCCGGTAGAGATCGCGGCCGCCGTCCGGGCTCGGCGCGAGGTCGAGAAGCGACTCCTGCCAGGCGAGCCACTCCCGGACGTAGACCTCCTGCCGCTCGTCGAAGCTCTCCTGGAGGCTCGAGAGGGCGTGGTGCCCGGCTTCGGCGGGCGTCGTCCCCAAGCCGAGGGCGAGGACGAACGCTCCGCCGCACGACGCGAGGTCGATCTCGCCGCACAGGGCGACGTTCCCGTTCTCGGCGCGCGCGTACGACCAGGCCATCCGGTTGTTGGCCACAAGGTCCTGCCAGCCGTCCGAGGTGCCTACGAATCCCACCGACCGCCCGAGCCACGGGGCCGAAGAGGCCAGCGCCAGGCAACGGCCGCCGCGCCGCGCCAGGAGCATCGGGACCCCCTTGTGCTCTCCGACCCACGCCGTGTTTCCCGAGCCGCGGTTCCCGAGATGGGGAGCCGCAAGGACGTACAGGTGGTAGTCGCCCGCCTCGCCACGCAGCGGCGTGAAGCGCGTCCGCTGGAGCACCGTGTGCCGTGCGGGATCGGAAATGATCTCCTTGTCGATCCGGTATCGACCCTGCGCACAGGTGTTCGTCAGGCGAAACGCGGGGGCACCCGCCGTCGGGCAGGAGATCTCGTGCCCTGCGTGACGCTTCTCCTCCGAGAAGAAGCCGCGGCCGTCGGTCACGATCAGGCCGACGTCCCGCGTGCATGCCGTGTCGACGTCCGGGTAGTAGATCTCGTCGAGAATGCCGTAGCCGATTGTGAACCAGACCCGGCTGGCCGGGCTCAGGCTCGTGCCGGTGCCGCACTTCGCGCTGGAGGTCCAACGTGCCGGGATCCCCGGCCACCCGGGCGCGTCACTCCGGTTCGGTCCCATCGTTCAAGCCTCCGACTCACCAGGGCGTGCCGTAGAGCCCCTTCGCGAGGATCCAGACGGAGAGCCCGACGAGAAGCGCGCCGCTCGCGAGGCGGACGACCATCGGGTGCGATTTCAGGAACGCCGTCTTCTCGCGGAAGAGGTGGGAAGCATATCCTGCGGCCAGCATCGGAAGGCCGAAGCCGAAGCCGTAGAAGAGGAGCAGGACGACGCCATCGAGCAGCCGCGCCCTCACTGCGACCATCCCGAGGATCGCGCTGAGGAAGGGGCCGACGCAGGGAATCCAGACGAGGCCGAGCGAAGCCCCGAGGACGGTGCCCGACCAGAGCCCTTTTCGGCGCTGCGTGGAAAGCCCCACCTGCAGGCGCTTGAAAGGGTTGACGTCCACGATGACCAGCAATCCGATGAGACCGATGAGAATGGCGACCGGTTTCTCCAGCCGGACGAGGAGCGGCCCGACCACCGCCCCGAAGAGCGACGTGAGGACCCCCATCAGAACGAACGTGGACATCAGGCCGGTGACGATGGCCACGGGGCGGAGCCGGTGCTCTCCCGGCTGGCCGGCCATCACGATGGGAAGGACGGGGAGAACGCACGGCGAGATCGTGCTCGCGAGGCCCGCCCCGACGGCGAAGAGAAGGCTGACGAGGCTCAGTCCGGCGGGCGAATCCACTCCGGGCGCCCCGTCTCAGCGCTCCGGCTTGCCGCGGATTCCCGAAAGGACGGTCTCGGCCTGCTGGATCCCCGGAGGAAAGCGGTGAAGTTCCTTCCCGTCGCCGTCCACGACGATCAGGCTCGGAAGCGACCGTATTCCGTAGTGGTAGAAGAGGTCCCGGTCGGCCGCGAGATCGGTCCGTGCGTAGCGAAGGGTCACGAGCGGTTCCCACTTCGCGCGGCTCTCGTTGAGGATCTGGTTCTGCATCTGGCAGGGGCGCCCCGCCGGGTTGATGAAGAAGATGAGCGTCGGCTTGGCCGCGGTCTTCGCCGGAGCCTTGGCCTCCGGTTTCGCCCCCTCCTTGCCACCCGTGTCGGCGGCCGTGGCCCCCAGGGGCCCTGTCGCCAGCAGCGCGACGATAAGGAGGAGTCCGGTCTGAAGCGCTCGGGTCGATCTCATTCTCTGATCTCCTCGGGCTGCCGGCCTTCGCCGGCACCCCCCGCGGAGAGCGAGGATAGAACAGGAGGGAAGCCGATTCCGCAGCGCTGTGTGTCGGGCGGCGGATGGTACGTCGGCGAGATCCCGGGCTTATGGTTCAAGATGGCGATGATGCTCTCGCTCGGATCTGACCGGATCGAGGGCAAACGCGGGCGCCTCCCGGCGCGGTTCAGGGCTGCGTTCCTCATCGTCCCGGCCCTTGCTCTCGCCCAGGAAGCCGACCGGAAGGTCGTATTCGAGAAGCAGACACCCTTCCAGAGGATCGTCGTGGCCGACGACACACGGACCCGCACCCGTTACCTCTTTTCCGACACGCGGGAATTCATCCAGGGGGCGGCGAGCCTCGACGATCCGGAGCGGCTCCTCCTCGAGTACAACCGCGTCTCGCTCCTCGGGGCGGCGCTCCATACGGGACGGATCCGGTCGGCGCTCTTCGCCGGCCTCGGCGCGGGGTCGCTGCCCGGCTTCTTCCACCGGATCCTCCCCGCGGTCCGAGTGGAGGCCGTCGAGATCGACCCGGATATGGTCGAGGTTGCGCGGACGCTCTTCGGCTTCGATCCCCGGATCCCCGTCTACGTCGCTGATGCCCGGACGCACATCCGGAAGCTCCGCCTCGCGCACGACCTGCTCTTCGTCGACTGCTACATCGGCGAGGAGATCCCCCGGCACCTCGCCACGCTCGAGTTCGTCCGCGAGGCGCGAACGGCGCTCCGCCCCGGCGGCGTTCTCGTCGCCAATCTGCAGCCGTCGGTGATCAATCCGCTCTTCGGCTCGATGGTGGAGACGTTCCGGGCGGTCTTCCCCACGGTCTATCTCTTCACCGGCGAGAGGTCCACGAATGTCATCCTCGTCGCCACGCTCGAAACGAGACGGCGCGACGAGAAGGCGCTCGCGGACCTCGCCCGGCGCTTCGAGAAGAGGACGGGGATTGACCTGGGTCTCGTCGCGGCGAGCGCCCGGCAGCTCTACTGGACGCCGCCGGTCTCACCTCCTCCCCTTCTGAGGGATCCGGCCCCCGAGAAGTAACGTCCCCCTTCATCTGCATCATGGGCGCGGCTCGTTCCCGGAGCCCGCGTCGTCGGATAATTTCCCGATGGCCGCACGCGGATCTGTCCTGGCACTGGCGTCGGCACTCGCATTCCTTCCGAACGTCGCGCGCGCCGGGACGACGGTCATCGAGATCAGAACGGAGGGCTCGGGCGACATCGTCCGGTACGGCACGCCGCGGAGGCGTCACAGGTCCCGGATTTCGCGCCGTACCGGACGGGGGATCTCCCGGGCGCCGTCACGCAGCTTGGAACGAACACGGGAGACTACTGCCTCGACATCGCCAACGGGTCGGATCTCGGGCCCCAGGGAGTCGGCAAGTCCTTCGAAATGATCTGCTCGCACCTTCCGAGCCGCGTGGACGGCCTCACGGCCTCGTACGTCACCCGGTTCCTCCTGAAGTTCATGGACGGCTCCGGCAACCTCCAGAAGCTCGAGTTCGAGCCGGCGCTCCTCTCGGAGACGTTCGAGCCGGACCCGGGCGTCCCCTCGTCGCTTCTCGTGCCGGTCGTCGCCTCGGCCGGTGGCGCGGTCGGCTCGTCGTTCACCACCGAGCTGACGCTCACCAACCGCTCGACGGCCCCGGCCCAGCTCACGCTCGTCTACACCGCCTCCAAAGGCGGCGGCGACGGCAGCGTTTCCGTGGCGCTCGGGCCCGGAGTCCAGACCGTCGTGCCCGACGCCATCGACTGGCTCGGCTCGCTCGGCCTCCCGATCCCTTCCTCCGGCGACCGGCTCCTTCGTGGCCGATCCCCTCGGGCCGGGCGACGTCCGGCTGCGAATCGAGATCTTCCGCGCCGACACCGGTGCCCTCGCGGCCACCGTGGAGGGGCCCGAGACGACGCCCTCCGCCGCCGCCTGGACGCAGATCGACCGGATCCTCGAGACGCGCGCGCCGGGGGTGACGAGCGCCTACGCCCGCGTGAGCCGCGTCATGGGAGACGCCCCCTTTCTCGTCTACGCCGTCGTCAATGACGGCGCGCGCGGGGGCGAGCGGAGCGGAGACGGCGCCTACGTCCCGATGGCCGTCGAGTAGTTCTTACCGGAAGATCTCGGCGCCCCGGGGCGGCTCAGATCTCGACCTGCATCCCCAGCTCGACGACCCGCCCCGCGGGGATCCGGAAGTAGACGAGCGGGCGGGCCGCGTTGCGGGTCATCCAGGCGAAGAGGCTCTCCCGCCAGAAGGCCATCCCCGGCCTCCTCGTCGCCACGAGCGCCTCGCGGGAGAGGAAGAACGTCGTGTCCATCATGTTGAAACCCTTGCCGTCCAGCGTGCACCCCTCGAGCGCCCGCGGGAGGTCCGCGTCCTCCATGAAGCCGTAGCGGATCACGAGGCGCCAGAAACCGTCGCGGAGGGGCTCCACCGAGACGCGCTCGGCGTCCTCGATGCGTGGGCGATCCTCCGTGATCACCGTGAGCAGCACGACCCTGTGATGCAGCAC
>JBBIPB010000002.1:19511-20906 GCA_037443065.1 Acidobacteriota bacterium | reverse complement strand
CGCCGGCGACCGCGAGCGGAAACCAGCCCCCGTGCCGGACTTTGACGATGTTGGCGAGGAAGAACGCGAGATCCACGGTGAGGAGCGCCGCCATCATGAGCGCCGCGGGCAGGGGGCGCCAGCCCCAGACCTCTCGCGCGACGAGGTGGAGGAGAACCGTCGTGATGACCATCGTCGTGGTCACCGCGACGCCGTACGCCGCCGCAAGGTTGTCCGACGACTGGAAGCCGAGGACGAGAGCGATGCAGGCGACCATAAGCGCCCAGTTCACGGCGGGGATGTAGATCTGCCCGATCTCGCGCGCGGAGGTGTGCTCGGTGCGCAGGGCCGGTAAGAAGCCGATCTGGATCGCCTGGCGCGTCAGCGAGTACGCGCCCGAGATTACCGCCTGCGAAGCGATGACGGTGGCGACGGTCGCGAGCACGACCATCGGGTAGAGCCAGAAGCCGGAGACGAGCCGGTAAAAGGGGTTCTCCGCCGCGGCCGGCTCGAGGAGAAGGAGGGCGCCCTGTCCCCAGTAGTCGAGGAGGAGCGCGGGGAGCACGAGCGCGAACCAGGCGACGCGGATCGGCCGCCGCCCGAAGTGCCCCATGTCCGCGTAGAGCATCTCGCCGCCCGTCACGACGAGGAAGACGGTGCCGAGCACGAGGAAGCCGAGGAGACCGTTCCGCGCGAAGTGGCGGACGGCATGCGCCGGGTTCACCGACGCGAGAATGCCCGGCGCCCGCACGATGTGCACCACGCCCAAAACGGCGATCACTACGAACCAGACGGCCATCACCGGCCCGAAGACGGACCCGACGCCGCCGGTCCCCCTCTTCTGGAAGAGAAAGAGCCCGACGAGGATGGCGATCGTGATCGGCACGACGAAGTACGCGAATGCGTCCGTCGCGACGTTCAGCCCCTCGACGGCGCTGAGGACCGAGATGGCCGGCGTGATGATCCCGTCGCCATAGAGGAGCGCGGCGCCGAAGAGCCCGAGCGCCCCGAGCGACAGCGCCGCGAGCCGGGAGCCTTCCGGCTCCGCTTTGGCCTCAGGCTGCGCGTCCGTTGTCTGCGCCACCGATCGCACCGTTCATGCAGCCTTCGCAGGGGAATGAGAATCTCGTTGCCTCTGACCGCGGTCCGAGGGGCAGAAAGAGAGACGGAGAGTCCTCAGAAGGTCGTTCATTCGGCGCAGGGACCCGGCTCTTCCCGGGTCTACTGACGATCCGGGCCGTGACCTTCCTTCTTGTTCTCGCGGCTCTTTTCGGGCGGTGCCGCTTTGCTCACCGGACTCTTGGAGGGCGGGACCGTCTTGCTCGCGCGACTCCTGTCGGGCTGCGCCGGCCTGTTCACCTGACTCTTATCGGGCGGCGCCGGCTTGTTCGCGTGACTCCTGTCCGGCGGTGCCGG
>JBBIPB010000002.1:0-19411 GCA_037443065.1 Acidobacteriota bacterium | reverse complement strand
GACTCTTATCGGGCGGCGCCGGCTTGTTCGCGTGACTCCTGTCCGGCGGTGCCGGCCTGTTCATGTGACTTCTGTCCTGTGGTGCCGTCCGGCGATCCCGCTCCTTGACCTCCGGCCCGCCAAAATGCTGCCGCGCGACCGCCTCGCGCGGCTGATACCGGTACCTCTCGGATCGGATGGCGCGCTGTTGTTCTGCCTCGCGCGGATATCTGTCCCCCGAGTACTGCCGCTGGTAGATCGGCAGTGGCGCGGGACGCGGAGCGGAGCGGCGGTCCCAGTGGTCCCACCCGTGTCGATGGGCTTCCCAGTCCCGGCCCCAGTGTTCGCCCCAACGCGGCGGCGCGTCGGCGCGCCAGCCGTGGAAATAGACCGGGGGCTGCCGGTAGTAGCGCACCGGGACGCGCAGCAAGTAGAGCGGCACAGCCTCCGGCCCTACCAACCGCCACGGCCCGTTGTACCAGCCGCTCGCATACCAGTTGTCTCCCCGGTAGACCCAGTAGAGGCCGTCGTAGAAGAAGTAATTCCAGTTCGCGTGAGGATCGTAGTAGACGGGATAGCCCGGGACCCGGACGAGATCCGGATACGCCGGCAGGTTGATGCCGATGTCGACGCCGGGAAGTCTCATCTCGGCGCTGACCTGAGCGTGGGCTGCGGGCGCCGAGGAAAGCAGCATCGTCAACGCGAGAAGCACGTAGCGCATTCTCTTTCCTCCTGTCATCGCTTGAAGTTCTTGCGGAGCCATGTGAGTGCCTCGCCGATCTTACAGCGAGCCCTCCGGAGGCCGGTCGCCCGAAAATCCCGGGAAACTGGTCCTATCATGCGGGTCCGGAGGAGAGATTCGTATGAAGGCTTTCACGAAGACGCTGGCGGCGTTGACGCTCGCCCTGGCGGGATCGGCTGCGGCACAGAACGCCGACGATCCGTTCCAGTGGCTCGAGGAGGTCCAGGGAGAGAAGGCGCTCGCCTGGGTCCGGCATCACGACGCGAAGACGACCGCGCTGTTCGAGGCCCGACCGGAGTACAAGCCGGTCTACGCGCGCACTCTGGAGATCCTCGATTCGAAGGAGAAGATCCCGTCGCCCCGGCTCCTCGGCGAAACCGTCTACAACTTCTGGAAGGACGACGTGCACGAGCGGGGTATCTGGCGGCGCACGTCGCTCGCTTCGTACCGCACGGCCGCTCCGCACTGGGAGACGGTGCTCGACGTCGACGCGCTCGCGAAGGCGGAGGGCAAGGCCTGGGTCTTCCATGGCGCGAACTGTCTCGCGCCGGCCTACGTGCGCTGCATGATCAGCCTCTCCCCCGGCGGCTCCGACGCCTCGGTGGAGCGCGAGTTCGACACGACCGCGAAGCAGTTCGTCTCCGGCGGATTCTCGCTGCCGGAAGCCAAGTCGAGCGTCGCGTGGCGGGACGAGCAGACTCTCTGGGTCGGGACGAACTTCGGGCCCGGGTCGCTCACGACCTCCGGATACCCGCGGATGGTGAAGCTCTGGACGCGCGGCACGCCGCTCTCGGCGGCCCGGACGGTCTTCGAGGGGAAGCCGGAGGACGTCGCCTCCGCCGGCAACAGCGAGATCCTGAGCGACGGCCGGTACGACGTCATCACGCGCACCCCGGCGTTCTTCCGGCACGAGTCGTACCTCTTCCTCGGCAACCGCCTCGTCAGGCTGGACCTGCCCGAGGACTCGCAGCCCCGGGAATTCTTCCGCGACCGGCTCCTTTTCTCCCTGCGAAGCGACTGGACGGCCGGCGGAAAGACCTATCGCGCGGGCTCGCTCCTCGCCTCTTACGTCGACGACCTTCTTGGCTCCGTTCGCCGTTTCGAAGTGCTCTTCGAGCCGACCGAGCGCGTCTCCCTGGCCAGCGTGGACCGGACGCGCGACCAGGTGCTGATCCAGACGCTCGACAACGTGCGAAGCCGAATCACGGCTCTCACCCTCGACGGCGGAGTATGGAAACGCTCCGAGGTGCCGGTCCCGGGGCTCGGCACGGCCTCGTTTTCGGCCACGAGCGACCTCACGAACACGTTCTTCTTCACGTACCAGGATTTCACGACCCCCACCTCGCTCTGGCTCGCCGGGAGCGGCAGCGAGCCGGCGAAAGTCAAGTCGATGCCCGCATTCTTCGACGCCACGGGAATGCGGACCGAGCAGTACGAGGCCACGTCGAAGGACGGCACGAAGATCCCGTACTTCGTCGTGACGCCGAAGGGGATCAAGGCAGACGGAACGGCGCCGGCGCTCCTTTACGGCTACGGCGGATTCGAGATCTCCGAGGTTCCACGGTACAGCGGTGTCGTCGGAAGCGCGTGGCTCGCCCGGGGGGGCGTCTACGTCCTCGCGAACATCCGGGGCGGCGGAGAGTTCGGCCCCGCCTGGCACAAGGCGGCCGTGAAGGAGCAGCACATCCACAACTTCGAGGACTTCTCCGCGGTCGCCCGGGACCTGATCGCGCGGAAGATCACCTCGGCCCGCCACCTCGGGATCATGGGCGGCTCGCAGGGAGGGCTTCTCGTCGGAGGGACCTTCACGCTCTACCCGGAGCTTTTCCACGCCGTGGTCGCGCAGGTGCCTCTCGCCGACATGAAGAGGTTCAACCACCTCCTGGCCGGCGCGAGCTGGATGGCCGAGTACGGCGACCCGGACAAGCCCGAAGACTGGGCCTACATCCGGACCTGGTCGCCGTACGAGCAGCTGAAGGCGGACGCGATGTACCCGACGCCGTTCTACTGGACGAACACGCGCGACGACCGGGTTCATCCCGCCCACGCGCGGAAGATGGTCGCGAAGATGGAGGCCCAGGGACATCCCGTCTACTACTTCGAGAACACCGAAGGGGGACACGGGAGCGGCGCGGTGAACAAGCAGACGGCGACCGTCACGGCCCTCCAGTACGCATACCTCTGGATGATGCTGCGCTGAGGACGGAACGGCCCGGGTGCCGTTCACACGCCTCTCGTCAGGGTCGGTTCTTCCGAGCCTTCAGGAACGTCCCGTTCTGCAGTTCCTCGAACGCCCGCCGGAGTTCCTCCTCCGTGTTCATGACGATGGGGCCGTGCCAGGCGACGGGCTCCTTCAGCGGCTTTCCCGAGACGAGGAGGAAGCGGATCGGGCCCCGGCCGGCCTCGATGACGACCTCATCCCCGTCGCCGAAGAGGAGGAGCGACCGGTTCTCGGCCTCGACGCCTGGCGCACCGGGCGGACCCGGGGTGAACGTCCCCGCACCTTCGAAGACATATGCGAACGCGTGGCGGCCGTTTTCGACGGGAAGGCTCTTGCGGATTCCGGCCGGAACGGCGACGTCGAGATAGACGGGATCTGCCGCGATCCCCTCGACCGGTCCCGTCCGTCCCCTGTAGCTGCCGCAGACGATCCGCACGCGCGTGCCGTCGTTCTCCGTGACTTCCGCGATCTCGGCCGCCCGGATGTCCTGATAGCGGGGCGGCGTCATCTTCAGCGCGGACGGGAGATTCGCCCAGAGCTGAAAGCCGTGCATCCGCCCCTCCGCGTCCCCCTTCGGCATCTCCTGGTGGATGATCCCGCCCCCGGCAGTCATCCACTGGACCTCACCCGGACCGAGCGTGCCCTTGTTGCCCAGGCTGTCGCGGTGCTCGATGGTCCCCGCGAGGACGTACGTGATCGTCTCGATCCCCCGGTGCGGGTGCCACGGGAAGCCGGCGATGTACTCCTTCGGATCATCGTTCCGGAAGTCGTCGAGGAGGAGGAACGGGTCCGTGCCGGTCGTGTCGCCGAAGCCGAACGCGCGGCGCAGGCGAACGCCCGCGCCCTCGAGCGTGGGCTGCGACTTCGAGAGCTTCTTCACAGGTCTCGGCGTCATCGGAGCCTCCCGGGGACCGGAAACAGATCATTCTGGTTCATCCGCATCAGAGGCGGGTTCTCCCGCATCAGGTAGTTTTCACCCTGGAGGGGACTCCGATGCCAGCGAAGAAGCAGATTGCCCGGAAAGAGACCCCGAAGAAGACCCCGGCGAAGCAGGCCTTCGTCTACGCGAGCACGTTCCAGAAGGGGAAGGACGAGACGAAGTACCGTCTCGTAGCCGGCCCGAGAGGTTTCGTGAAAAAAGCGAGGTTCGGCGGGAAGCCGGTCCTCGTCGTCGACCCGAAGGCACTCACCGCCCTCGCGCACGAGGCGATGCGCGACGTCTCGTTCCTCCTCCGGCCGAAGCACCAGCGGCAGGTGGCCGCGATCCTCGCGGACCCCGAGGCCTCGCCGAACGACCGCTTCATGGCGACGACGCTCCTCCGGAACGCCGTCGTCTCGTCGAAGTTCGAGCTCCCCTTCTGCCAGGACACGGGGACCGCGACCGTCGTCGCCTGGAAGGGGCAGCAGGTCTGGACGGGCGGAGACGACGCGGCGGCCCTCTCGAAGGGAATCTGGAAGACCTACACGGAGGAGAACCTCCGCTACTCGCAGACGGCCGCTCTCACCATGTACGACGAGGTCAACACCGGGAACAACCTTCCCGCCCAGATCGACGTCTTTGCGACGAAGGGAGCGGAGTACAAGTTCCTCTTCGTGGCCAAGGGGGGCGGCTCGGCCAACAAGAGCTACCTTTTCCAGGAGACCAAGGCCCTCCTCAACCCGGCCAGCCTCGAGGCGTTTCTCGTCGAGAAGATGAAGGGCCTCGGGACGGCCGCCTGCCCGCCGTACCACATCGCCATCGTCGTCGGCGGGACGTCGGCTGAAGGCTGCCTCAAGACCGTGAAGCTCGCCTCGACCGGGTATTACGACCATCTTCCGACGACCGGAGACAGGACCGGCCGCGCCTTCCGCGATCTCGAGCTGGAGAAGAAGATGCTCGTAGCCGCGCAGAAGCTCGGCTTCGGCGCCCAGTTCGGCGGGAAGTACTTCGCCCACGACGTCCGCGTCGTCCGCCTCCCCCGCCACGGCGCGTCGTGCCCGGTCGGCCTCGGCGTTTCCTGCTCGGCGGACCGGAACGTCTTCGCGAAGATCGACGCCAAAGGGCTCTGGCTCGAGGAGCTGGAGCGCCACCCCGAGGCGCTCCTCCCGACTCACACGGGCGCGAAGGAGCACGCCGGCCTCGTGAAGATCGACCTGAACCGGCCGATGAAGGAGATCCTTGCCGAGCTGTCGAAGCACCCGGTCTCGACGCCACTGGCCCTGACGGGGCGCCTCGTCGTGGCGCGCGACATCGCCCACGCGAAGCTCAAGGAGCATCTCGATGCCGGCGCCGACCTGCCGCAATACTTCAAGGACCACCCCGTCTACTATGCGGGACCCGCGAAGACGCCGAAGGGAAAGGCGTCAGGATCCTTCGGGCCGACGACGGCGGGCCGGATGGACTCCTATGTCGACCTCTTCCAGTCGAAGGGGGGCTCGATGGTGATGATCGCGAAGGGCAATCGGACCTCGAAGGTGACCGAGGCCTGCAAGAAGTACGGCGGCTTCTATCTCGGCTCGCCGGGCGGCCCCGCCGCACTCCTCGCCGAGGAGAACATCCGGAAGGTGGCCGTTCTCGAGTTTCCCGAGCTGGGGATGGAGGCCATCTGGGCTATCGACGTCGTCGACTTCCCGGCCTTCATCCTCGTCGACGACAAGGGGAACGACTTCTTCCAGCAGCTGAAGTAGCGCGTCAGCCCGGAGGGAAGTTCATCCGGCGGATCAGCTCCTGAAAGCGCCGGTCGGCTCGCAGACGGTCGAATCGCGGGTCGACCCGTACCCGCACGAGCCCGACAGCCCGTTCGTCGTAAGCCCTTTCGAGAAGGGCTATCGCCTCGTCGCTCTCGTCCAGCGAGGCGTGGAGCACCACGAGACTGAGGGGCGTCTCGGACTCTTCCTTCCGGCCCGGGCCCGTCCACTTCGCGAGCAGCCTTCTCGCCTCCTCCGGCTTTCCCGAGGCTGACAGAACCTCGGCCATCCCCAGGGCGTTGGCGGAGTCCGCGCCCTCCAGTTCGTTTGCATGGCGAAACGCCTCCAGGGCTTCCGGGTATCGGCCCATCGCCCGGTACACCCAGGCCGAAATCGTGTAGAGGAGCGGGTAGTCCGGCTCGAGGGGCCGGACGTGTCGCAGCGACTTGAGGGCCTGCTCGTACCGGCGCGCGTAGAGGAAGACGTATCCCTCCATGACACGGAAGACCGGAGAGAGGGGATCGGTCTCCCGGGCGCGGCGGATCTCGCGGAGGGCGTCGTCGTGCCATCCCATGGCCGAGAGGTATTCCGCATACCACTGCCGGGCGATGCCGTAATCGGGCCGACGCTCGAGGATCCCCTTCAGCCGCTTCTCGGACCCGGCCCAGTCCCAGTCGTAGTAGAGGACGACGAAGGCGAACGTCGTCTCGGCCTCGACGAGCGCCGGGTCGAGCGCGAGCGCCTTCTCGGCCGCTGCCCGGGCCTGCGGAAAGGCGGCGTGCGGTGAGAGGACGCCGTAGTGCGGGTAGAGGGCATACGAATCCCCGAGGCCGGCCCAGGCCAGCGCGTACGACGGGTCGACGGCGGTCGCGGCGCGGAACAGCTCTGTTGCCCTGACGAGGTCCTTTGGCGTCCGGAGGTTCCAGTGATGACGCCCCTTGAGACAGAGCTCGTGGGCCTCGGGATTCACGGGCCGGCTCGCGGCGAGTCGCGCCCGCTCGGACGGAAGGAGCTCGATGGCGAGGGAGCGCGCCACACGCTCGGAGACCTCGCTCTGGATCGCGAGGATCCCTGCGAGTTCCCGCTCGTACGACTCGGCCCAGAGGTGCGTCTGGTCGCGGACGCCGATCAGCTGGACGGTGATCCGGGCGCGCCCTCCTTCCCGGCGGACGCTGCTTTCGAGAACGTAGTCGACGCCGAGCTCGCGGCCGATCTCGTCGATCGGCTTCTGGGTCTTCTTGTAGCGCATCGCTGAGGTCCGGGCGATGACGCCGAGGCGCGCCGGCTTCAGGCCGCCCAGCTGCGCGATCAGCTCCTCTGTCAGCCCGTCGCTGAAGTATTCCTGTTCCGGGTCCCGGCTCAGGTTCTCGACCGGCAGGACCGCGAGCATGACCCGGCCTTGCGGCGATGCGGCCGGCGAGGCGCGGTGTCTCCAGGCGAGATAGCCTGCCGAACCGAGGCCGAGGATGGCCAGCGCGATCAGAAGCCCGAGAACCGCGGGACGCCGGATGGGCACGGTTGCCCGGCGAGGCTGGCGCACGCCCTCTGGCTCGTCGAGGCGGCTGAGGTCCTCGAGGATCTCGCGTGCCGACGCGTAGCGACTCGCGGGCTCCTTTTCGAGACAGCTGAGAATGATCCGTTCCATCCGGGGAGACAGGTCCCCGCGAAGACGCCCCGGTGGTGGAGGCGCCTCGTGAATGATGTCGTCGATGAGGGCGCTCGACAGTTTTTCGGAAAAGGGGAGGCGGCCCGTGGCCATCTCGTAAAGGACGACTCCGAGCGCCCAGAGATCGGTCCTCGCGTCGGCCGGTCTGCCGCGGAGCTGTTCCGGCGAGATGTAGGCCAGCGTCCCGGTCACCGTTCCGGCCTCGGTCAGCCCGCGCGACAGCGTCGCCGCCTCGGCCGCATCCCCTACGGCCAGACGCTTCGCGAGGCCGAAATCGAGCACCTTCGCGCATCCTTCCGGCGTGATGACGATGTTGGCGCTCTTGAGGTCGCGGTGAACCACGCCATGGCGGTGCGCGTGGTCGAGCGCCTCCGCCACCTGCCGGCCGATGCGCTCCACCACATCGAGGGACAGCGCCCCTCCCGAGAGCCGGGCGCTCAGTGTCTCCCCCTCGACGAGCTCCATGGCGATGTGGGCCTGCCCGTCCCCATCGCCCACCTCGTGGACCGTGCAGACGTTCACGTGGTTCAGTTTCGAGGAAAGCCGGGCCTCCCTCAGCAGCCGCGCCCGGGCCGCCGGGTCGGCCAGAGCCGTGGCGGGAAGGACCTTGAGCGCCACCTCGCGGTCCAGCCGCGTGTCCCGCGCCCGCCAGACCTCGCCCATCCCCCCGCGCCCAGCGGCGCGACGATTTCATAAGGGCCGAGCTTCCTCCCGGCGGAGAGGCTCATTCGTTTGCTCGCCCAGATGGGAGCTTCATCCGGTCGAGCAGGCTACGAAAGCGAGGGTCGGAACGCAACGGCTCCCAGTCCCAGGCGACGCTCAGATGGACGAGAGGCGACTCGCGCCGCTCGAAGCTCTTCTCCAGCCATGCGAGCGCCGGCTCCGTCTCTCCCGCGTGAGCCCAGAGCCGGGCGACCCGGACCGACGGGATGTACGTCCGCTCAGACCGCGCCGCCAGCATCTCGGCCGCCCGCTTCATCGCCCCCGCATAGCCCGACTCCGCCCCGCCACGCTCCATCGCCTCCGAGACTTCACGGTCCCCAATCAGGGTGAAGAACTTCTTCGCGGCCGAAAGGGCCTCGTCATCCCGAGACTGCGCGTGCAGGGCGCCCCAGAGGCCCATCTGTGCCGACGGGAAGTTCGGCTCCACCCGGGCGACCTTCTCCAGCCGCGCCAGCGCCTCTTCGTACCGGCGCAGGTAGACGAGGTGCCATCCGGCAAAGCAGCGCATGAAGGAATTGAACGGATCTAGCTTCAGGGCGGTCGCCGACTGCTCCGTCGCTTCCTCGGAGCGCCACATGGAGATCAGAAAATCAGAGTAGAAGAAGCGCGCGTCGGCGGAGTTTGGGTTCAGCCGGAGCGCTCGTTCGTACTCGGCCTCCGCGCCGTCCCAGTCCCACTCGTAGAGAAACCTCAGCCCCGCCCGGCTGAGATGGCTTTCGACCAGCCCGTCGTCCAGCTCGATCGCCTTCGACGCGGCCTCTTGCGCCTTCGGGAACGTCTCCGAAGGCGGCAGGATACCGGAGTCTCCGCGCATGAGCCACAGGTCCGCGAGGCCCGCATACGCCGGAGCGCACGCCGGGTCTTTCTCCAGCGCCAGATCGAAATACCCGAGCGCCCTGTCGTAGTGCTCGCGGGAGAGCCTGTAAAGGTGATAGCGGCCCTTGAGGCAGGCGTCCCAGGCCTCCGCATTCACCGGACCGCGGCGGGCGAGGCGCTCCGCCGCCTTCGCGCTCGCGGCGGTCTGCACCTCCCGGGCGATCGCCTCCGCCACGTCTCCCTGCAGGGCGAGAACGTCCGAAAGGTCGCGCTCGTAGCTCTTCGCCCAGAGATGCGTGTCGGTGGCCGCCTCGATGAGCCGCGCGGTGATCCGAACGCGGGCCCCGGCGCGAAGCACCGAGCCCTCGAGGACCGCGTCCACGTTCAACTCCGCGGCGATGTCGGGGAGGGACTTCTTCGTCCACTTGTAGCGCATGGCCGAGGTGCGCGAGATGACTCGCAGGGCTCCGATTCCGGCGAGGTCCCCGATCAGGGCGTCGGTCATTCCGTCGGCGAAGTAATCCTGCTCCGGATCGCCGGAGAGATTCGCGAGAGGAAGGACCACGAGCGACCGGATCCGCTTCCGCCGGACGCCGCGCTTCGAGGGGGGTTTCCTCGCCCCCGACACGACATCCGAAGAAACGGGGGCGCTCGTCGAAAGCGCCTGCAGGTCCGTCACCACCTCCCGCGCGGTCTGGTAGCGATTCTCCGGAGCTTTCTTCAGGCATTTCAGGATGACGTCTTCGAGCCGGGGAGGAATGCCCGGGTGGACCCCGCCGGGCCGTGGCGGTTCCTTGTATTGGATATCCGCGGCGAGGGCCGTCGTCACGGTCGCCCGGAAAGGACGCTCTCCCGTGGCCATTTCGTAGAGGACGACCCCCAGCGCCCAGAGGTCGCTCCGCGCGTCGGCCGGCTTCCCGCGGAGCTGCTCGGGTGCCATGTAGGCCAACGTGCCTGTGACTGTCCCGGCCGCGGTAAGCGAGGCCTGCGACAGCGTCGTCGCTTCCGTGAGGTCCCCGCCAGCCAACCGTTTTGCCAGGCCAAAGTCGAGGACCTTGGCGCGGTCCTCCGGCGTGATGACGACGTTCGCGCTCTTCAGGTCCCGATGCACGACGCCCCGCTCATGGGCGTGCGCCAGAGCGTCGGCAATCTGGAGCCCGTACCGAAGGAGCTGCACGACAGACAGCGGCTTTCCCGCAAGCCGGTCCGAGAGCGACGGACCATCGACGAGCTCCATGGCTATGAAGACCTGACCATCGGCCTCGCCAACCTCGTAAATGGTGCAGACGTAGGGATGGTTCAGCTTCGAGGCCATGCGCGCCTCTCGCAGTAGGCGCGCCCGCGCGGTCGCGTCGGTGGACGTGGAGGAGGGCAGAACCTTTAGCGCCACGTCCCTCTCGAGCCGCGTGTCCCGCGCCCGGTACACTTCCCCCATTCCGCCCGCGCCGAGAGGGGCCACGATCTCGTACGGGCCGAGCTTCGTGCCGGCGGAGAGATTCATACGTCCGCGTCAGCCCGACGGCACTTTCATCCGGCGGACGAGGTCCTGGAAACGCGGGTCCGACCGGAGAGGCGCGTACGCCGGGTTCTGGTCGAGCCACGGCAGGAAGCTGCTGCGTTTCTGGTAGCACTCGTCCAGCCAGCGCAGTGCTTCATCGTTCTCCCCCAGCGCCGCGTACGTCTCCGCGAGGAACCAGCCGGCCCAGGCACCGGTGGCTTCGGGTTTCTCTCCAAGGAACTTCGCCAGCACCTTTCGCGCTTCGTCCCTCCGCCCTGCCTGGGCATACGTCCGGGTGAGGCACCACCGCCAGTCCGGATCGTCCGCCCCGGCCTTCCGGTGCTCGGCGATTGCCTCGTCGAATTTCCCTTTCTCCGCAAGGACGTACCCGACAACGGCCCGACCGTAAGCGAACTTCGGATCCAGATCGAGGGATCTCCGGGCTTCCGCCAGCGCCTCGTCGTTCCTCCCTTCCCACCAGAGCTGCCAGCCCCGGTCCGCGAAGAAAAGGGGCGTGAGCGGCTCGAGATCCTGCGCTCGCTTCATCTCCGCGAGAGCCTCCGTGCGGCGTCCGGTGAGATGCAAGTACCACGAGTAGTCGCGGTGCGGGTCGCCGAGGCTCGGGTTCAGCTCCATGGCGCGCCGGAAGTCCTTCGCGGCGGCCGCGTAGTCCCAGTCCGAGTAGAGCTTCGTCATGCCGAGGGCTTGATACATCTCCGCCAGCGGCTCGCCGCCCAGCTCCTGCGCCTTGGCCGCGGCCTCCCGGGCCCGGGCAAAGAAATCCGGGAACCGCTCGTGTCCCATCCGGGCGTACGCGAGCGCCAGTGCGGCCTGAGGCAACGGGTTCGTCGGGTCCATCTCCGCCGCCTGATTCAAGTGGGCCAGAGCTTTCTCGAACCCTTCGGGGGTCATCTTGTTGAGCTGGAACTTCCCTTTGAGATAGGCCTCGTACGCCTCGGGGGAGACGGGACGGGCGATGACGCGAGAAAAGCCGCTGAGCCGGGCAAGGTCCGTGATCAGCGACTCGTGGATCCCGTCCGCGAGGTACGCCTGCTCGGGATCGCCCGTCAGGTTCTCGAACGGCAGGACCGCCAGCCGCTTCCCGACGGCTCCCGGCTCTCCTTTCGTCTTCCACCACCATCCACCACCAAGGGCGAGAGCGATCAAGAGGGTCACCGCGACCGCCACCGCGACGCGATGCCGGTGCAGAAAGACGCCGGCCGCCGACATCGGGGCGACCGGCTTCTCCGCGGAGATCTCCCGTAACGCCTCGAGGTCGAAGACGACATCGCTGGCCGACTGGAACCGCTGGTCCGGCTGCTTCTCGAGACAGCGCCGGACGATCCGCTCCAGCTCCGGCGGGATGTTCCTGTTCGTCTCCGATAGGTCGGGGGGCTCTTCCCGCAGGATGGCCGTCAGCGTCTCGGGAGCGGTGCTTCGGTGGAACGGCCTCTTCCCCGAGAGCATCTCGTAGAGGATGACGCCGAGAGAGAAAAGGTCCGACCGGGCGTCGAGGGGTTTCCCCTGCACCTGTTCGGGCGACATGTAGCCGACGGTTCCCAATACGACACCCGGCTCCGTGGCCGCGGCCGTCGTGGCCTCCGTGTCAAGCGGCCCGCTCGTGGACGGCTGCGTCAGCTTGGCGACGCCGAAGTCGAGAATCTTGATCCGCCCGTCCTTCGTGACGAAAACGTTCTCGGGCTTGAGGTCGCGGTGGACGATCCCCTTCTCGTGGGCGGCCGAGAGGCCGTGGGCGATCTGGACCGCGATGCCTACGGCCTTCTTCGGCGGCAAGGGAGCGGCGAGCCCGTCGCGGAGCGACTCTCCCTCGAGAAGCTCCTGAACGAGGAGGAACCGACCGGAGATTTCCTCGAAGAAATGGACAGTTGCGATGTTCGGGTGGTCGACCGCGGCCAGGAGCTTCGCCTCCCGCCCGAAACGCTCTCGTCTTTCCTTGTCCTCGAAGAACTGCTCCGGAAGGACCTTGATCGCGACTTCCCGATCGAGGCGGGTGTCCCGGGCCCGGTAGACCTCTCCCATTCCGCCCGCACCGAGCGGGCTCTGGATCTCGTACGGCCCCAGTCTCGCGCCAGCGGAGAGGCTCATGCGTCTCCCCCCGGGTCGAAGGAAAGGGTGAGGATGCGTCCCCCCGGCGTGGCGACGCCTCGTCCTGGCGGCCCGATCGAATTGTCGACCCGAATTCCAGTCCCGCCCCCGTGCTACGCTTTGCACTTCATGGCCGCGCGCAAGCCGAACGACCGCCCCGTCATCTTCGGGCACGAGGTTCTGTCTCTTCTCGCCGCGCGCGGCGGGCACGCCTTGGTGGAAGAGCTGCGTACCGATGCAGCGCGTGTTTTCGGTCCGCATGCCATCTTCGCCAACTGCCGCGGCGACTCGTTCGGGTTCGACGACCTTCTCGCCTTCCTCGAATCGGCAGGGAAGCTCTCGCGTGCAGAAGGCACGGTCGCCCTCGGCCCTGTTCCCGCCTGCTCGGGGCACTGACGCCCGCGCTCCGGCCGGCCTCGCGCCATAGAATCCCGGACAAGCCGTGAACGAGCACGACCTCGTTGGGAGTCGGTTCGGACATCTCCGTATCGTCGGCTTCGTCGGGGCAGGCGGAATGGGTTCCGTCTACCTTGGCTTCGACGAGAAGCTGCAGCGGCGTGTGGCCCTCAAGGGAATCCGCGAGGCGCATCTCGATCCGGAGCGGAAGACGCGTTTCCTCCGCGAGGCGCGTGTCCTGTCGCAGCTGAAGCACCCGAACATCTGCGAGATCTACGACTATCTCGAGACCGCCGAGCGCGATTTCCTGGTTCTGGAACTGATCGAGGGAAAGACGCTCACGGAGGTCATCGCGGACCGCCCCGATGCCGCGACGAGGATGCGCCTCGCCGAGCAGATCGTCGGAGTCCTCGAGGCCGCGCACGCCAAGGGGATCGTCCATCGCGACCTGAAGCCGTCGAACGTCATGGTGACAGCTCGAATGGATGTGAAGGTCCTCGACTTCGGGCTGGCGCGAACGCTCCCCGAGATGGCGACGACGCTGGACCTTCCGCCCCCCGATGGCGCCGAGGCGAAGAGGCCCGCGGCTCCGCCGGAGGCGACGGACTCGGCTGTCGAGGTGACGAGGATGGGGGCCCTCCTCGGAACGCTCGGCTACATGAGCCCGGAGCAGGCACGCGGCGAGCCGGCGACGACGGCGAGCGACCTCTACTCCTGTGGCCTCGTTCTGCAGGAACTCTTCACGGGGAAGCCGCCGTTCCGGCGGGAAATGGATGCTGCAGAGGGTCTCCTCGCGGCCCGGAACGCCGACAGCCTGCCGGTCACCGGCCTCGATGCCGACCTGACGGCCTTTCTCAACCGGCTGAAGAGCGCCGAGCCCGGCGTCCGGCCTTCGGCACCCGATGCGGCCGAGCGTCTGGCGTGGATCCGGGATAAGCCACGCCGGCGCCTGAAGAGAGCGGTCGCCGTGACGGCGGTCGGCCTCGTGGCGCTCGTGGCTGTCGGGATGACGTACCAGGCGTACCGGATCCGCCAGGAAGCGAGGCGCGCGAACCGTGAGGCGACGACCAGCCGGCGCGTCTCCGAGTTCCTCGTGAACCTCTTCGAGATCTCCGACCCCGGCGAGAGCCGCGGCAACCAGGTGACGGCGAGGGAGCTCCTGGACAAGGCGAGCCGGGAGATCGAAGGGGGACTCAAGGAGGAGCCGGGCGTCCAGGGAACTCTCCTCTACGCGATGGCGGACGCCTATGCCGGTCTCGGCCTCTACCCGCGGGCGCTCGAGCTCTCGGACCGGGCGCTGGCCCGTCTCCGCGCTGCGTCCCCCCCGGACGAGGTGGCGGTCGCCAAGGCCCTCGTGCAGAACGGCGTCATCAACCGACACCTCGGGCGGAACGACAACGCCGGGCCCCCCTATCTCGAGGCTCTCGCCATCCTGGGAAAGGCGCTCGGCCCGGACGACCCGGAGGTCGGCAAGACGAGGGACAGCTACGGGGTCTTCCTGCAGGAGACGGCGAAGTACCCGGAGGCGGAGGCAGAGCACAAGAAGGCCCTCGCGATCCTCGAGCGGGCCGACCCGCGAAGCCGCGACGTGGCGACCGCGCTGACGAACCTCGCAAACGTCTACAACCTGCAGGGAAGGTACTCCGAGGCCGAAAGCCTCCAGCAGCGCGCCCTCGACATCCAGGAGAAGCTCCTCGGGCCGGATCACCCGGATGTCGGCACGTCACTGAACAACCTCGCAACCATCTACTTCAACCTCGAGAAGTACGAGAAGGCCGAGGAGCTTTTCCGGCGCGTTCTCGCGCTGATCGAGAAGGTTCAGGGGAAGGATCATCCGGACGTCGCGGTCGCCCTGAACAACCTCGCGAACGTCGCGCAGGCCCGCGGCGACTACGCCACCGCTGAGTCCTGCTTCCTCCGTGCCATCGAGATCATCCGGAAGAGCCTCGGCCCCGGCCACCCGACCGCTGCTACGAACGAGTCAAACCTCGCCACGGTCTACCGCGACCTCGGCCGGTACGCCGATGCGGAGGCGCTCCAGCGCCGGGCGCTGGAGGCGGACCGGAAGACCTACGGCGAGGACCATCCCAACGTCGCCTTCGACCTGCACCGCCTCTCCTCGATCCTGCGCGAGACGGGGCGCGCCGCGGAGGCCGAGCCGTCGCAGCACCACGCCGCCCGGGTCGTCGAGAAGGCTCTCGGGCCGGAGCACCCCACCTTCGCCATCGTCCTCATGGTTCTCGCCGACGTCGAGAAGGCTCTCGGACGACCGGCCGAGGCCGAGCCGACATACCGCCGGGCCCTCGCGATTTCGGAGAAGGCGCTCGGAGCGCAGAGCGGCGATGCCACGGACCTGAAGCTCCGCCTCGCGGCGCTTTACCTCGACCAGGGGCGCCGAACCGAGACCGCACCGCTCCTCGCCGCCGCCCTCGAGGCGTGCGGAAAGCCGGCGGCGCTCAAGGACCCGAACCCCTACCAGATCGCACGCCACCTCATGGCTCTCCTTCTCTCCGGGAAGGCCGCTGAGGCCCGCCCCGTCGCCGACCGTCTCTTCGCGACCGGCTACCGCCGCCGCCCCATCGTCGAGCTCTGCAGAAGGAACGGGATCTCGCCGGGATGAGCCGCGCTCGCCGGCGCGACGACGCGACCCTTCCGCTCTTCGACGAGGAGCCCTCGCTTCTCCACGAGTTCTTCGAGTCGGCGGCGCGGCGCTGGCCGGACCGGATCGCCGTCGAGATCCCTCCCGGAACCGGCCGACCGAAGCGCCGCGCCGTTACCTACGCCGAGCTGAAGCGCCAGGCCGACCGGCTCGCGGACGCCCTTCGTCCCGTCGTCACCGGCGAGTGCGTCGTCGCGATCCTTTTCCCCCGGACGACGGAGCTTCTCTACGCCGCTCAGCTCGCCGTCCTGAAGGCCGGCGCGGCCTGGGCCTCGCTCGATCCGGCCTTCCCCGACGAGCACATCGGCGCCATCCTCGCGGACTCCGGCGCCGTCGCTCTCGTGACGGACGCCGGGGGCTGTGCCCGCGCCGAACGAGCCGGCTGGCAGATCGGGCACCGGATCGACGCGTCCGGGGAGGCGAGAGGGCGCCGGGGAGCTGCGCCTCCGGCCCCTCGGCCTTCGTGGCTCGCGCCGGACCGGCTCGCGTACGTCATCTACACGTCCGGGACGACCGGACGGCCGAAAGGAGTCCTGATCGAACACCGGAGCATCGCCAATCTCGTCGCCTCCGACCTCGCGGAGTTCACCCTCGCCCCGGGCGACCGCGTTGCCCAGAACTCCTCGGCGTCCTACGACTCCTCGGTCGAGGAGACCTGGCTCGCCCTCGCGGCCGGAGCCACGATCGTCGTCATGGATGACGAGACGGCGCGGCTCGGACCCGACCTGATCCCGTGGCTCCGGGCCGAGCGGATCAACGTTTTCTGTCCCCCGCCCACGCTTCTCCGGACGACCGGTGCCGCGAACCCGCAATGGGAGCTTCCGGACCTCCGCCTTGTCTACCTCGGTGGCGAGGCCCTTCCGCGCGACGTGGCCGACCGCTGGGCGGACGGCTGGCGCCTGGAGAACGGCTACGGCCCGACCGAGTGCACCGTGACCGCGGTCCGGACACGGATCCGAAAGGGGGACGAGATCGCAATCGGCACGCCGATTCGCGGCGTGCAGGTCTGGGTGCTCGACGGGGCGCTCGAGGAGGTGCCAGACGGCGAGACGGGAGAGCTCTGCCTCGGCGGCCTCGCGCTCGCCCGCGGATACCACAACAGGCCCGACCTGACGGCCGAGCGGTTTCCCGTCCACCCGAAGCTGGGGCGGATCTACCGGAGCGGCGACCTCGGGCATCGTTCGCCCGACGGGGCTTTCTTCTGCCATGGGCGGATCGACCATCAGGTGAAGCTGCGCGGCTACCGGATCGAGTTGGAGGCGATCGAGGCGCGGCTCGCCGAGTGTCCCGGCGTCCGCGAGGCGGCCTGCCGGGTTCAGGGCGACGGGACGCGGCAGACGATCGTCGCCTTCGTCGTGCCGGCCCTGCCTGAAGCGCCGCCGTCCGCCGCTCTCCTCCGCGCGTCGCTCGAGAAGGTTCTCCCTTCCTACATGGTCCCGTCCCGCATCGGCTTCGTGCCACAACTCCCGAAGACGACCGGAGGAAAGCTCAACCGGCCCGCACTTCCGCTCCTCGGGGAGGAGGAAGAGGGGGCGGCGCGGCCCGTCGTCCCGCCGAGGATTCCCCTCGAGACGAAGATCGCGGAGGTCTTCCGCCAGGCCCTCGAGAGGCCCGGGCCGGTCTCGGTCGAGGACGACTTCTTCTCCGATCTCGGAGGCGACTCGCTCGCCGCCGCCCTCGCGATCTCCCTCCTGCGCGACGACCCGGCGACGGCCTCGCTCACGGCGCGTGATCTCTACGACGAGCGGACCGTGGCGGGCCTCGCCGTCCGGGCGGGCGCCGGCCCCGAAGCGGCGAAAGTCCGCCACCGGGAGACATCCGCGGAGAACGGGAACCCCGCTCTCGCCACGCTCGCGCAGGCGGCCGTTCTCGCAATCGCTCTTCTCGCAGGCTCCTTTTTCGCATTCACGGGAGCGTTCCGGATCGCTCCGGCGCTTCTTTCGTCGCTCGGCCTCGCGCCGCTTCTCCTACTCGCGCCGGCGCTCGGATTTCTCGCGGTCGTCCTCTGGGCGCCGCTCTCCGTGGCGCTCGTCGTCTTCCTGAAGAATGCGTTGATCGGCACGTACCAGAGCGGACGCACCGCGGTCTGGGGAAGCCTCTACGTCCGCAACTGGATCGTCCAGCAGACCGCGAAGCTCGTCCCGTGGCCGCTCCTCGGCAGCACGGAGTTCCAGATCGCCGCTCTCCGGGCGCTCGGTGCCCGAATCGGGGAGCGGGTCCACCTCCACCGCGGCGTGAATCTCGCCGAAGGGGGATGGGACCTCCTCTCGATCGGCGATGACGTGACGGTCGGCCAGGACGTCTCTCTTCAGCTCGTCGAGATGGAGGACGGCCAGCTCGTCTTCGGCACCATCTCGATCGGGGACGGTGCCACCCTCGACATCCACTCGAGCCTCGAAGGGGAGACCACGCTCGAGGCAGAGGCCTTTCTGTCGGCGCGCTCGTCCCTTTCGCGCGGCGAACGGATTTCCCGCGGCGAGTTCTGGGACGGTATTCCCGCCCGGCCGGCGGGGCTCTCTCCCGAGCCTCCCCGGCTTTCTCCGGAAACGCGGACGTTCTCCCCACGGGTCCTCGGCGCCCTGCTCGTCCTCCTGCGTTTCGCCCTCTTCGTCTTCCGCGCCGTTCCCGCGACGCTCCTCGCCCTCCTCTTCGCGAGGGAACAGGGCATCGACACCGCCCGAGCCCTCGCCTGGCTCGCCGCACCGTCACTCGACCTTCGACTTCTCGCCGCGGCGATGGCGACCGCCGCCCTCGCGACGCCCCTCACCCTTCTCGCCGAGGCGGCCGCCTGCCGGCTCCTCGGACGGGTCCGAGAAGGGGTGCTGCCGCTCTTCAGCCTGGCCTGGCTCCGGGTCCATCTGAAGGCGGGACTCGTCGACTCAGCCGGCCGTTGGCTCTGGGGAACGCTTCTCTGGCCGGTCTGGCTCCGCCTCGCCGGTGCGGAGATCGAGAAGGGGTGCGAGATCAGCAGCCTCATCGACACGATCCCCGATCTCCTGACGGTCGGCGAGCGGACCTTCTGCGCCGACGGCATCTACGTCGGCGGGCCGCGAATCCACCGGGGGACTGTCGCCTTGGCCCGCGTGCACCTCGGAGCGCGCTCATTTTTCGGAAACGGCGTCATCATCGCCGGAGGCCCTCCGCTTCCGGACGACATCCTCCTCGGCGTCTGTACGGTGGCCGACCCGGCGGAGATCCAGTCCGGAACCGCCTGGTTCGGACATCCTTCCTTCGAGCTACCGCGGCGGCAGGTCGTGGAATTCGACCACCGGCTCACGCTCGATCCCTCGCCGATCCGCTTTGTGAACCGCGTGATCTGGGAGTGGCTCCGCTTCGCGCTCGCCGCCCTTCCCGTCGCGCTCCTCCCGGCCTGGTGCGTGCTGGCCGCGGCCTTCCCTCTCGCCATCCCTCTCACCACCCTCGCGGCCCTGCTTCTTCCGGCTCTTTTCGTCATCGCCTTGAAGTGGCTTCTCCTCCAGCGCGTATCGCCCGGCGTCCACCCGCTCTGGTCCTGCTTCGCGAGCCGGTGGGACTTCGTCTGCATGGCGTGGAACATCTGGGCGGGTCACGCCGCCTGGGCCCTCGAGGGGTCGCTTCTCCTGACGGCGCTCCTCCGGCTCACGGGAATCCGGATCGGGAGGAACGTCGTCCTCGGCGGCGGCTTCGCGGAGGACCTTCCCGACCCCGACATGCTGACCTTCGAGGACGGCGCCACCTTCGACGGCATCTTTCAGGCGCACACCTTCGAGGACCGCGTCCTGAAGCTCGACCGGATCACGATCCGGAAGGAAGCCTCCGTGGGGCGCAATGCGGTTCTCCTCTACGGCGCCGAAATCGGCGCGGGGGCGCTCGTCGCCCCCAACAGCGTCGTCATGAAGCACGAGCGGCTTCTCCCGGGCCGTTCGTACTCCGGCTTCCCCGTCCGGGCGCAGTAACGC
>JBBIPB010000001.1:0-54238 GCA_037443065.1 Acidobacteriota bacterium | reverse complement strand
AGTCGAAGCCGAACTCGTTGTTCGTCCCGTACGTGATGTCCGAGCGGTAGGCCTCGCGCCGCGCGTCGTCGTCCATGTCGTGCTGGATGCAGCCGACGGTCAGGCCGAGAAATGTGTAGATCTGGCCCATCCACTCGGCGTCACGCTTGGCGAGGTAGTCGTTCACGGTGACGACGTGCACGCCGCGCCCGGTGAGGGCGTTGAGGGTGATCGGGAGCGTCGCGACGAGCGTCTTTCCTTCGCCGGTCCGCATCTCGGAGATCTTCCCCTCGTGCAGGACCATGCCGCCCATCATCTGGACGTCGTAGTGGCGCTGCTCGAGGGTCCGTTTTCCGGCCTCGCGGACGATGGCGAAGACCTCGACCAGCTCGGCGTCGAGGATCTCCTTGACCCGGCGGCGCCGCTCCTCCAGCTCCTCCGGCAGGGTCGCCGCGGACTCACGGACCCGGTCCTTGATTGCAGAAAGGCGGCCGCGGAGGGCGTCGTCGGAGAGCGGGGCGAGATCAGGCTCCAGGGCGGGAATGGCGGCGACGCGGGGAACGAGCGCCTTGACGTCGCGCTGGTGCTTCGTCCCGAAGATCTTGGAGAGGGCTTTGTCGATGATCATGAAGGCTTTAGCGCGCACCTGGCACGCGAAAACGCAATTTTAACAGAGGGGCGCCGCTCGATCAGAACGCGTTAAGAACGTACTCGAGCGGGTTGACGGGCTTGCCGTCCAGATGCACTTCGTAGTGAAGATGCGGGCCGGTCGAGCGGCCGGTCGAGCCGACGAGCGCGATCAGGTCCCCTCGTTTGACGCGCTGGCCTTCCGAAACCCGCGCGGCGGCGAGGTGCCCGAAAAGCGTCGTGACGCCGTATCCATGGGAGATCAGGACGATTCGGCCGTAGCCTTTATCCCATCCGACGCGGACGACCGTACCCCCCGCGGGAGCAAAGACCCGGTTTCCCGCTGGTGTCGAGATGTCGATTCCCGTGTGGAACTCGCGCTGGCCGGTGAACGGATCGTTCCGGAGGCCGAAGCCGGCCGTGAGAAGCCCTGCCGAGGGGGCGAGCGTCGGAGTCAGCGCGAGCCGGTCGGCCTGAAGAGTCAGCTTCTTCTCGACCGTCTCGAGACGGGATGAGAGGAGACCGCTCCGGCGTGTCGCTTCGTTCATGCCGAGCTCGACGGAGGCCGTGGCGTCGAGAGGGGTCGCCGCGAGTCCGCCGACCCCTCCCGTTCCCGGGTCGTTCACCGCGGAGAGGCCCGCCGCGATCGAGAGGCGGCGCGTCTTTTCCTCGAACTCGGCCAGCTGCTTCTCGAGGCTCTCGAGCTTCCCGTTCAGGTCTCGTGCCCGCGTCCGGAGGTCCTGGTTCTCGGCCACGAGGGCCGAGTACTCGCGGTTCTGCCGGATGGAGCGGATCCAGAGGGCCGTGAACGTGCCGCCGACCGCGACCGAAAGAAAAACGAAGGCCGCGACACCCCACAAGAGCCGGGAGGAGACGCGAAACTGCCGGAATCGCGCCCGCGCATGAGGGACGAAAATGATGGTGTGCTTGTCCGTCGGCATGGTTTTGAATTCAGCTTCCGCCCGTGCGAACAGACCTTGCCCTTTACCCGGGGAATCCCTGATCTACGAGGGGAGTGTATTCGCCCTCCGGATCGAGTCAAGAGAAAAGGGCCGCGCCAGGCAGGTGCATCAGGGGGAGTCCGTTCGTCGGCGGACACGACCCCTTGCCCGGTGGCCTGACTTATGATCCGCAATCCATGCTTCCGGGCCGGGGAAAGGGTGCAGGGGCCGGTCCCGATGGCTCCGTCGAGGGGGAGGCTCCGCGCCTCGCC
Organism: Acidobacteriota bacterium; assembly: GCA_037443065.1. Taxonomy (GTDB): domain Bacteria; phylum Acidobacteriota; class Thermoanaerobaculia; order UBA5066; family UBA5066; genus DAOMFB01. The sequence goes on along the minus strand of JBBIPB010000001.1, from coordinate 52,419 downwards.
CGAAGTCGTGACGTACTTCTCTCGGCGCTCGGTGACTCGCGCGACGTCACCTTCGTCCGCAGCGCCGGAAACCTCGGCGACGAGCTGATCTGGGCCGGAACGCGCCGGCTCCTCGCGGACCGCCTGCGCCGGGAAGCGGCGCCGTCCGAAGCACTCGGCTCCCGTGGGGAAGTCGCCGTACTCTCCGGAGGCGGGGCGTGGTCGAAGCCTTACCACGATCTGCTCCCGCCGCTCCTCGGGAGTCTCGAGGGGCGCTTCGCCCGCGTCGTGATCTTCCCGTCGTCGTTCGATCCTTCCGTACCCGAGGTGCGGAGTGCATTGTCGCGCACGCGGGCCGTGGTCTTCGCGCGAGAAGAGGAATCGCTCCGGAGGATCCGGGACCTCTGCGACGCGCGGCTGGCGGACGACCCGGCGTTCTTTTTCGACTTCTTTCCGTACCGGAGGGGGGGAAGTGGTGTCCTTCATGCGTTCCGGACCGATCGGGAGGCCACGGACGCGTTCCCTCTTCCGCCGGAGAATCGCGACATCTCGAGCGTCTGTTCCTCGCTGGACGAGTGGCTCTGGACGATCGCGCGCCATGCCGAAGTCCGAACCGACCGCGCGCACGTCATGATCGCGGCCGCCCTCCTTGGAAAGCGCGTCCGCTACCGTTCCTCGTCCTATTTCAAGCTTCCAGCCATCGCCGCGTACTCGCTGGACGGGTATCCGGTCGTGAGGGACGACTTCCTCCCCGGATCGATGTCAGACGGAACGCCTGCGGCGGAGTCCGGGGGGTCCCTCCTCCAGGCGGTCCCGGCGGTGGCCGACCGCAGGGAGACACCAAGAGCGGTCCTGGCTGCTCCGGAGCCGCGCGTAACGGCGATCATCCTCACGACGAACCGGCCGGCGCTCGCGCGCGCCGCCGCGGCCTCTGTCCTCGAAAACGCCGGCCTCCCGTGTCGTGTCCTTCTCGTCTCGAACGGCTCGCCTCCGGAGGTCGAGCGCGAACTCGATGCGTTTGCCGGCCCCGAGCCGATGGTCGACTCCCTTCCGCTCTCGGAGAACCTCGGCTGCGCCGGGGGGCGTGCGCTCGCGGCCGGCGCCGTCGCCACCGAGTTCGTCTTCTTTCTCGACGACGACGCCGAGGTTCGACCCGGAACCCTCGAGCGCCTCGTCGCGGAGCTGGACGCTCATCCGGTGGCCCTGGCCGCGACACCCGCCGTCGTCCTTCCGGACGGAAGAGTCCAGCACTGCGGCGGTGAGGTCATGGTCCGCGGCGGCTCGATCTCGTTCCTTCCGTTCGGTGAGGGTCTCGCTCCGGAGGATCCGGCCCTCGGCGGCCCGGCTCCTACCGGGTGGATTCCGGGAACGGCCGCGCTGGTCCGGCTCTCCGGCCTCCTCGAGTTCCCGATCGACGCGGGGATGAAGGCGTACTACGAGGACAACGAGTGGAGCTTTCGGGTGGCGCGATCGAGGCCCGGCGCATTCCGGCGGGTGCCCGGGGTGGTCGCGATTCACCGTCACGAGCGGAAGGACCGGCGGGGAGACGGGGGCGCCGAGATCGCCCGGCTGATCCCGTACCTCGAAGCCATCGCGCGCTTCCGCGTCCGGCACGGCTACGTTCTCGACGCCGTCTTCGGCTGGTTGCCCGAGCTGCGCCGTCCGGACGGGACCCTGGACGTATCTCTGGCCTCGGACCTTCTCTCCGCCCTTTCGGACTCGGGGAGCGCCTGGTTTCTCGAGGCCTGGCGCCGGTCGGAGGGGCATGCCGACCTCCTGAAGCGAGAGGTGCGTGCGCGGCACGACTCCGAGTCGCATCCGCGGCCCGCCGTCCGCCGCTGGCACGTCCGGGAGATTCCCGGCCGTCTGCGGCGGGTCGTCGCGCGCGCCGCGGGCCTGGGAGAGGCGTGAATCGTCTCGAGCTTCATCCGCCCTGGGCCACGGCAGGGAAGGTCGTCTTCCGCTGGACGCCGTCCCCCCGTTCGTCGCTCTACCGGACGAATGGCTTCACGATGAGGTTCCCCTCCGAGATCGACGTGACGACGCTGCCGGACGCGCTCCTCCTGACGGCCTTCCTCCTGTGCGTCCACGCCCATTTTCCGCTTCTTTCGCCCCTCGAGGTGACGCTTCCGGCGGTTCTCGGCCCGGGCGAAGCGGAGTTCTGGGGGCGGGTCTCGGACGTCGAAGCGGAAACCCTCGATGCCCTCCGGGGGACGGGCGTGGGGAGTCACGCCGTCCGGATCCTCGAGAAGGGAAGTTCCCTGTCTCCCGTCCCGGAGCGGTCCGGGGGGCGCTGCGCGGGAGCGTTCAGCGGCGGAAGGGACAGCCTCGTCCAGGCCGGTCTCCTCGCGGAGCTGTCCGAGCGCCCGCTCCTCGTGGCCTGCTCGTCGGGGCTGCCGCCGCTCGTCGACCACCTGACCCCGCGCCGGCGGTTCGTCGTCGCCGAAACCCGCCGGCGCCTTCCGGTGGACCTCGTCGAAGTGGCGTCGGACGCCCGCCTTTCCATCGAGAACCGCTTCGCCGAGCGCTCCGGCTATCCGGTCGCCGTGAACGAGCTGAGCGACACGCACGTCTACGGCGCGGCGCTTCTTCTGGCCGGCTGGGCTCTCGGAGCGACCCGCTTGTTCCTGGCGTCCGAGGCGGACGTGCAGGAGAGCGTCCTTTGGGACGGCGTCACCGTTCAGCACCCCCATCTGATGTACGCGGCGTCGACCCAGCGCGCCCTCTCGGCGCTCTTCTCGCGGTGGGGCCTCTCCCTCGGATCGCTGACGTGGCCCCTCCCCGGTGCGCTCGTCCAGGAGCTTCTCGTCCGGCGGTACCCGCAGCTTTCGGATCTTCAGTATTCGTGCTGGCGGGTGAGTCTCGGCGAAGCGGCGTGCAACCGCTGTTCGAAGTGCCGGATCGCCGCCCTCGGCATCCTCGCGTCCGGGGGCGACCCCGGCCGGGCCGGTTTCGACCTCGTCCGGATTCTCCTCGCGCAGAGGGGCTTTGCGCCCCGGCGGATCGGCACGAGCGGCCGCGCTCCTCACCCCGGGCAGCTCGTCGGCCGGGCGCACGACGAGTTCACCGTCCGCTCCCTTCGGCAGATCCGCTTCCGGAGACTCGTGGAGGCGCTCGGGCGCGGACCGTCCCGAGAGCACTCTCTCCGGGCACGGGCACTCGCGGCGTATGCCTTCCAACGCCTCCGCCGGCGCACGCTTCACGAGACGGTCCAGATGAGTCCGGGATACTGGAAAGCGGCGATCGGATGGCTCGACCCCTCTTTTCGGGGCCCGCTCGAGAGGATCTATGCCGACACTTTTCCTTCCGACGGAAGTCCGCGCACGGTGACACTGGTCGCCCGGAGCGAGGCGCTGACGCGGCGAATCGCGGAACCGCTCGCGGCGTCCGTTCCGGCGGAGGCGAGGTCGTGACGCAAAGGCGCTGGTCGGTCCCGGTCGGCGCCGCGTCCGGCGAGGCGGATCTCGGTGCTCTCCGCGGCATCCTCCCGGGACCGGAGCCCGGTCTCGTCCAGCCCACCGACGGAAGCAGGATCCTGCCGGTGTCCGAGACGCGTCTCGACGGACGCGAGAAGGAGTACCTCGACGAGTGCATCCGGACGAACTGGGTCTCGTCAGCGGGCCCTTTCGTCCGGCGCTTCGAGGACGCGTTTGCGGAGGCGACCGGCTGCCGCCACGGGATTGCCTGCTCGAGCGGGACGGCGGCTCTTCACCTCGCCCTCGCGGCCCTCGGCGTCGGACCCGGGGACGAAGTAATCATTCCGGCCTTCACGATGATCGCGACGCCGAACGCCATCCGGTACACGGGGGCGACGCCCGTTCTCGCGGATGCCGAGCCCGAGACCTGGAACATAGACCCGGAAGCCGCGGCCGCCCGCGTCACCTCCCGGACGAAAGGGATCGTCGCCGTCCACACCTACGGCCACCCGGCCGATGCGGACGCACTCGGACGGATCGCGGAGGAGAATGGGCTGTTCCTTCTCGAGGATGCCGCCGAGGCGCACGGAGCCGCATGGAAGGAGCGACGCGTCGGCTCCCTCGGGGAGGCTGCGGCGTTCTCGTTCTATGGAAACAAGATCGTGACGACCGGCGAGGGAGGAATGGTCACGACGAACGACGAGGCGATCGCGCGGACGGCGCGCCGCCTGCGGGACCACGCCTTCTCGCCCGACCGCCACTTCTGGCACACTTTCGTCGGCTTCAACTACCGGATGACGAACCTCCAGGCCGCCGTGGGCCTCGCGCAGACGGAGCGGATGGAATCCCTCGTCGAGGCCCGGCGCCGCGTCGCGGTTTGGTACCGGGAGCGCCTCGTGGAGGTTCCAGGCGTGTCGGTGCCCCCGGAGAGACCGGGCGTCAAGAGCGTCTTCTGGATGTTCGGGATCCTCGTGGACGGTCGGTTCGGCATCTCGCGCGATGCGCTCCGGGCGCGCCTCGCCGCGGCGGGAATCGAGACGAGGAGCTTCTTCGTCCCGATCCACCTCCAGCCGGTCTACCGGGACCGCCACCTCGCCGAGCGCTACCCCGTCGCGGAAGATCTCTGCGCCCGGGGTCTCTACCTGCCGACGAGCCCCTGGCTGACCGAGTCTGACGTCGACCGGGTGGCGCAGGCGATCCGGACGGCACGCGCCTCGTGAAGCCGGTCCTGATGGTCGCCGGACGGGACCCGCGGGACGAGATCTCCGGCGGTCATTCCAGCTACGTCGTCGCCCACGCGCTCGCGGCGCGCCGGGCCGGATTCGAGCCGCATCTCTTTTGCGTCGGGGCGACGGCACTGGAGGAGGAAACCGGTTTCGGCCGGTTTCACCGCGTCCGCGCCCTCGCACGCCCCTATCGACAGCAGCTCATCGCCCTTCACGGCCCGCTTCTCGTGCACGCGCTGACGCGGACCGCGCGGTCGCTTCCGCCGCCGCACCTGATCCACGGCTTCGGGGTCTGGTCCTGGGTTGCTGTCCGGGCGGCCGAGCGACTCTCCGGGGAGGGAAGGCCCGCGGTCTCCGTCGTCTCGTCGTACACGACGTACGCGGCCGAGGCCCGTTCGCAGGTCGCCGGCGTCGGATCGACGTACGGTCACGCGACGCGCTTCGTCTATCGCGCCCGCCACTTCACGCGCCGGCTCGCGATCATCCCCTTCGAGAGACCGGCCTACCGGGGAGCGCGCGTCGTCCTCTTCAACTACGAATCGACCCGGCGTCTGATCGAGGCCGCGCACGGAAGCCAGGTCCGGACCCGCCGCACGCTCTACGCTCCCTGCTCGGCGTTCAACGCGGACCTCTCGCCCGGCGATCCTCCTCCGCCCGGCCTCGACCGGCTCGAGCCTGCGGACGCCCCTCTCATCGCGGTCGTGTCCCGCCATCAGCCCCGAAAGGGCGTGGACGTGCTCCTCCGCGCGCTCGCCCTCCTTCGCGGCCGAAGTGTCCCGTTCCGGGCCTATCTCGCCGGCGACGGCGAGCTTCTGGAGGAGCACCGTCTGCTGGCCGAGCGGCTCGGGGTCTCGGCGTCCGTCCTCGTCTCCGGGACGATTCCATCGGTGGCCGGTCTTCTCGCCCGGGCAAACGTCTTCGTCCTCCCGTCGCGGCGCGAGCAGAGCGGGTCGCTCGCCCTGCTCGAAGCGCTTCAGGCGGGACTCCCATCCGTCGCGTCGGGGTGCGACGGGATTCCGGAGGACGTCGTCCACGGCGAGAGCGCCTGGCTCGTCCCCCCCGGCGACGACGCGGCGCTGGCAGACGCGCTCGAGAAATTGCTCGGCGACGTCCCCCTCCGCGCCCGGCTCGGCGAGCGTGCGCGCGAGACCTTCCGCCGGCGCTTTTCGGCCGAAGCCTTCGCCGCGGATCTCGGGTCCGTCTACGACGAGGCGCTCGCAGCGGCCGCCGCAGGGCGGTAGCGGAGCGCCTCGGCGACGTGCTCCTCGGCGACCCCCGAGGCGCCTGCGAGGTCGGCGATCGTGAGCCCGACGCGCAGGATGCGATGGTACGCGCGGGCCGAGAGCCCGAGCCGGTCGACGGCGCGCTCGAGGAGCTTCCGGGCCCCCTCCGAAAGCCCCGCGTCGCGCTTCAGGGCGCGCCCGGCGAGCGCGCCGTTCGTGAGGCGGGGGTCGCCGGTCCGCTCGGCCTGCCTCCGCCGGGCCGCGACGACGCGGGCCCGGACGGCCGCGGACGATTCGCCTTCGCCGCCGGCGCCGAAGTCGACCGCGGCGAGGGCCGGCACCTCGACGTGGAGGTCGATCCGGTCGAGGAGCGGGCCGGAGATCTTCCGGCGGTAGCGCGCGATGTCCCGCTCGGTGCAGCGGCAGGAGTGGCGGGGATCGCCGCGGAAACCGCAGGGGCACGGGTTCATCGCAGCCATCAGGAGGAAGCGGGCCGGAAAGGTGCGCGACCCGGCGGCGCGGGCCACCGAGACCACGCCGTCCTCGAGAGGCTCGCGGAGCGCCTCGAGGGCGTCGCGCCGGAACTCCGGCAGTTCGTCGAGGAAGAGGACTCCGAAGTGGGCGAGGGAAAGCTCCCCCGGCTTCGGTTCGGCCCCTCCGCCGGCGAGCGCGACCGCAGAAGCCCCGTGGTGCGGGGAGCGGAACGGACGGTGGCGGAGCAGGCCCGATCCCGCCGGGAGACGGCCCGCGACGCTCCAGACCCGTGTCGCCTCGAGCGCCTCCTCGCGGGAGAGGGGCGGGAGAAGGCCCGGAAGCCGGCGGGCGAGCATCGTCTTGCCGGCGCCCGGAGGCCCGGACATCAGCATGTTGTGGCCGCCGGCCGCCGCGATCTCGAGGGCGCGCCGGGCGAGCCCCTGGCCGCGGACGTCCGCGAGGTCGAACTCGGGCTCGGGCATGGCCGTGTCGGACGTGGCGGCGCGGTGGAAAACGGGGATGCTCTCGCGGCCGCAGACGTGCGCGATGGCCGCGCCGAGGTGGTTGGCCGGCCGGACGACGACGTCTCCGACGGCGTCGGCCTCGGCGGCGTTCTCCGCAGGGACGAGGAGTTCGGCGCGCCCCTGCCGAACGGCGTCTTCCGCGACCGCGATGACGCCGGGAACGGGCCGAAGGGCGCCGTCGAGAGCCAGCTCCCCGAGGATCGTCATGCGGCCGAGCGGCTCGGCCGGAACGTCGCCGTTTGCCGCGAGGATCGAGAGCGCGGCGGCGAGATCGAGCGCCGTGCCCGCTTTCGGGAGGTCGGCGGGAGCGAGGTTGACGACGATGTTCTTTCCCGGGAGCGGGAACCCGACGTGCCGGAGCGCCGCCCGGATCCGCTCCCGGCTCTCCTTCACGGCCATGTCGGCGAGGCCGACGATCGTCAGCCCCGGAAGCCCGGCGCCGATGGCGGTCTCGACGACGACGGTCTGTCCGTCGAGCCCGACGACCGCGGCGGAGTACGCCCGCGCGACCGTCATCCCATTCGTCCTAGCGGACGATCGCGAGCGGAAGGGTGAGGGTCAGGCGGCTCCCCGCACGGAGCGCCTTGGCCGCGCCGATGCCGTTCTCGCGACGGATCTGGTCGATCGTGAGGCCGTGTTTCGCGGCGATCCTGTAGAGCGTGTCCCCCGGCCGGACCGTGTAGCGGATCGTCTTCGTCGAGGCGGTGGAGCGGGCCGCGGGGAGCGTCGTGAACCCGCTCGCGGGGATGTCGACGCGGGGCGCGAGGGCCGGGTCGGCGGCCGGACCCGACACAGCCCGGAAGGGCGGCACTTCATCGGCCCGGGTGACCGCGGCCGCCGGCGTCGGAAGCGCGCGAATCTCGCCCTCGGTCCGCGAGGTCGCGGACGCGACGACGCCCGTCCGCACCGCCGCCTTCTTCGAGGCCCGAAGGTGGGGTGGAACGACGAGCACCTGGCCCTTTCGGAGGCGGGCCTTCCGGGGGAGATCGTTCGCGCTGCAGAGCTCCTCGACGCTTACGCCGAAGCGGGACGCGACCTTCGCGACGGTGTCGCCCTTCTTCGCCCGGGTCTTCCGCTCGTGGGCCGCGGGGGCCGGCGGAAGTGAGGCGAGGCGGGTCGCGAGGAGCGCCGCGCTCCCTTCGGGAACGCGGAGCGGATAGGGCGCGACGCCCGGCGGCGTGACGCGGGACTTCAGCTCGCTGTTGAGGAGCTGGAGGTCGGAGAGGGGCGCGCCGATGGACTCGCCGACGCGGGCGAGGTCGACGGAGCGGGGGACCGGGACGACCTCGAAGCGAAGCGGAGAATCGGGGACGACGTCGAAGCCGTAGTTCGCCGGGTCCTTCGAGATGAGAGCGGCGGCGAGGACGAACGGGACGTACTCCCGTGTCTCGCGCCGGAGGTAGGAGCCGGAGGAGAGCTGCCAGAAATCGGTCGCGGCGAGACGTTGGAGGCCCTTCAGGATCTTTCCTTCTCCCGCGTCGTAGGCTGCCATGGCGAGGTTCCAGTCGCCGAACATCTCGTAGAGGTCCCGGAGATAGTGCGCCGCCGCGCGCGTCGACTTCTCGGGGTCGCTCCGCTCGTCGAGGTACGTCGTCTTTCGGAGGCCGTAGCGTCGGGCCGTCCCGTCGATGAACTGCCAGAACCCGTGGGCCCGGGAGCGCGAGTGGGCGTTCGGCTTGAACGCCGACTCGATCATCGACATGTAGACGAGGTCCTCCGGGAGCCCTTCCTCCCGGAAGACCGCCCGCATCATCGGGAGATAGCGCCCGCTCCGCTTCAGAGCGCCGGCGAACGCCGTGGGCGAGCGGAACTGGTAGAAGGCGACCGCCCGAAGCACGGCGTCGTTGACGACCACCGGAATGTCGAACGTCGTCCGCGTGCCGGCGGTGGTCACTTCGTGCTTGGCTTTCTCCACCTGGGCTTCCGTCGGGGCTGGAGCGTTCTCGGTCGCGAGGAGCGTGTCGCGGGAGTCCTCGACGGGCGGCCGTTCGGACTGCTGAGAATCGGAGAGGCTGTCGTAGAAGAGAACTCCCTGCCAGAGCTGCTCGGCGAAGGCGGCGTCGTCCGGATCGTCAGGCCGTGCGCCGGCCCGGAACGCCTCGAGGGCTTTCTGGAACTCGAGACGGGCGCAGTCCGCGTCACCGGCGAGAGCGAGGGTCTTTCCCTTCCGGAACTCCTCCGAAGCGGTGTCGCGGGCAGACGGAGGGGCGGGTGCGGCGGGCGCCGGAGCGGCCGGAGGCGGGGCGGCCGCCTGCGGAGCCGGGGCAGACGAGCAGCCGATAGAGGCCGCGGTGGCCAGCAGCAGACAAAGGACCCCACTGGAGCCGTTCACCCTCATGCCATCACCTATGAGAAAGGGAGGAGGCCGTTCGGTCAAGAAAAATCCGGCGGCCGGCCGGTCTGACTCACTTCCCCTGGACGTTGAACTTGAGCGCCAGGAGGAGCTTCTGGACGTCGCGCAGACTCGAGAAATCGACGGAGACCATCGTCTCGGAGCCGAGATTGCTACCGGATTCGTCCTGGAAGCGGAGCGTGACGGTCGCGTGGCGGCTTCGCCCGAGCTCCTCCCGCGGCAGCGTCACCTCGAACGACTGGGCGACGTCCTTTCGATGGTTACGCGTCCCGAAGAGGATGTCGTCGAGGCTCAGCGATGCGGAGCTGCGGGGGCGCGGCTCGGACTCCGGCAGCGGCGTCTTCTGCGTCGAGAGCTTTCGGAGCTTCTCCAGCTCCGAGAGGATGTCGACGCTGGAGCGGACCCTCACATGACGAACGGCGGCCTCGGCCGGCGGCGGCCCGGAGGTCTTCACCTCGGCGAACCGGACATCGGTCGCGGTCTCCTCGCCAGGCCGGGGCGTGGGGGGCTTGATGGCCTCGACGAACGGAGTCGAAGCCGGTCCGGGAGGCTCCGGCAAGGCTTCTGCGAGGCTCGGAGCCGAGCCCTCGTGGGCTCTCTGGAACTCGTGGAAACGCTCGAGGCGCCGGAGCGTCGAGTCCGAAACCTCCGGCCGGCGTTCGGGGGCCGGCGCGCCGACGGGGGCGTGAGCCGCGGGGGCCGAGGCCGGGACCGGTGTCGCGAGTGCCGGAATTCCCGCTCCCGAGAAGCCTTTCTTCCCCTCGAACGTCATCTTCGACTTCAGCGACCGGAGCGTCAGCTTCGAGATCCCCTTGAGCGTCTCGAAGACGCCCGGCCCGTTCGTGGCCGACGCCTCGTACCACTCGAAGGCGCGATCTCCGTTGAGGAGGTCGTTCAGCTCCTCGACGGTCAGGATGTTGGCGAGGTCCCGCTTGTTGTACTGGAGGACGAGCGGGACGCCGTCGAGCGCCACGCCGATCTCGGCGAGGTTCTCGCGGAGGTTTCGCATGCTCCCGCGATTCGGCTCGGACATCGGCCGCTGGGAGTCGGCGACGAAGACGATCCCGTCCACGCCCTTGAGGACGAGCTTCCGGGTCGTGTTGTAGAAGACCTGTCCGGGCACGGTGTACAGTTGCAGGCGCGTCTTGAACCCGCTGATGATGCCGACGTCGAGTGGCAGGAGATCAAAGAAGAGGGTCCGGTCCGTCTCGGTCTCGAGGGAGACCATCTCGCCCCGGGAGCCGGGCGCCGTACGCCCGTAGATGTAGTGGAGGTTCGTGGTCTTCCCGCACAGACCGGGTCCGTAATAGACGATCTTCGCGGCCATCTGCATCGTGGCGTAGTTGAAGAAGACCATCGTCGTCCCGGTTCCACGTGCGCTCTTGGGGCGCGTCGGTCGATGTTAGCACCGGCGCTCCTGCCGGGAGGCCGCCCGTGCCGTTTCGGACGCCCGCAGGATAAACTCCGGCGACCGGGAGGGATGCGGAGTTGATCAGCGCCGGAAAGACGCTCGACGGGAGGTCCCGTGAGGTGCTGGGTGCGGTCGTCCGCACGCACATCGAGAGCGCCGCACCCGTCTCGTCGCGCCAGCTGACGAGGCTCGGGACTTTCGGCCTTTCTTCGGCGTCGCTCCGGAACCTGATGGCCGAGCTCGAGGACCTCGGGTTCCTGACCCACCCGCACGTCTCGTCCGGGCGCGTTCCGACGGACCTCGGCTACCGGACTTTCGTGAGCGAGCTGATGGCTGCCCGCGCGCCGCGTCCGGAGGACCGTGCGCGCATGATCTCGGAGCTGTCGCCGGAGACGTTCGAGACGGACCGGTTCCTGCGTGGCGTCTCGCGTCTCCTCTCCGAACTCACCGGGGAGGTGGGGGTCGTCGCGGCTCCCCCCGCCATCCGTTTCGTCCTCCGGTCGATTCACTTCACGCGCGTGGCCGAGAAGAAGGTGGTCGTCGTCCAGATCTCGGAGGCCGGACTCGTCGAGAGCCGGCTCATCGAGACGCGGGAGGACTTCGCCCCGTTCGATCTGGATGCCGCCTCGCGCCGGCTGACCGTCGACTACGGCGGCCGGACGCTCGCCGAGATCCGCCGGCTCCTTCTCGAGACCCTCCATGAGGAGAAGGGGCGGTTCGACGCCCAGCTGGAGAGGGCGCTCGAACTCGGGTGCAAGGCCTTCGGCGAGAGCCGGCCGGGCGAAGACGCCGTGATCGTGGAGGGGACCGAGGCGCTTCTCTCGAAGCCCGAGTTCCAGCGGGACCTCGACGCCCTCCGGAGGCTCCTCCGGAGCTTCGAGGAGCGTGCCCGCCTCGTCCGCCTCCTGACGGACTGCCTCTCGGCGCCGGGGACGACGGTCGTCATCGGATCGGAGAACGATTACACCGGAGAGACCCAGAGCGCCGTCGTCACGGCAACGTACAGGAGCGGAGACCAGGCGCTCGGCGTTCTCGGCATCATCGGTCCGCGCCGGATGGAGTACGAACAGATCGTCCCGATCGTCGAGGAGCTGGGGCGTTTCGTGACGTCCCGCCTGACCGAGGAGAGGGGTCCGTGACGAAGCCGCCGCGCCCGACGCCGCCGTCTCCGGACGACGGGGTCGTTTACATCGAGAGTGACGGCGCGGAGGACCTCGCGAGGGCGCTCGCCGAGGCGGAGAAGGCCGTCGTCGCCGCGAAGGAGAAGCGCCGCCACGGCGAGGAGGAGGCCGCCGCCCCGGCCGCGCCTCCCGAGGCCCCGCCACCCTCCGCGGCCACGGCGGCACTCGAGCAGAAGCTCGTCGAGATGGGGGCAAAACTCGCCAGCGCCGAGGAGAGCCTCCTCGTCGAGCAGGAGGAGTCCGGGCGGCTTCGCGAAGCCCTCCTCCGGAAGACGGCCGACTTCGAGAACCTGAAGCGGCGGACCGAGCGGGAGAAGAGCGAGTTCTTCAGGTTCGCGCTCGTGGACGTCTTCTCGGATCTCCTCGGCGTCCTCGACAACTTCGAGCGGGCGCTTCAGCACCTGGAGGCCGGGGACGCGGCCTCGGGTTCGGACGTCCACGTCGGGATCGAGATGATCTCGCGGCAGCTCGGGGAGGTGCTCCGGAAGTTCGGGCTCTCGGAGGTTCCCGCGCTCGGGCTTCCGTTCGATCCGAACCTGCACGAGGCGGTCGTCCGGGAGGAGACCCGCATGGCCGAGCCGCTCACGATTCTCGAGGTGCTTCAGAAAGGCTATCTCCTCAACGACCGGCTCCTCCGGCCGGCGAAGGTCAAGGTCGCGGCGGCGCCTGCGGCCGGAGGCGTGGAGAACTAAATGGCGAAGGTCATCGGCATCGACCTCGGGACGACGAACTGCTGCGCGGCGGTCGTGGAAGTCGGCTCCCCCCAGGTCATCGCGAACCGGGAAGGCGCGCGGACGACACCCTCCATCGTCGGCTTCACGGAGGACGGCGAGCGGCTCGTCGGGCAGATCGCGAAACGGCAGGCGATCACGAACCCGACGCAGACGATCTACGCCGTGAAGAGGCTCATCGGCCGGAAGTGGGAAGACCCGGAGGTGAGGCAGGCTCGGGAGCACCTCTCGTACCAGCTCACGCCCGCTGCGAACGGGGACCTCAAGATCCGCGTCCGAGACAAGGACTACGCGCCCGAGGAGATCTCCGCCTTCATCCTGCGCGAGATCAAGGAATTCTGCGAGGAGGCGCTCGGGGAGGAGATCCGCGAGGCGATCATCACGGTCCCGGCCTACTTCGACGACTCGCAGCGGCAGGCGACGCGCGACTCGGGCCGGATCGCGGGGCTCGAGGTGCTCCGGATCATCAACGAGCCGACGGCTGCGTCGCTCGCCTACGGGCTCGAGAAGCAGAAGAAGCAGGAGACGATCGCGGTCTACGACCTCGGCGGAGGCACGTTCGACATTTCGATCCTCCGGATCGACAACGGAATGTTCGAGGTCCTCTCGACGTCGGGAGACACGTTCCTCGGCGGCGAGGACTTCGACCGTAGCGTGATGGACTGGCTTCTCGCGGACTTCCTCCGGCAGACGGGGATCGACCTGAGGCAGGACCGCCTCGCCCTCCAGCGCCTGAAAGAGGCGGCCGAGAAGGCCAAGTGCGAGCTCTCGAGCGCGCTCGAGACGACGATCGCGCTTCCGTTCATCGCCTCGGACGCCGCCGGCCCGAAGCACATCAACAAGGTCCTCTCGCGCGACCAGTTCGAGGCGCTCGTCGCCGAGCTCGTCCAGCGGACCGAGGGGCCGTGCAAGAACGCGCTCGAGGCGGCCGGGCTGAAGCCCGACCAGATCGACAACGTCATCCTCGTCGGCGGCCAGACCCGCACGCCGATGGTGCAGCGGATGGTCGAAACGATCTTCGGCAAGCCCCCGAACCGGTCGATCAACCCGGACGAGGTCGTCGCCGTCGGCGCCGCGATCCAGGCCGGCGTCCTCCGGGGCGAGATCAAGGATCTCGTCCTTCTCGACGTCACACCCCTCTCCCTCGGCATCGAGACCCACGGCGGCATCTTCGTGAAGCTCATCGAGCGGAACTCGACGATCCCGACGAAGAACACACAGATCTTCACGACGGTCGCCGACAACCAGACGACCGTCGAGGTCCACGTCCTGCAGGGCGAGCGGGAGATCGCCAAGGAGAACAAGTCGCTCGGGAAGTTCCAGCTCATCGGCATCCCGGCCGCGGCGAAGGCGGTCCCCCAGATCGAGGTGACCTTCGCGATCGACTCCTCTGGCATCGTGAACGTCTCGGCGCGAGACCTCGCGACGGGCAAGGCGCAGGGGATCCAGATCAACCCCGCGGGCGGCCTCGCGCAGGACGAGATCGACCGGATCATCGCCGAGGCCGCCTCGAACAAGGCGATCGACCAGAAGAAGAAGGAGCTGCGCCAGCTGAAGAACAAGCTGGAGGGGATGATCGCGGGGAACGACCGGATCTTCCGCGAGTTCGGGAACCTCCTTGCGGAGGACGAGCGCGAGCGCGTCGAGAAGACCCTCGCAAACGCCCGCGAGGTGATGACCGGCGACGACCGCGGGCCGATCGACGACGCGCTGATCGACATGAAGGGCGTTTCGAAGATCCTGACCCAGGCCATGCTCTACAAGCCCGAGAACCGGGAGGCCTGATCTCCGGACGGACGCGCGGCGCCCCGGATCCGAGCCGCTAGAATCGCCTGCCCGTGACCGACACGCCCCGCGACTTTTACGAGCTTCTCGGCGTCCCGCGCGACGCGACGCCGGAGGCGATCAAGTCTTCGTACCGGAAGGCGGCGCTGAAGTACCACCCGGACCGGAATCCCGGGAACCGGGAAGCGGAGGAGCGCTTCCGGCTCGCGGCCGAGGCGTATTCGGTCCTCTCGGATCCCGAGAAGCGCGCGCGCTACGACCGCTTCGGCCCGGACGCGTTCCGGGGACCCGCCGGGGGACCCGGCTTCGACCCCTCGAGCTTCGTCGACTTCGCCGACATCCTCGGCGACTTCTTCGGCTTCGGCATGGGAGGCGCCGTGTCCCGCGGCCGGCGGCGCCAGGGAGAGGACCTGCGTGCCGACCTCCGTTTGACGTTCGAGAAAGCGGCCTTCGGGACGGACGTTTCGGTACCGCTCTCGCGGCAGGAGACGTGCGAGGCCTGCGGCGGAAAGGGCGGGCGGGGCGGCGCGGGCGCCACGACCTGTACGACGTGCCGCGGCCAGGGGCAGCTCCAGTTCCGCCAGGGCTTCTTCGCGATGTCGCGCCCCTGCCCGGAATGCGAGGGGACCGGCGAGCGCGTGAAGGAGCCGTGCCCGGACTGCCGGGGCGAAGGACGCGTGCTCCGCCAGCGGACGCTGACGATCCACGTCCCCGCCGGCGTCGACGACGAGGCGCGCCTCCGCCTCACCGGCGAAGGCAATCGCGGGCGCGCCGGGGGGCGCGCGGGGGACCTCTACGTCGTGATCGCGGTCGCACCGCACGAGACGTTCCGGCGCGACGGGTCGGACGTGATCCTGACCTGGGCCGTGCCGTTCGCTCTGGCGGCCCTCGGCGGCTCCGTGACCGTCCCGACGCTCGAGGGGGACGCGGCCTTCGACCTTCCCCCGGGGACGGCCGCCGGGCGCGTCTTCACGTTGAAGGGGAAGGGGATTCCGAGGCTCGACGGGCGCGGGCGCGGCGACCAGCACGTCCTCGTCACGATCCGCGTTCCGAAGAAGATGAATGCCGCCCAGCGCGAGGCGGTCCAGCGGCTCGCGGCGGTCTTCGAGGACGGCGCCGCGGGGACGCCGACGAAGGACGAGAAGGGGTTCTTCGAGCGGCTGAAGGACTTTCTCTCCGAGTGATCGCTGCGGTCCGCTTCGTGGTCCCGGCTGTCCAGGCCGACACCATAGAAGAGAATCTCTTCGAAAGGTTCGGAGGAATCGTCTTTTCTGCGACGCGCGGGCCTTCGGACGATCTCGCGATCTGGGTGGAGCCGCAGGACGCCGCCGAAGCGCGGATGATCCTGGAAAGCCTGGGCGCCGCCGGCTTTCTTTCCTTCGAAGAACTCTCCCGGGACTGGGTGGCGGAAGCACGGACCCTGCAGAAGAGCGTCCTCGTCGGCCGGTACCTCTTCGATCCGCAGGACGGCGATCTCGCGACGGCGCCGGGTCCCGGGCAGATCCGTCTCCACCTCCCCGCGGCACGCGCCTTCGGGACCGGGTCGCACGAGTCGACGCGCCTGGCCCTCCGGCTCCTCCTCCTCGAGCCCCTCGCCGGCCGGCGCGTCCTCGACGTCGGATGCGGGGCGGGCACGCTCGCCTTCGTCGCGTCGCTCGAGCGGGCGGCCTGGACCGCGGCGTTCGACGTCGACGTCGACGCCGCGATCGCGACCCGTGGAAACGGGATCTCGAACCGGATCCGCCGCGCCGGGGTCTTCGCGGGGCCGCTCGACGCCCTTCGAGGAAGCGCCCGTTTCGACGTGATCGTCGCGAACATGATCCTCGAGGAGGTCGCGCCGATCCTGCCGGGTATCCGCGCCCGCCTCGCGCCGGGAGGCCGCCTGCTCAGCTCCGGGCTCCTCGTCGAGCGGGAACGGGAGTGGGATGATCTCTTGAGAGGGAACCGCTTCCGGATCGTCCGCGCCCTCACCGAGAACGAATGGCTCGGCACGGCCGCAGAATCCTTCGAATGAAGAGAAAGAAGGAGAGAGAAGAGGGGACGGAACCCTCGGCGGCACGGCCGCCGAGGGTCATCGTGCCGGAGCTGGCGGCGTATCGGGGATCGTCCGAAGAGGTCCTGCTTCGAGAGGAAGAGAGGGCACATATCCGCACTCGCCGCCTGCGCGATGGCGACGAGGTCGTCGCCATCGACGGAAAGGGTGTGCGGGCGCGTGCGCGAATTGCTCGTCGCGGGACGTCCGTCGGCCTGATCGCCTTCGAAGAATCTCCCGGTCTCTCCTCCGGGTCTTCTCCCACGTCTCCCTCTTTCTTCGCGTCCCTCCCCGGCGAGCCCGTCCTCAGGGTTACCGTCCTCCTCGCCTGCGCGGAGCCGGCGCGCGTCGAGTGGGCCGTCGAGAAGGGGACCGAGTGCGGCGCCGCCGGCTTCGTCCTCCTTTCGGCGGCGCGCTCGCAGAAGGCACACGTCGCCGCCCTCCGGGCACGCCTCCCG
This sequence comes from Acidobacteriota bacterium, assembly GCA_037443065.1. Lineage (GTDB taxonomy): Bacteria > Acidobacteriota > Thermoanaerobaculia > UBA5066 > UBA5066 > DAOMFB01. The sequence continues at coordinate 35,626 of JBBIPB010000001.1, read as the reverse complement.
CGCCTCTCGCGGATCGCCGCGGAGGCGACGAAGCAGTGCGACCGGACGATCGTTCCAGGCGTCGAAGGGCCCGAGGAGATCGAAGATTCTCTTCGACGGAAAGAAGGCCAGGAGCAGGAGCGACACCCGCTCCTCGTGGCTGATCCGTCGGGCGCACCGATCACGGAGACGATCTCGAGATCGTCCTTCTCCTCTTCCCTCGCCCGCCGCGTGGCGGTGGCCATCGGCCCGGAGGGCGGGTTCACGCCGGCCGAGATCTTCCTTTTCGAAGAATCCGGTGCTCTTCGGGTGTCCCTCGGTCCCCGGATCCTCCGTCTCGAGACGGCCGTCGTGGCGGCACTCACGCTCTTGGTCGGGACTCCGGATCTCCGACGAGTCTGACGGAGTCTTTTCGGTTAGGATCGCGCGGTCCTTGGACGGGAGGGACTCATGGCTTTCGAGAGCGTCAAGAAGATCTGGATGAACGGCAAGCTCGTCGACTTCGCCGACGCGAAGATCCACGTCTTCACGCACGCCCTGCACTACGGATCAGGCGTTTTCGAGGGCGAGCGCTGCTACAAGACGATGCGGGGCCCTGCGGTCTTTCGGCTCGAGGAACACCTCGACCGGCTCCTCTGGTCGGCCAAGATCTACCGGATGCAGATCCCGTACACGATCGACGAGCTGAAGGACGCGACGCTCGAGACGATCAGGGCGAACGAGTACCAGGCCTGCTACATCCGCCCGCTCGTCTACCGCGGGTTCGGCTCGCTCGGCGTGAACCCCTTCCCGAACCCGGTCGACGTCATGATCGGCTGCTACGAATGGGGGAAGTACCTCGGCCCGGAGGCGATCGAGAACGGCGTCGACGTCTGCTGCTCCTCCTGGATGCGGATCGCTCCGAACACCATGCCCGCGATGGCGAAGGCGACGGCGAACTACGCCAACAGCCAGCTCATCAAGATGGAAGCCATCACGAACGGCTACCACGAGGGAATCGCCCTCGACCACAACGGCCGGATCTCGGAGGGGTCGGGCGAGAACCTCTTCCTCGTATGGAAGGGGCGGCTCTACACGCCGCCCCTCTCGGCGTCGACGCTCCCGGGGATCACGCGCCTTTCCGTCATCCAGCTCGCGCGCGAGCTCGGCTTCCACATGGAGGAGAAGACGATTCCCCGCGAGATGATCTACGCGGCGGACGAGATGTTCTTCACCGGCACGGCCGCCGAGATCACGCCGATCCGCTCCGTCGACCGGATCCCCGTCGGCGACGGAAAGCGCGGCCCGATGACCGAGAGGCTCCAGAAGGCCTTCTTCGACATCGTCGAGGGGAAGGTCCCGGACCGTTACGGCTGGCTGACCCCCGTCGACGCGAGCGTCCCCGCGCGGCCCTGACGGCGCAACCGGATCATCTCGGCCACGATCGCGATCGCAATCTCTTCCGGCGACTCGGCTCCGATGTCGAGGCCGATGGGGCTCTGGATCCGGGTGAACTCCTCGTCGCGCCACCCCTCGGCGCGGAGCTCGTCGTAGAGCGCCTTGCGCTTCGCGCGGCTCCCCATCATCCCGAGGTAGGCGACCGGGACGCCCCTGAGCCGCCGGAGGGCGAAACCGTCCGTGACGTGCCCGCGCGTGATGACGGCGACGAAGTCGGACGAGGAGGGGAGGGGGAGATCGGCATAGTCGTCGGCGACCTTCACGAGGCGCGTCCCCTGGGGAAAGGCGGACGGGTCGAGCTGCCCTTCGCGCTCGTCGCAGACCGTGACTTCGAATCCCGTGATCGCCGCGGCCCGGGCGAGGGCCCGCCCGCAGTGTCCCGCTCCGAAGACGAGGAGGCGCGGGGCCCGCTCGACGATCTCCAGCATCACGGTGGCCCGTCCGCCGCAGACGGCGCCGAAGCTGTTCTCGCCTTCGGGGAGGAAGACGTATTCCTTCGTGAAGGGGAGGCCGCCGCGCGAGAGGAGCCCCCGGGCGTCCTCCAGGACGAGCGACTCGAACTTCCCGCCGCCGATCGTCCCGTGCGTCGTTCCGTCGGGCAAGACGAGCATCCGAGCCGCCGTCTCGCGCGGCGTCGAACCCACGGCCGAGACGACCGTCGCCATCGCGAGGCGCGGGTGCCGCTCGAGGAGCGCGGCGAGGTCGCGGAAGAACTGCGAACTCATCTCAGGTCGCCCGGATGGTCCACGTCGCGAAGGATGCCGTCGTCGAACCCTTCGAGGTGGAGGACCGAAAGATCGGATTCTTCGAATAGTGACGAGAGACGCCGATCGTCGGGCCACGACAGGATTCGCGGCACGATCGCAGCGGAGAAGACGAGAGGGTGCCCGCGGCGGCCGTCGTGCGTCGGAACGAGAAGCGTCCGCTCGTCGACGGAGGGCGCCGCGTTCTTCACCCTTCGAAGAGATTCCTTTCTCAGAAAGGGAAGATCGGCCGGGGAGACGGCGACATGCGTCGGGGGGCCGGAGGCGTTGGCGCGCGCGGCAGCAAGCCCCGCTTTCACGGACGTGAACATCCCGGCGCGCCACCTCGGATTCTCGACGCACTGAACGTTCGGGGCGAGGTCTTCTACTACCTTTAGAAGAAAACCTTGCAGGCCGCTGGTTTCGACAGACGGCAGCACGACGAGCACTCTGTCGAATCCTGCGTCTCGGAAAGCTCTCGCCACCCTCCAAAGAATCGGCTCGCCGTCGATTTTCGCGAGGAGCTTCGGCGAGCCGAACCGCTTCGAGGCTCCCGCCGCGAGGAGAACGGCAGAGATGAGGCTAATCCGCCGCCTCGTAGCAGCCGCGCGGCGTGCGGCAGTCGGCGAGGTGGCAGGGCCTCTCATCCGGCCCCACCGGCCCCATCGTCTTCAGGCACCAGTACGATGCGCTGGCCGTCGGATGGCCGGTCGAATGGGCCTCCCATTCGGAGGTCACGTGCATCATCTTCGTTCGGAGCTGCCGGCAGCGCGCCTCGGGGTCCGGGGAGGGGTCAGACCAGGCGGCGGGAAGCGTGGGCGTCGTCATGCGTCGGGGGCCTTTTCGGTTCCCTCGGGCAGGCCGGCAGCGGCGAGAAGTGTCCGCCGGACCATGGCCGAGATGAGTGAGAGCTTGTAGCCGTTCTGCGCGAGGGGGGTCGCTCCTCCCACGGCGGCCTCTCCGGCCGCGGCGGCGAGCTCGGCGTCGACCGCCTTCCCCTCGACGAGGGCTTCCGCCTTCGACGCGCGGAAGGGGACCGGTGCGGTGGAGCCGAGGACGATCCGGACGTCGCGGGCGCGGCCGCCGTCCGGGCGCCAGGCGACGGCGACGTCGGCGAGCGGCCAGTCGAAGGACTGCTTCTGCTTCAGCTTCCGGTAGGCCGACCGGAGTGGGGCCCCCTTCGGCACGACGATCTCGACGATCAGTTCCGAGGGTTTCAGCGCGTTCTCCGTCCCGATGTCCTCCTCGGGGCGGACGAAGAAGGAGGCGATCGGGATCGACCGCGGTCCCGCCGGCGAGATCGTTTCTATCGCCGCTCCGTAGGCGAGCAGGGCGACGGCGGCGGCCGAGGGATGCACGATGGCGCACGTCGAGTTGCCGAAGACGGCGTGATAGGTGTTCTCGCCCTTCTGGGCGAAGCACTCGCCCCCCCCCTTCTTCAGGCACGTGAAGTCGGCGGAGCGGAAGTACCAGCAGCGGGGGCGCTGACAGAGGTTTCCGGCCAACGTTGCCGCGTTCCGGATCTGGGGCGTGGCGGCCCCCTCGCAGGCGTCGGCGAGGGCGGGGAGATCGGCCTTCAGCCCCTCGGCGACCTCGCGCAGCGTGACGAGCGCGCCGATCGAGACGCGCGCCCCGTCCCGGCGGATCGTCCGGTGCTCCGCGAGCCGGCGCAGGTCGACGACGCGGTCGGGCTCCGCCGTCCGCTCCTTCAGGCGGTCGACGACGTCGATCCCCGCCCCCTTTGCCTCGGCGGCGACGTGCGTATTCCGCGCAGCCTCGAGGGCGAGAACGGCGTCGTTCCAGTCGCGGGGCTGGACACGCTCGAAAGCCTTCACGCCGTCACCTCCTTCCGGCGCGACGCGACCGCCGCGAGGATGCGGGCCGGCGTCACGGGAATCTCCGTGATCCGGACGCCGAGCGCATGTGAGATTGCGTTCACGACGGCCGCAGAGGTCGGGACCGTGGCGGGCTCGCCGATGCCGCGCGTATGAGTGTTGTTCTTCCCCGTGTAGACGTCGATCAGGATCGGCACGATCTCCGGCGCGTCCTTCGCGCCGAGGATCTTGTACATCTCGAGGTTCGGGTTCAGGACACGTCCGCTCCGCCGGTCGATGTGCCGCTCCTCGTAAAGCGCGTAGCTGATCCCCTGGAGGACGCCGCCGCGGATCTGGCCGTCGACGCCGGTCCGCCAGACGGGGAGCCCGCAGTCGTGGACGGCGACGACTTTCTCGACCGTCACGATCCCGGTCTCGACGTCCACGACGACCTCGGCGAACTGCACGCCGAAGAGGCGCGGATCGGTCCCGTCGTAGTCCTTCGCCCGGTCGCCGGTCGTGACGAGGACGTCGCCCGGGAGCTTCGCGCAGACGCTCTTCCAGGAGACGGTCTTCCCGCCGGCGCCGAAGACCCCTTCGCCGACCACGACGTCGCTCTCCTGGGCGCCGAGCAGAGGAGCGGCGATCGCCGCGAGCTTCCGCGCCGCGTTCCAGGCGGCCGCGCGAACGGCCGGGATCAGCGACACGGTCGTCGTGGAGCCGCCCGAGGCCGGTCCGTACGGATAGGCCGTCGATCCCCACTTGACGCGCACAGACTCCGGAGCGAGTCCGAGCTCCTCGGCCACCGTGACGGCGATCGTCGTCGGGTTCCCGCAGCCGATCTCCTGGACGCCGTTCTCCACCTCGACACTGCCGTCGCGATGGACTCGGACGATCACCTGCGATCCGGGGCTGACGATGTTGTACCAGACGGACGCGGCGCACCCGAGCCCGCGGCGGAGGGGAAGCCCCTTGGCCGCGGCCTCGCGGTTCTTCGCGGTCAGGGCGCTGCGGCGCTCCCATCGGATCTCCCGGGCGCCGCGCTCCCACTCGGCCCGCCGGATGTCGACGGGGTCGTTGGCGAGCCGGACGGCGAGGGGGTCCAGCGTCAGGCGGGCCGCGATCTCGTCGAGGACGGCCTCCACGGCAAGCGTTCCCTGCGGGTGACCGGGGGCGCGCATCGCGCATCCAGGGCCGAGATTCGTGAAGACGTCGGACTCCTCGACGGCGACGTTCGGGAAGGCATACGAGTTCTTCACGACGGCGCCCGTGCCGGCGCCGGTCGCGACGCCTGCGGTCCCGAAGGACGCGTAGGAGAACGCCGTGACGCTGCCGTCCTTCCGGTAGGCCGCCTTCATCCGGTTGAGCGAGTCGGGACGATTCCCGGCCGCGAGCTGGTCCTCCTTCCGGTCGAGGATGAGGCGCACGGGCCTGCCGGCCTTTTTCGCGAGCTTCGCGGCGAAGACGCCGTAGTCGCCGGCTCCGAACTTCGACCCGAACCCGCCACCGACGTACGCGGCCGTGACGTGGACCTTGTCCTTCGGAAGGTGGAAAACCTCGGCCAGCTCGTCCCGCACCGAGAAGACCCCTTGCGTCGAGGCGACGACGTGAAGCTCGTCCCCCTTCCACTCGGCGAAGGAGGAATGGGTCTCCATGCAGGCATGCGTCTGGACCTGCGTCCGGACGGTCAGCTCGACGACGCCGTCCGCGTCGGCGAAGAGCTTCGCGAGGTTCTTCTCCCCGCGGCCGGAGGCACGCGGCCCGCGGATGTTCCCCTTTTGCGGGAGGGCGCCGCCGCCTCCGGGTGCGTCCCCGGCCGTGTGGCGCTCTGCGACGGGCTTCTCGAAGACGAGAGGAGCCAGATCCTTCATCGCTTCTTCGAGGTCGACGACGTGCGGCAGGATCTCGTAGTTCACGGCGACGGCGTGGAGCGCGTCCTCGGCAGCGGCGAGCGAGGGGGCCGCGAGGGCGAGGATCGGGTCTCCCTGGTACCTGACTTCCTTCTTCTCGAGGAGTTCGAAGACGACGCCCGGAATTTTCGCGAGCGCCGACGTATCGACGGAGACAATCCGGGCGTGCGCGTGCGGCGAGCGGAGGATCCGGCCGTGAAGGAGGCCCTCGCGCCGCACGTCGTGCGCGTAGACGGCGCGGCCCGTCACCTTGAAGCGACCGTCGAGGCGGGGGCGGCGGGAGCCGAATACGCGCCGCGGCTGGCCCTCCGCGAGCGGGGGAGCGTCCCCGGCGGCGACCTCGACCTCCTTCTCCACGGTCTTCCCGGCGAGCCCGACACGGATCTTCGTCCTGTTCGCGGCTTTCGGCTCAGCCATGGCTGCCTCCCGTCCGGTCTCCGGCGCATGCCGCGATCGCTCCGGTGTAGGCCCCGCACCGGCAGAGGTTGCCCGCGAGGGCGGCCCGCACCTCTTCGGGCTTCGGGTCGGGCGTTCGGCGCCGGAGGGCCTCCGCCGAGACGACCATCCCCGGCGTGCAGAAGCCGCACTGCATCCCGTCCGCCTCGACGAACGCCCTCTGGAGCGGCGAGAGCGCGTCCGGCGCCCCGAGCCCCTCGATCGTCGTCACGTTTCTGCCGTCGGCGTCGTGCACCAGCGTCATGCAGGAGTTCACGGCGAGCCCGTCGAGGAGGACGGTGCAGGCGCCGCAGGCGCCCCGGTCGCAGCCGATCTTTGTCCCCGTCAGCCCCCACGTCTCCCGGAGCGCTTCGGCGAGCGTCGTGCGCGGCGCAAAGACGCCCGGGCGCGGCGTGCCGTTCACCGTCACCGTGATCGTCCCCTCCCCGGGACGCTTCCGATCGTCGGCGAGAGCCGAGGCGCCGGACGCGGCGCCGGCGACGGCGGTCGTCGCGAGCCCCTTCAGGAGACCCCGCCGCGTGACTCCTCTTGAGCCGTTCGTCATCGAAACCTCCCGCAGCCGCCGGAAACTATAACGCCGGGCGGCTTTTCGTTGACCTGCCCGAGGCCGGAGACCTATTCTCGAATGGGGGTCTTGGGATGCACATCAACGATCTCCTCAAGATCGCGGTCGAGCGGAAGGCGTCGGACCTCCATCTGAAGGTCGGCGCCCACCCGATCCTGCGGGTCGATGGCGAGCTGATCCCGCTCGTCGACCTGAAGCGCCTCATGCAGGAGGACACGATCGCGATGGCGTTCTCGATCATGTCCTCGCGCCAGAAGGAGAAGTTCAAGAACAACTACGAGATCGACATCGCCTACTCGGTCCCGGGGCTGGGGCGGTTCCGCTGCAACATCTTCCAGCAGCGCGGGACGGTCGGTCTCGTCTGCCGCATCATTCCCGCGCGTATCCTCGCGATCCGCGAGCTTCTCCTGCCGCCGGTCATCGAGAGGATCTGCGAGGACACGCGCGGCCTCGTCCTCGTGACGGGGACGACGGGATCGGGCAAGTCGACGACGCTGGCGGCGATGATCGACTACATCAACGCGACCCGATCCGAGCACATCATGACGATCGAGGACCCGGTCGAGTTCCTTCACCGGGACAAGAAGTCGATCGTGAACCAGCGGGAGCTTGAGGTCGACACGCGCTCCTTCGCCGCGGCGATCCGGTCGGCGCTCCGCCAGGACCCCGACGTGATCCTCGTCGGCGAAATGCGTGACTTCGAGACCGTCGAGACGGCCCTCCTCGCGGCCGAGACCGGCCACCTCGTCATGTCGACCCTGCACACGATCGACGCGACGGAAACCGTGAACCGCATCATCTCCGTCTTCCCGCCGCACCAGCAGAAGCAGATCCGGCTGCAGCTCGCGGCCGTGATCCGGGCGGTCATTTCGATGCGGTTGCTGCCGCGCTCCGACGGCCTCGGCCGGGTTCCGGCCGTCGAGGTGATGGTCGCGACCAACTACATCCGGGACTGCATCGAGAACAAGGAGAAGACGAAGTACATCCACGACGCGATCAAGACCGGCACCTCGCAGTACGGGATGCAGACCTTCGACCAGTCACTTTATCTGCTCTACAAGAGCGGACTCATCACGCTCGAAGAGGCCATCCGCCGCTCGACGAATCCCAACGAGTTCCGCCTGAAGGTGCAGGGGATCCAGTCCACCTCGGACATCTCGACCGAGCAGATGGAGTCCGCGCTGGAGACGGCGGATCCGGCCGCGGTGGGAGAGTCGCCGTTCGACTTCTCGAATCAGCCGGGGTGAGGGAGGCCGCGGGGGGAGGCTGGCAGCCTCCCGGCGTGCCGGGATGAAGCGCGACCCCAGAAAGACGGCGATCGCCCTTCTCGCGCGGCGGTCCTACACGGCCCCGGCGCTCGCGCGAGCGCTCGCCGACCGGGGGGTGCGGGAGGCCGACGCGGCGGCGGCTGTCGCCGAGGCGGCCTCCCGGGGCTGGCTCGAGGACGAGTCGGAGTCTCTCGAACGGGCTCTCGAAGCCAGGGCCCGGCGGCTCGCGGCCGGTTTGACGCCGGAGGCGCGGTCGAAGAAACTGTTTGCCCACCTCGTGCGGCGCGGATTTGCCCCCGCCGCCGTGATCGAGGCGCTCCACCGGAAAGGCGAGGCCATCGATGACGACTTCCCGGCCGTGGACGTCTAGGGACGTCCGCAGCACGTTTCTCCGCTACTTCGAGGCGAAGGGGCACGTCGTCGTCCCGTCGTCGTCGCTCGTCCCGGCGGACGACCCGACGCTTCTCTTCACGAACGCCGGGATGAACCAGTTCAAGGACGTCTTCCTCGGGCGCGAGAGGCGGGCGTACGTCCGCGCGGCCTCGTCGCAGAAGTGCGTCCGCGCGGGAGGGAAGCACAACGACCTCGACAACGTCGGCTACACCGCCCGCCATCACACCTTCTTCGAGATGCTCGGGAACTTCTCCTTCGGCGACTACTTCAAGACGGAGGCGATCGAGTTCGCGTGGGAACTCGTCACGGGCTCCGCGTGGTACGGCCTCGACCCGGCGCGGCTCTGGGCGACCGTCTACCGGGACGACGACGAAGCCGCGGCTTTGTGGGAGCGGCACCTCCCGAAGGAGCGGATCCGCCGGTTCGGCGAGAAGGACAACTTCTGGTCGATGGGAGAGACGGGGCCGTGCGGCCCCTGCTCCGAGCTCCACTACGACCAGGGACCGGGAGTGGCGGGCGACGACGTGCCGAACGGGCGGGGCGACCGGGTCATCGAGATCTGGAACCTCGTCTTCATGCAGTTCAACCGGGACGCCGGCGGCGGGATGACCCCCCTTCCGAAGCCCTCTGTCGACACCGGCGCCGGGCTCGAGCGGATCACGGCCATTCTCGAAGGGAAGAACAACAACTACGACTCCGACCTCTTCGAGCCCGTCATCAAGAGAATCGAAAAGCTCTCAGGGAAGAAATACGTCGGCGGGATGGCCGTGGAGGACGCCCCGTTTCGCGTCATCGCCGACCACGCGCGAGCGGCGACGATGCTGATCGCTGACGGAGTCATTCCTTCGAATGAGGGGAGGGGATACGTTCTTCGAAGGATCGTAAGGCGGGCCATACGCTATGGGCGACGGCTGGGACTCGAAATCCCCTTGCTTAGCGAGCTTGTTTATCCCGTTTTCTCCACTTTCGAAGGGATTTTCTTTGGTCGGTTCCGACAGCAGAACCCGGACGAAGTGAGTGTCGTGATCGCCGACGAGGAAAGGGCCTTCGCCAGAACTATGTCCGTCGGAGCGGACAAGGTCGGGGAGGAGATTTCCGAGGCTCGCCGGGAAGCCGAGCGGACGGGCGACGGCCACGTCACCCTGGATGGCACGCAGGTCTTCCACCTCTACGACACCTTCGGCGTCCCCCTCGAGCTGATCGAGGAGATCGCGTCCGACGAGGGGGTGCAGGTGGATCGCGCGGGATTCGAGGAGGAGATGGAAAAGGCCCGGGCGCGGAGCCGGGGCGCGTCCAAGTTCGAGGCGGAGGGGGGCATTCCGAAGGACGACCAGATCGACGCCTCGTGGACGACCGAATTCCGCGGGTACGCCGAGCAGGATTTCGTGCGGCTCGACGGCGCCCGCGCACTGGGTCTCTTCACCTTCGAAGAAAACGGTCTCTTCGAACAGACCGATTCGCTCGTCGCGGGCCACAAGGGCTGGGCCATTACGGACCGGACGATTTTCTACCCGGAAGGCGGTGGGCAGGTTGCAGATCAGGGCTCGTGGACGTGGGACGGTTGCGCAGCGACCGTCCTCGACGCGCGCCGCGCCCCCAACGGCCGGTCCATTCTTCACCTTCTGAGAATCGAGAGCGGCACGCTGAGAACGGGTGCTGCAGTTTCGATGTCGATCGACGAGTGGACGCGCCGGAGGACTCAGGCGAACCACACGGGGACGCACCTTCTCCACGCTGCGCTTCGGACGGTGCTCGGCGAGTCGGTCCGGCAGATGGGCTCGCTCGTGGCCCCGGACCGGCTCCGCTTCGACTACGCGGCCTCGCGCGCGACGACGCCGGAGGAGCTCCGCGAGATCGAGCGACTCGTCAACGAGGAGGTCCTCCGGGACGTCGATGTCCGGAAGCTCCCCGACACGCCAATGGAAGCGGCGAGGGAGATGGGCGCCCTCATGTTCTTCGGCGAGAAATACGGTGAGCGGGTCCGTGTCGTGGACGTCCCCGGCTTTTCGACGGAGCTCTGCGGTGGATGCCACGTCGGCCGCACCGGGGAGATCGGCGCCTTCAAGATCGTCTCGGATAAGGGGCTTGCCGCCGGCGTCCGGCGGCTGGAGGCCGTGACCTCCCTGAACGCCGTCGAGCGGCTCCAGAAGGACGAGGAGATCCTGCTACGGCTCTCGCAGATCGCGAACGCGACGCTCGACGAGCTGCCAGCGAAGCTCCGGGAGACGTTGGACGTGCTTAGAAGGAAAGAGAAGGAGATCGCGGCCCTGAAGCGCGACCTGGCCCTGGCGGGGGTGAGCGCCACGGCCGGGCCGAGCGGCGGAGACGCCTCGAGCGGGCAGCAGGGTGCGGCTGCCTCCGGATATTCACCTTCCAAGAAAACGTCTTCTTCGGACCTGACGGCTCGCGACGCCGACGGGATGCAGGAAATCTGCGGGGTGAAGGTCCTCGCCCGCCGCGTGCCGTCGCTCCCGGCCAACGAACTCCGGAATCTCGCCGACACCTTCCGGTCGAAGCTGAAGTCGGGCGTCGTCCTGCTCGGGACGGAGGGAGAGGAGGGGAAGGTGCTGCTCCTCGCGGCCGTCACGTCCGATCTCGCGCCGCGCGTTCCGGCGGGCGATCTCGCCCAGGCGATGGCGCCGGTCGTCGGCGGAAAAGGGGGCGGAAAGGCCGACCTCGCGCAGGCGGGAGGCCGCGACCCGTCGAAGATCGCGGAGGCGCTGGAACGGGGGGTGGCCCGGGTCCGGGAGCGGCTCGCCGGAGGCTGACGTTTCCATTGGCCTATAATTGGCGCCAGTGGTCACGCAGGTGTTTCGTGTCGGCGTTGGGGCTTCGCTTCTCCTGGTGGCGCTCTCCGTGCGGGCGGACGTCCGCCTGGTCCGGAAGGCCGACGGGAGTGCGCTGATCTACAACGACGTGGGGAGCGGATGGCTCGTCGACGGCCGCGCCCCCTCGGACGCCTACCTCGCCCAGCGGCGTCTCGCGGCGAGCCCGTGGGACGCGGCGATCCGCGAGGCGGCCGACCGGTGCGGCGTCGACCGTGACCTCGTCAAGAGCGTCATGCTCGTGGAGTCGAACTTCAACTCCCGCGCCGTGTCGCGCAAGGGGGCTCGCGGCCTCATGCAGCTGATGCCGGAGACGGCGAGGCGCTTCGGCGTGAAGGACCGGTTCGACGTGCGCGAGAACATCCGGGGCGGCGTCGAGTACCTCGGAGCGCTCCTCAGGCTCTTCGAGGGGGACGTCGCGCTGGTCGCAGCCGCTTACAACGCCGGAGAGAACGCCGTGGCGCGGCACGCCGGGATTCCGCGGTTCGCCGAGACCCGCGAGTTCGTGCGCCGCGTTCTCGTGGCGCTGAACGGGACGCCCGCCGCTCCGCCCGTCGGCGGAGGGTTCCGTGGGTTGACGACGTCTCCCGCGGCGCCGGCCGCCCGGAGGAAGGCCGCGCCGGTGCGCGTGGCGAACGTGAACGGGACGCGGATCCTCACGAACACGGACGACACGGACCGGGTCGCGCCGCTCCTCGGGCGGACCCGCTAGAGAGGACGAGCCGGATGTCGAGCGTGCGAGGCGGCGGGAACTCGGCGGCACCGTTCCGGCCCGCGCCCTTCTTCGACCACGGCCTCTTCCTTCTCCATCTCAACCGCGGGAAGGAAGAGCTGCGCAAGGGGCAGCATGAAGTCGCGCGCCGGGAGTTCGAGGAGGCCAAGCGCCTCCGCCCGCACGACCCGGAAGTGCTCCTGAACCTCTCGATCACGCTCTTCCATCTCGGGAGCTTCCTCGAGGCCGAGCGGCTGACCCGGGAGCTCCTTGTCGCGCACGAAAACGCCGTTCCCCTCCTCTTCAACCTCGGGCTCATCCTCTTCAAGTCGGGACGCGAGGACGAAGCCCGCGAGCCGCTGGAGAGGGTTCTCGCGCTCGCCCCGGCCCACCGGAAGGCCCATCTCACGCTCGGCCTCATCTGCCAGAGGGCCGGCGAGACGGAGCGGGCGCAGAAGCACCTGCGGATGGCGGGTGCGGAGATGAAGGACGGGGCGGAAGAGGACGACTCGATCTCCCGGATGGCCCGGCAGGCGGCCGCGATGCCGGCCCGCGGACCGGGTAGCGCCGCCCCGCAGCCGCCCCCTCCCGTCAAACCGGAACCGGCCGACTCGATGGCGGGGCCCGGCCGCACGCTCGGCTCGTCCGGAAGCTGGTCCCGCTCCGTCTCCGGAACCTTCAGGGTCGGGCGCCGCCCCGACTCGTCGCCCGCCCTCGCGCTCGTGGCGTCGGTCGGCCCGTTCTCGCCGAAAGCGGGAGGGCTTCTCGCCGTCGAGACGGTGGACGGGCTCCGCGTCCGGAAGGGGACGATCGTCGGCCGGAGCGGGCAGCCCGCCCTCGAGCCCGAGCCGCGGCTCGAAGGGGCGCTGGCCGGGATCCTGCTCAAGGCGTCGGGCCCGGGAAGCCTCCTCCTCGCGGATGGAGGACGAGTTTCGTTCGTCCGGACGCTCTCGCGCGAGTCGCTTTCCGTCGAGCCGACGCGTCTCCTCGCGTTCGAGGACTCGCTCGCCTTCCGTGAGGATCCGGCCTTCGAACGCCGGAAGGAGATCGAGAAGCCCTTTCTGAAGCTGACGGGTTCCGGCGCGGTCGCGATCTCCGGCGTCGGGGAGCCCGCACGATTCGAGGTGGAATGGGGACAGCCGCTCACGCTCCTCCTCCGGGTCGTCGTCGCCTTCGGCGGCGAGGTGATCCCCGAGCTCCTCGAACCCTCGGACAGCGCTCCGGCGTTCGAGGGGGGTCCGGTCGTCCGGTTCGTGGGCGCCGGTTACGTGCTGGCCGACGCCCGCTAGCTAACGGATCTCGATTGGGCGCATCCGGAGGACTCCGGGCTCCGTTTCGAAGAGACCGGCCGCCTCGAGCTTCCTGAGAAGGGGGCGCAGGGCGTCCACGGTCCCGAGCGAGGAATCGGACGCTCCGTCGTCCTCGTCGTCTCCGGAGAGCCTCGCCATCAGCGACTCGAACGGGCTCTTCCGTTTCGGGAACTCCACGAGCCGGACGGATTCTGAGGCGGGGATCTTCGCCGCGTCCTTCGCTGCGCGGATCGCGGTCGAGAGCCCGCCGAGCTCGTCCACGAGGCCGCGTTCCTTCGCGTCCTCGCCGGTCCAGACGCGCCCTTTCGCAATCTCGAGGACCTTCTCTCTGGGCAGCTTCCGTCCCTCGGCCACCTTCGAGGTGAAGTCGTCGTAGACCCGGTCGAGCCACGCGTCGAAACGGGTCCACTCCGCCGGAGAGAACGGGCGCGATGAGTTCCAGAAGTTCGCGTTGGCGCCCCTCTCGACCTGGTCGAAGGTGATGCCGACCTTCTCCCACATCGCCGTCGTGACGAACTTCCCGCCGAGGACGCCGATCGAGCCCGTGATCGTGCCGGGCTGGGCGACGATCCGGTCGGCGTTCATCGCGACGAAGTAGCCGCCCGAGGCGGCCACGCTCCCCATCGAGACGACGACCGGCTTCCCGGCCCTCCGGGCGCGGGAGACCTCGCGCCAGATCGTGTCCGACGCGACGTACGACCCCCCCGGCGAGTCGACGCGGAAGACGATCGCCGCGACGTCCGGGTCCTTTGCAGCCTTCCGGAACGCCGCGGCCACGGTCTCCGAGCCCATCGTCCACGACTCCGTGACGGGGTTGTAGCCCCCCCGGCCGCGCGCGACGCCGCCGAGGCCGTAGATGAGGGCGAGGGTCCGGGAGCCGGAATCGTACGGCGACCCGGCGCCGTCGCGGTAGGCGCGGAAGGAGAGGAGCGCCGCGCCGGCGCCCGCGCGGGCCTTGACCTTCCCGGAGACCTCGTCCCAGTACGCGAGGCCGTCCACGAGCTTCGCCTCCTTCGCCTCCGCGCCGAGGAACGGGCCGCGATCGATGAGCGCCTTCACGTTGGCCTCGGAGAGCTTCCGCCCCTCGGCGATTCCGCGCACCGCCTGGCCGGAGATCGAGTCGAGAAGGCGCTGCTCGGCCTCCCGATAGGCGGGCGTGAACTTCGTGTCCGTGAAGACGTTCATCGCATTCTTGTACTCGTAGCGCTGGGCGTACTGCGGCGTCACGCCGAGCTTGTCCAGCATCCCGTGAAGGAACGGCGCCTCGAGGACCCAGCCATTGAGGCCGACGTCGCCCGAGGGCTGGAGCCAGATCTCGTCGAAGGCGGTCGCGAGGTAGTACGCGCCGTTTCCGGGGCCGAACTCGCCGAACGTCTCCGAGAAGGCGACGGCGAACTTCTTCTTCCCGCGGAAGGCCTTCACGGCGTCGCGGATCTCCTGCACCTGTGCCGTTCCGAGCGGCGCCGCGCCGACGCGGGCGACGAGGCCCGAGACACGGTCGTCGGTTCCCGCGCGCTCGAGCGTTTCGACGACCCCGCGCAGCGTGAGCGGGCTCTCGCCCCGAAACGCGGCGAAGGGGTTCTCGGGAGCGGTCTCGGGGAGGCCGCGCTCGAGGTCGAGCTTCAGGACCGTCTTCGACGCGATCGAGACGTGCGCTTTCGCCGGCTTGAGCGCGAGGAAGACCCCGGCACCGGCGGCGACGACGAAAAGGAGCCCGATCAGGGCGAGGACGACTTTCGTGGATCGCTTCATGGCGGACCTCTTTCATCGAGCGCAGCGACCGTGGCGTCGAGGAGGCGATGGACGCTGGAGGCGTCCTCGTGCTCGGCGTAGATCCGGAGGATCGGCTCGGTTCCCGACAGCCGGTGGAGGATCCATCCGCGGCCGCCGAGGAGGAGCTTCACGCCGTCGAGCGTCTCCACGCCGGTGACCCGCTCGCCCGCGAGAGTCGCCGGCGGGGCCGTCCGGAGGCGTTCGACGAACGCGCGGAGGACCGGCATCGGACGGTGGAGGTCGCGCCGGTCGTAGGCGAGCGAGCCGTACTCCTCGTCCTGCCGTGCGAGGAGCGCCGGGAAGGAGACGCCGGCGTGCGCGAGGGCTTCGAGGACGAGGAGGGCCGAAAGGACGCCGTCCCGCTCCGGGAGGAAGAAGGAGACGCCGAGCCCCCCGGACTCCTCGCCGCCGATCCCGACCTCGCCCGCGAGCATCTTCTCGGCGATGTACTTGAAGCCGATCGGTGTCGTGTGGAGCGGCACGCCGAGCTTCGCCGCGACGCGGTCGAGAAGGAGCGACGTCGAGAAGGTCTTGGCGATGGCGCCGCGGATCCTGCCGCGGGCTGCGAGGCTCTCGGCGAGGAGGGCGAGGATTCTGTGGGGCGTGACGAAGCGCCCGCTCCCGTCGAGGACGCCGAGCCGGTCGCCGTCTCCGTCGCTCGCGAGGACGAGGTCGAAGGGGTCGCGGCGAAGGGCCTCGGCCGAAGCGCCGAGGTTTTGCGGGATCGGCTCGGGGTTGATCCCGCCGAAACAGGGATTCCGCTCGGCCCGGAGCGTCGTGACGCGGGTCGGGTGCCCCGGACCGACGATCTCCTGAAGGAGCGTTCCGGCCGCGCCGTGAAGAGCATCGAAGAGGACGCGGAGGCCCGCACGCCGGACGGCGTCGAGATCGACGGCCGCCGCGATCGCGTCCCGGTAGGGAGTCCGGAGGTCGCAGGTCTCGGCGACGCCCCCCGTCTTTGCGGCGAGCGGCCGGTCCGCGCAGCGCGCGATGGCCTCGTAGGTCTCGGGCGTCGCGCTTCCGCCGAAGTACGACTTGTACTTCACGCCGTTCCAGGGGGCCGGGTTGTGGGACGCGGTGATCGCGATTCCCCCGCGGAGTCCGCGATGGAAGACGTGCCACGAGGCGCAGGGCGTCGGGACGGGGACGTCCGTCAGGAGGACGCGGAATCCGCAGGTGGCGAGGCGGGCAGCGTTCTCGGCCGCGAGCTCGGGGGAGAGGAACCGCGTGTCGTGGACGAGCGGGAGCGTCCACGGGTCACCCGGGTCGGTGTTCGAAGGGTCGAGGGTCCAGCCGGCCATCGCGTCGACGACGCGGGCCACGCTGTCGAAGGTGAGATCGCGAGCGATCCGGCCCCGCCACCCGTCGGTGCCGAAGACGATCGGAGGGCACGTCATGCGAAGCGCGATTCTCGGGGAGGGGAGCGAGTCTGTAAAGACGCGCGCCCGCGCCCCGGATAGAATGCCGGCCCGGTGTCCTCCGTCAACGTCCCGAACGCACTCACCCTCCTCCGCATCTTTCTCGTCCCGTTCCTCGTCGTGATCCTCCTGACGCGGATGCCGGCGAAGGAGTACGTCGCGCTCGGCGTCTTCCTCGTGGCGGCCCTGACGGACGCGCTGGACGGGTACATCGCCCGGAAGTACAAGAAGGTCACCACCCTGGGGACGCTCCTCGACCCGATCGCAGACAAGCTCCTCGTCTCGGCGGCGCTCATCTCTCTCGTCGACCTCCAGGAGGCCGACGCCTGGGCCGTCTGCATCATCATCGGGCGGGAGTTCGCCGTGACGGGCCTCCGGTCCATCGGGGCGACCCACGGCATCGTCATCCCCGCGTCGAAACTCGGGAAATGGAAGATGGCGACCCAGATCATCGGAATCTCGCTGATGATCCTCGGGGCCCGCCTGGACGACATCGGACTCTGGCGGAAGACGGGCCGCGCCGCCCTCTACGTCATGACGGCGTTCGCCCTCGTCTCGGGGTTCGACTACTTCCGCCGTTACCTGAAGGAGCTGCTCCTGCGCGAGCGGAGAGTCTCAGGGACCTTCGCCGCCGTGCCGCCGCCGAAAGACCGCCTGAAAGACGGGACGGCCTGAGGCCGCGAACTTCCGCTCGTAGTTCGTCCCGCTGGTCCAGGGCCCCGTCTCCTCTCCGGAGAGCCGCGCGAGGAGAGGCTCGCCGCCGAGAACCTCCTCGATGACACTCCAGTAGCCGGCATGGTCGCTCGCGACGCGCAGGAGTCCAGAGGGAGCGAGGGCACCGGCCGCCGCCGCCGCGAACGCCGGCGTGAAGAGCCGGCGTTTCCGGTGCCTCTTCTTCGGCCACGGGTCGGGGAAGTAGACGTGGAGCGCGGCGAGAGCGCGCGGAGGGACGCGGCGGATCACGAACTCCCGGCCGTCGAGAGGCTCCACCCGGACGTTCGAGAGGCCGAGCCGCGCGGCGCGAAGCCTCACGAGGGCGCAGTACGCGTGCTCGATCTCGAGGCCCAGCCAACTCCTTTCGGGATGCGCCGCGGCCGATTCGAGGAGAAAGCGCCCTTTCCCCGTGCCGATCTCCATTTCGACCGGCGCAGGGCGCCCGAAGAGACCCGCAAGGTCCACCGGCCCCGCGTCGGTTGACTCGCCGTCGAGGAAGATGCGCGGGGGCGGGATCCTCGAGCGGCCCTCGCCGGGATCGGAGCGAGGCCGTGCGGCGCCGGCTTGCTTCAGGGCTCGGCGGACGTAAGGCCTCGCCATCAGAGAAGGGCCCTCGGGATCGGGACGACGCGGACGCCGACGTCGCCCTGAATCCGGGCCTGGCATCCAAGGCGGACGCCTGGCCCCATGTCGTAGGCAATCTCGTTTCGCTCGATGGGGGAGAGGTTCTCAGGATTCACGACGCATTCCACGCGGCAGGTCGAGCAGGTTCCGCCGCCGTTGCAGACATGGGAGATCGCGACGTCGAGGTCGAGGGCCGCTTCGAGGACGGTCCGCCCCGCGACGACGGTCCCGCGCTTTCCCTGGTCGAGGAAGACGATCTTCGGCACGGTCGCTCTCTCAGCGGCACCGCGGACGCGGAGAACCCCTCACGTAGCGGTCTTCTCGTCGTCTGGTGAATGCCTCTGCCGCGTGATCCGGATCCGCTCGATCGCGCGGGTCGTGGCACGCTCGACGACGAAGTCGAGCTCCTTCTCCCGCCAGCGGACGCCCGGCCTCGGGATCCGGCCGAGCCGTTCGAGGAGGAGCCCGGCCGCCGTGTCCGCGTCGGTCTTCTCGAAAGAGACGCCGAAGTCCTGCTCGACCGAGGAGAGGGGATAGGCCCCGTCCACGACGAGCGAGGAGCCGTCGGTCACGGGAACGGAGGCGGGCTCGTCGTACTCGTCCCGGATGTCGCCGACGATCTCCTCGAGCAGGTCCTCCAGCGTGACGATCCCGGCGACGGACCCGGCATCGTCGACGACGACGGCGAGGTGGACCCGCTTCTTTCGCATCTCGCGGAACAGGTCCTCCGACTTCTTCATCTCGGGGACGATCATCCCGGGCCGGATCCGCTTCGCGAGGTCGAACGCCCTCTCCTCCTCGTCCGAGACGTCGAAAAGGTCCTTGACGTGGAGGACGCCGACGACGTCGTCCGGGTTCTCGCGCCAGACGGGGTACCGGCTGTACCGGTTCTCCCGGCAGATTATCTCGAGCTGCGTGAAGGTGGTGGAGACCGGAATCGAGACGACGCGGGCCCTCGGGATCATGACGTCCCGGGCCGGGCGCTTGCCGAATGTGAGGACGGCCTGGAGGATGGCCGTCTCCTCGGGCGCGAGGGCGCCCTGGCGGCCGGAGAGCGTGATGACGCTCCGGAGGTCCGCCCGCGTCAAGTTGGGGAGACGCCTGCGCTCGGCGCCGACGGCATCGAGGACGACGTTCGCGGTCCTCGAGAGGACGCCCGTGACCGGGGCGAGGATGGCGACGCAGACCTCCACGGGTGCCGCGACGGCCAGAGCGACGGCCGCCGGGTAGCGGGCGGCGAGGGTCTTGGGGGTGACTTCCGAGACGACGAGCAGGAGGATCGTCGTGACGATCGTGGCGGCGAGGACGCCCCGCTCCTCCCCGAGGTTGGCGATCGCGAGCGCGGCGCCGAACGTGCCCGCCGCGGTGTTGAAGACGACGTTCCCGACGAGAAGCGCGCCGAGGGTTCCGGTGAGGTCGGCGCGGAGGCGCTCGAGCCGGCTGGCGGCGGAGCGTCCTTCCTCCTTCATCCGCAGGACGTTCGCCTCCGAAACGGACATGAGTGCGGTCTCGGCGGAGGAGAAGAAGCCGGAGAAGACCGCGCAGATCGCGAAGGCGACGAGAAGGAAGCCGTCGGTCATCGGTGCGCCACCGCCCAGCCGCCTCCCGAAGGCTCGATCGGGATCTCGCGGAGCGAGTCCCCTTCGCAGGGGCCCGAGACACAGCGTCCGGAGGGAAGCACGAAGAGGGCCCCGTGATTCTGACAGACGAGGTGCCGGCCGTCGGCCGAGACGATCCCGTCGTGCATCCGGTCGAGCGTGATCGGGACGTGCGGACAGAGATTCTCGAACGCGCGCGGGCCGGACGGAGTGTCGACGAGGATGCCGTCGAGGCCGGGGCGGCCGGTGAGTCTCTGCTTCCGGAAGGTGACGGCGATTCCCGGCGCGAGCCCTTCGGATCCGGGGATGAACGCGGTCCTCTCGCGGGCCGACTCGAGGAGAGCGGGAGTCCCGGGCCCTTCCGTGTCTGCGAACCCCTCCATGCCCCGGTCGAGGCGGGCGAGAGTCTCGAGGTCGGCCGGCGGCATCGCGAGGAGCCGTGCCTCCGGTGCCCGGCACCACCGGACCGCGGCACACCCTTTCGGCCGCGGCTCTCCGAGGAGGGCGCCGACGCGGAAGAAGAGCAGGGTCACGTTTCCATCGCGCGCGAATCCGTCCGGGCGAAGCCCCGCGAGGGTCGCGTCGAGCTCCTCCTGCCATTCGCGGACGAGGGCCTCCTCCGGCGTTTCGCCGGCGTGGACTTTCCCGCCCGGAAACTCCCAGAGCCCCGGGTAGCCTCCCCCCGGAGGGCGCTGCGCGAGAAGGAGCCGCCCGTCCCTGACGAAGACTCCGGCGACGACGAGGACCGTCCCGCTCACGGGCAGGGCCCCGACGCCGGCGAGAGCGAGGCGGACGGTCCGCGCGGAGGGCCGGATGGATCCTGGTGCGCGTTCCAGGGGCAGACGTCCTGGCAGACGTCGCACCCGAAGAGGCGCCCGCCCAGCGCGGCTTCCTCCTCGGGCGCGAGAGGTCCGCGTTTCTCGATCGTCAGGTACGAGATGCACTTCCGGGCGTCGAGAACGCGGGGGGCGACGAACGCGCCCGTCGGGCAGCCTTCGAGGCAGGCCGTGCACGTCCGGCAGACGTCGGGACTCTCCCCGGGAGCCGCCGCCGTCGAGGCGAGCGCGACGTCCGTCACGATCTCGCCGAGGACGACGTTCGAGCCGACGCCGGGGACGATGAGCATTCCGTTCTTCCCGATGGAGCCGAGCCCCGCGCGGACGGCCGCGTCACGCTCGAGGAGCGGCGCCGTGTCGACGCAGACGCGGAAATGGGAGCCCGGAGGAGAGAGGAGGCGAATCCGGTCGACGACGCGCTTCAGGTGCCTCCGGACGACGCGGTGGTAGTCCTCGCCGCGGGCGTACTTCGCGACGTTTCCCTCGCCCCTCCCCGGGACTTCCCGGGCGACGGCGAGCACGGCGCACGCGAAGGGGAGGATCGCGTCGTAACGCTTCCGGGCCTCGAAGTCCCGCTCCAGCCAGCGCATCCCGCCGTGACGCTCCTCCCGGATCCAGGCCGAAAAGAGGTCGAACGTGGCGGGCGCCGCGGCGCTGACGACACCCGCTGCGGTGAAGCCTTCCTCGAGCGCCGCCGAAACGGTGGCTTCCGAGAGCGCCACCGGGTCGGCGGGGCGGGCCGGAGGAGGGGATCGCTGGACACGCGCCGAAAGAGGACCCATTGAGGGTCAGTTTAGCAACGCCCCTCTCGTATGATTCCTGTCGTGAGCCACGCGGTCCGCGAGAGGCCCTCTTACGCCACGGCGTTCTTCGTCGTCCTCGCGGCCGTCCTCGGAGTGCTCTCGTACGTGATCCTGCGCCCGTTCTTCGAGTCGATCGCGTGGGCGATCGTCCTGGCGGTCGGCCTCCGCCCGCTCTGGGTCCGGATCGAACGGCGCTTCCGGGCGTGGCGATCGCTGGCCGCGGCCGTCACGTCGCTCCTCGTGTCCCTCGTCGTCCTCCTTCCGGTCGGACTCCTCGTCGCGGCGCTCGCCGAGCAGGCGGGGCAGGCCGCGAGCTCTTTCGTCCAGTATCTCCGGAGCCGCGAGCCGGTTCTCGCGGGAGATCTGACGTCGGTCCCCGTGGTCGGTCGAGCCGTCGCCTGGGTGCAGAGCGAGACGGGGGTCACCTCCGAGACCGTCAAGCAGCACGCGGCCCAGACGATCGCGAAGCTCTCCTCGGCTCTGGCGTCGGCCGGCGGAGGCATCGTCGTCGGATTCCTCGGCGGTGTCATGACCTTCCTGATGGCGATGGTCCTTCTCTTCTTCCTCCTCCGCGACGGCGACGAGATGGCGGACGCCGTCTCGGAACTCCTGCCGCTCTCGGAGGAGGAGCGGCGGAAGGTGATGCAGCGTCTCGCGTCGATGCTCCAGTCGATCTTCCGTGGCTCCCTCCTCACGGCCGCCGTGCAAGGCGCGATCGGCGGGATCGGATGGGCTCTGGCGGGGCTTCCGTCGGCGTTCCTCGCCGGGGCCGCGATGGCGGTCCTCTCCCTTCTGCCGATCGGCGGGACGGCCCTCGTCTGGATACCGGGCGCAATCGCGCTCGCCGCTCAGGGGCGGACGGGAGCGGCGATCTTCCTCTTCGCCTGGGGCATCGTCGCCGTCGCGACGACCGACAACTTCCTGAAACCCCTCCTCATCAGGGGCGGCGGGGAGCTGACGACCCTCGTCGTCTTTCTCGGAGTCTTCGGCGGCATCGCCGCGTTCGGGCTCCTCGGAGTCTTCATCGGGCCGATCGTCCTCGCGACGGGGCTGACCCTCCTCGAGGCCATGCGGCGCGCCGCCCGGCGCGAGGGCACGGATGGGGACGCGTCCGCCGGAGAGGCGTGACTCAGGGAACCCAGTCGGCGAGAAAGACGTTCGTGTCGCTCGGGCGGGCGTTGTGCCGGTTCGAGCAGAAGACGAGCTTCTTGCCGTCGGGCGAGAACATCGGGAAGCCGTCGAAGGTCGGGTTGAAGGTGATCTGCTCGAGGCCCGTCCCGTCCGCCTTCATGACGCGGATCTCGAGCGACCGGGGCCGGATGAGATGACGCGCGAGGAGCGACCGGAAGGACTCGATCGCGGCCGGCTCGGCGGGATGGGAGGCCCGGTGGACGATCCATCCGGCGTCGTCAGCCGCTTCACCTGGCCCCCGTCCGCGTCGGCCGACCAGTAGGCTTCGGCGTTCTCGCCGCCGAACGTCAGCTGGCGAACGTTCCGGAGGTGCCGTTCGCCGGGGTACTCGAGGGGCGCGAGCGTCCCTTCGGCGGTGCTCGGGGGGCCGATGGCGATTCCCGGAAGCTCCTTCGCCGACGGAGCGGCGGGCGCGGGAGTGCCCGGAGGCGCGGCCTCGGAGGATCTCTCCGCCGACCCGGGGAATCCGGCGACGGCGAGGAGAGCGGCCGCGGCGACCGAGGCGAGGAGCATGATTTCGCGACGGCGTGCGGCGGTGTCTCTCATGATGAAGCCGGTAATATAGAGCGGTCATGAAGGCGAAAACGCCCGATTCGAGGCCGGCAGACGCCGCGGCGCTGGCGCGGGACCTCGTGGACCGGCTGGCGGCCATCTCGGCCTCGCTCTCTCAGGGACCCGTCCCGGCCGCCGTGAGAGGCGCGGCGGCTTCCGTCCCGGGCGCGCCGCCTCCCCTCGCCGACTTCCGGAGCCCGCGTGCCGTCCTCGAAAACGGGGCCGGGTACGTCTCTCCGTTTCTCCCTCCCGAGGCCTCGCTTCGTCCCCTGAAGGCGCTGCTGCTCCGGGTCCTCCGGATCGTCACGCGAGACCAGACAGTCTTCAACTCGGCGGTCCTCGAAGCGATTCGTGGGGCCCTGCTGGTGGCCGACGGCGCCTTCCGGGAAACGGGAGCGGCGATCGAACGCGCCCGCACCGGGGCCGCGGACGCCGCGGAGGCGGCGGAGGCGGCGCGGCGAGAGGCCGGAGGCGCGCTCGCCCGGGCTGAAGCCGCGGAGCAAGCGGGGCGCGATTCGGAGCGGCGGGTCCTCGACGCGCTCGAGAAGAGCCGCATCACTCTCGAAGAGGCGCTTCAAGCGGCCCGCGAAGAGTCGAAAAGGTCGCTCGATGCCCAGCACCTGAGCCTCGAGGAACTCGCGACCCGGCTCGGACGGCTGGACGAGGCGCAACAGACCGAGTCGCGGCGCTTGGAGGAGTCGAGAACGGAGCTTCGGAGCACGCTGGAGCGGCTCCGGAGAGTCGAGACCGGGACGGCGGCCTCGCTGGCCCACTTCAAGAACCGCGCCGACGGGATCGCCGCCGACCTGAAGGAGACGCAGCTTCGTGTCGAGGCAGTTGAGAGGTCCCGTGAGGCGCTGGCGGCGGACGTCGTGTCGACGCAGAGTCGTGTCGACGGCCTCGAGACGGACCGGGACCGGCTCGCGGCCGAGCAGGCAGAAGGCTCGCGGTCGTTCGCGGAGATCGCCGCCGATCTCCTGAAAACGGAAGTCCGCGTCGACGGGCTCGAGAGGGATCGGGACCTCCTCCTCTCGGCGGCCTCTTCGGCGAATGTCCGTTTCGAGAATCTCGAAAAGGACGGGGACCGGCTCGCGAGCGCGCAGGCGGAAGGGTCGCGGGCGTCCGCGGAGATCGCCGCCGATCTGCTGAAGACGGAGGTCCGGGTCGACGGGCTCGAGAAGGACCGCGACCGCCTCTCGGATGAGTCCGCCGCGAGCGGGCGGACGGCCGAGGAAATCTCCTCGGAGCTGCTGAAGACGGAGGTCCGGGTCGACGGGCTCGAGAAGAACCGCGATCTTCTGCTCTCGGAGGCGGCCTCTACGAGCGCCGGCCTCGAGTTGCTCGGGAAAGACCGCGACCGCCTCGCGGAGATCTCGGCCTCCGGCGCGAAGGCCGCCTCCGAGATCGCCGCCGACCTCTTCCGGACGCAGGTTCGCGTCGACGGCATGGAGAAGGACCGGGACCGCCTCTCGGAAGCCTCCGCCGCGGGGGTTCGGACGGCGGAGGAGCTGAGGGCGTCTCTCGCCGCTCTCGAGGCGCGCCTCGCCGGAGAGGCGGAAGACCTCCGGCATCTCAAGCTCGAATGGAGCACCCTCCGCTCGGAGATCGGCTCGCTCTCCGGACGGCCCGTCAAGAAGGGAGCCGCTCCGGCCCGCCCGCCGGACGCTCCCGCGGCATCCGACCCGATCCGGGCCGGGATCTACGTCGACTTCGAGGAAGGATTCCGCGGCTCGGAGGAGGAGATCCGGAAGCGCCAGGAGAAGGACGTCGCCCTCTTCCGGAAGGCCCCCGGACCCGTCGCAGACCTCGGCTGCGGGCGCGGCGAGTTCCTCGAGGCGCTGAAGGCGGCCCGGATTCCAGGGGTCGGGTGCGACGCGAACCCCGTCATGGCCGCGCGGGCGAAGAAGAAGGGGCTGAAGGTCGACCGGGCCGACCTGTTCGAGTGGCTCGGTGCGCGGCGGAAGGACTCGCTCGGCGGGATCGCGGCGTTCCAGGTCGTGGAGCACCTTCCGCCGGCGCGCCTCTACGATCTCGTGGAGCTGGCCGCGGCGAAGCTCGCGCCCGGCGGGATCGTCCTCATCGAGACGGTGAATCCCGAGTCGGCGTACGCGATGAAGTGGTTCTGGATGGACCTCACGCACGTCCGCCCGGTGCCGGCACCTTCGCTCGCCCGCCTCCTCTCGGCGTCCGGCTTCCGCGACGTCCGGATCGACTGGCGTTCGCCTGTTCCGGACTCGGAGGCGCCTCCGGCCGAGCTGCGCAGCGACGAGAAGCTGGGGCCGATGATGCGGCTTCTGTTCGGGCCGCAGGACTACGCGGTGATCGGACGGAAGTAGATGGCGCGCATCCTCGTCTGCAACGCCCAGGTCCCCTTCGCCGGCGGCGGCGCCGAGCGGCACGCGGCGGGACTCGTCCGGGAGCTGAAGGCCGCCGGACACGACACGGAGCTGGTCCAGTTGCCGTACAAGTGGTATCCGCGTCCGGAGATCATGACGTCGGCGATGGCCTGGCGCCTCCTGGACGTGACCGAGGCCGACGGCAGGAAGATCGACCTCGTCATCCCGATGAAGTTCCCGTCGTACATGGTCCGCCATCCGAACAAGGTCGTCTGGCTCATCCACCAGTTCCGCCAGGCGTACGACCGCTTCGGGACGCCGGACAGCGACTTCACGGCCTCGCCGGAGGACACACGCTGGCGCGAGCTGATCCACGAGGCCGACCTCACGGGCCTCGGCGAGGCACGGAAGATCTTCACGAACGCGAAGAACACGGCCGAGCGCCTGCGCCATTTCAACGGCATCGAGGGGGAGGCCCTCTATCATCCGCCGCCGCTCGCGGGCCGCTACCGGAGCGGAGACAGCGGCGCCTTCGCCTTCATCGCGGGACGGCTCGATCGGTGGAAGCGGGTCGACCTCGCGATCGCGGCGGCTGCCGAGGGGAAGTTCCCGCTGGTCGTTGCGGGCGCCGGGCCGGACGAGGGACGGCTCAGAAAACTGGCCGAGAAGAGCCGTGCGACGGTGACCTTCCGCGGCGCCGTCCCGGACGAGGAGCTTCTGGAACTCTATGCCACGGCGGGAGCCGTCCTTTTCACCCCGGCGGACGAGGACTACGGGTACATCGCCCTCGAGGCGTTCCTCTCGAAGAAGCCGGTCGTCACCTGTACGGACTCGGGCGGCCCGCTGGAATTCGTCGTGGACGGAGAGAGCGGGCGCGTGGCCGCGCCAGACGGCAAGGCTCTCGGCGAGGCGACGGCGGAACTGCTGGCCGACCCGGCCCGCGCGCGCCGCCTCGGCGAGGCGGGACACGAGCGGGTCCGCGGCATCACGTGGGAGGCCACCGTCACGGCACTTCTATCGGCCGGGGGAATCGGGTGAGCCGGCGGCTCTCCGTCGGCTTCGTCTCGCCCTTCCCGCCGGTGAGGTCCGGGATCGCGGACTTTTCTTCGGAGCTCTTTCCGGCGGTCGCGGCGCACGTGGACGCTTCGGCCTATCCACCCTCCGAGGCGAAGAGGGCCTTCACATCGGGCCACGACGTCGTCCTGGTCCAGATCGGGAACGACCCTCTGCACGCGCCGACCTACGAGGCGCTGACGGACGACGCGCGGACGACCCCCGCCGTCGTGACCCTCCACGACTTCTCGCTGCACCATCTCTTCGCGGCCGCGTACCTCGACGGAGGCCGCGAGGAGGAGTACGGCCGGGAGCTCTCGCGAAACCACGGGGAAAAGGGGCACCTCCTCTGGGAGCGGATGAAGAAGGGTGGGAAGGTCCCCGTCTGGGACCTCGAGCCGTGGAGCTACCCGATGTCGACGGAGACGGCCCGCCGGGCGGCGATCCTCGTCGTCCACTCGAAGATCGTCGCGGGAAGCATCCTCCGCGCGGCGCCGGGGACGGACGTGGTGGAGTTTCCGCACCACGTCGTCCCTGCCCCGCGGACGCCGCGCGACGAGGCGCGCCGCGCCCTCGGCCTGCCACTCGACCGTCCGGTCGCCGTGGCGCTCGGCATCCTGACACCGGCCAAGCGCGTCCTCAAGGTACTCACGGCTCTCGCGAGCCTTCCTCCCGCCTCGCGCCCGTTCCTCTTCGTCGGGGGCGCCGGAGGCGACGACGACCCGCACCGGATCGCCGCGCGCGAACTCGGCCTTCAGAACGACGTCGGTTTCGCCGGCTATCTGCCCGAGGCCGATTTCTGGCGCGCCGCGTCGGCCGCCGACCTCGCGGTGAATCTCAGGCATCCGACGGTCGGCGAGGCCTCGGGCGCCGTCTGCCGGCTCGCGGGTTTCGGGCTTCCGTTCATCGTGAGCGACGCGGGGTGGTTCCGGGAGCTTCCCGACTCCTTCGCGGTGAAGATCCCGGTCGGCGCGGGCGAAGTGGAAGCGGTCGCCGCCGAGCTGTCGCGCCTCGCCTTCGATCCGTCGGCGGCGAGGACGCGGGGCGAGGCGGCCGCGGAATGGGGGAAGCGGCGCCGACCCGACCGCGTCGCGGAAGGGTACGTGCTCCTCCTGCGCCAGGCCGCCGAAGGACGCGGCCGCCCCCGTGCCCTCTCCGGGCGCCTCTCGGTGGAGCTTTCGGGCCTCGGGGTCGGACGTGCGGGTTTTCTCGGCGCGAAGAGTCGCGTGCCCGACGCGACGGTCGTCGGCGCCGTCTCGGCGCGGCTCGAAGGGCTCGTGCCGTCGCGCCCGGTTCCGTCCTTCGTCTGACCTCGGCCCGCGGAGTCCATCCGGACCCTGATCAGGCGGGTCGTTTCAGGGAGGTCACGATCTGGAGCATCTCGTCAGCCCCGACGTAGCCTTCGACCTTCCGGACGATTTCGCCCGACCCGGAGACGAAGATCACGGTGGGGAAGCCTTGCACGCGGTACTGCTCGGCCACCGCCTCGCCCCCCTTCTCTGCGTTCACCTTGATCGAGATGACGTCCCGGAGGGCTTCCGCCACGCGCGCGTCGGCGTACGTCTCCTTGTCGAGCTTCTTGCACCAGCCACACCAGTCCGTGTAGAAGTCGACCATCACGAGACGTTTCTCCTGCCGGGCGCGGGAGAGGGCGGCGGAAAAGTCGAGGGACGCGAACTCGACTGCCGTCGAGCCGGTTGCGGCGGGAGCCGGCGAACGGCGGGCGCAGCCCCCGGTCAGAAGGAGGAGCGTTGCAGTTCCGAGCAGGGCGGAGCGGAACAGGACAGGCTTCCTCATGGGACGCGGATCATACCGGGTCGAGAAGGCCGAGCCGGATGAGCGAGCGCTCGAAGACGCCCGGAGCGGTGACGACGAAGCCCGGGATCCCGATCGTCCGCGCCGCCGCGACGAAATCGCCGCGGTCGTCCGCGTAGAGCGCCTCGTGGGGCGCGCGTCTCGGTCACGGAGCGTGAAAGGAAAACGCCCCGGCAAGCCGGGGCGTTTTCGCCGAGCGAAAATTCGGCGTTACTTGGTGGCCGGGGCAGCCGGGGCGGCAGTCGTGGCCGGGGCCGCGGTTGCCGGCGTCGCGGGGGCGGCGGCCGTGGCGGCCGGCTTCTCCTCGACGACCTTCGGGGCTTCGGCCTTCGGGGCCGGCTTCTCTTCGGGCTTGGCGCAAGCCACGAGGCCGAGGGCGAGGACGGAGGCGGCGAGTGCGGATGCGAGCTTCTTCATGTTTCTTATCTCCTTCTACCTGTTGGTGTTACGCAAGTTCTACCTGCGATCCGGTCTGTGCGGTCAACTCGATTTCGACGGCGGCGCCTTGTGCGCGCAAGGACACCGCGGCGTCTGCGACACCCCGAACTTCACGGAGCAGGATATCCAATGGCCGACGTCTGTCAAGTAAACCTCTCGCGAACGGGCTCTCGAGCCCCCCTGCTACACTCTGCGCCCCTCGATGTTCGAGACCCTCTCCGACAGGCTTCAGCGCGTCTTCAAGGAGCTCCGCGGAGAGGGCCATCTGACGGAATTTCACGTTGACCAGGCCCTCGAGGAGATCCGGACCGCCTTCCTCGAGGCCGACGTGAGCCTCTCAGTCGTCAAGGACTTCACCGCGGTGGTCCGGGAGAAGGCCGTCGGAAAGGAAGTCCTGACCTCCCTTTCCCCGGCGCAACAGGTCCTCAAGATCGTCCAGGATGAGCTGGCCCGTGTCCTTGGGGGCAATGTCGTTCCTCTCGCGCTCAAGAAGCGGCCGGCCGTCATCCTGATCGTCGGCCTCCAGGGGTCGGGAAAGACGACGACCGCCGCGAAGCTCGCGCTTCACCTGAAGAAGAACCTCGGCAAGAGCGTTCTCCTCGTCCCCGCCGACGTCCATCGCCCGGCCGCCACGGAGCAGCTCCGGACGCTGGCGAAGGAGAACGGTCTCTCGTCGTGGGACCCGAAAGGGGAGGCGGACGCCGTCTCCCGGGCGCGCGCCGCGGTCAAGGAGGCGAAGCTCTTCGGCTACGACGCCGCGATCATCGACACGGCCGGGCGCCTCCACGTCGACGCGGCGCTCATGGAGGAAGTCGCGCGCCTTCACGCCGCTGTGGAAGCCGACGAGGTGCTCTTCGTGGCGGACGCGATGACTGGACAGGACGCCGTTCGCTCAGCCCAGGCTTTCGCCGAGAAGCTCCCCCTCTCGGGCGTCATCCTGACGAAGACCGACGGGGATGCGCGCGGGGGCGCCGCGCTCTCGCTCCGCACGGTCGTGGGGCGCCCGCTGAAGTTCGTCGGAACCGGCGAGAAGGTGAAGGACTTCGAGCCGTTTCACCCGGACCGCGCGGCCTCGAGGCTTCTCGGGCTCGGCGATGTCCAGTCGCTCCTCGAAAAGGTCACGGCGGGGACCGACGAGGCGGCGGCGCTTCGAACTGCCGAGAGGCTGCGAAAGAACGAGTTCACCCTCACGGACCTCCGCGACCAGATGCGACAGCTCAAGGGCATCGGCCCGCTCGGCTCGCTCCTCGGCCACCTGCCGAAGGTCGGTCCCTTGAGGCAGCTCGCGAATCTCGACATCCCCGACGATGCGACCAAAACCCTCGAAGCGATCATCGACTCGATGACCCCTCTCGAGCGGGAGGATCCATCGATCATCAACGGAGGCCGGAGGAAGCGGATCGCTTCCGGCTCCGGCACGACCGTCCCCGAGGTGAACCAGCTCCTCCGGCAGTACCAGTCGATGAAGAAGATGTTGAAGAGCGCCGCGCGCATGCGCGGCTGAGCGACAATCCGAAAGAAACAGGTGAGGTGACATGCTGAAGATCCGTCTCCGCCGCGTCGGCGGCACGAACGCTCCCGCGTACCGAATCGTCGTCTCCGACAGCCGCCGGACCCCGACGGCCAAGATCGTCGAGGAGCTCGGCTCGTACGACCCGACGAAAAATCCCCCGACCGTGAAGTTCGACCGTGAGAAAGCCAAAGCGTGGGTCGCCAAGGGGGCCCGGCCCTCCGAGACGGTCCGCAGGCTCATCGCCGGGAAGAGCTGACGCGGCTCTCCCCGGCCGCCCGGGGGACCTCGTGGTCGTCGGGCGCGTCGTGAAGCCGCACGGAATCCGGGGGGAAGCCTCCGTCGAGGTCCTCACGGACTTCCCGGACCGGTTTCGCCCCGGTCGCGCGCTCGGCGCGTGCAAACCGTCCGGCGAGGTCTCTCCTCTTCGCATCGCGTCCATGCGGGTCCACGGAAAACGGCTCCTCCTCCGCTTCGAAGGGCTCGCGACGCCCGAGGAGGTGGACGCTCTTCGGGGAGCCGATCTCTGTGCCTTGCCCGGCGACGAGCCCGAGCGGCCGGAGGGGTACGTCTTCCGGCACGAGGCCGCCGGACTCGCGGCCGTCTCTCCGGAGGGACGGCCGCTCGGAACCGTCCGGGACCTCGTCGACGCGGCCGGGCGCCCGCTTCTCGTCCTCGAGACGCCTCGCGGCCTCCGGGAGGTCCCGTTCTCCCGGCCCATCGTCGTCGCCGTCGATCTCGCGGCGCGGCGGATCGTCCTCGACCCTCCGGCGGGGCTGCTGGACTGAGGCCCCCGTCGCGGTACGCTTCCTCCAGATGCGCTTCGACATAGTCACGATCTTCCCGGGGTATTTCGCGTCGCCGCTCGCAGAGGCGCTCGTCGGGAAGGCCGTGGACGCCGGGTTCCTCGAGATCCACGTGATCGACCTCCGGGATTTCTCGGAGGATCCCCACCGGAAAGTGGACGACGAGGCCTATGGAGGCGGGCCCGGGATGGTCCTCGCGGCGCCTCCCGTCTTCGCCGCGGTGGAGGCGCTGCGCGGCCAGGCCGGCGCCCCGCCACCGCACGTCGTCTTCCTCTCGCCGGACGGCCGCCGCTTCGACGCGGAAGGGGCACGCGCGCTCTCCCGCCGTCCCCGGGTCGCTCTCGTCTGCGGACGATACGAGGGGATCGACGAGCGGACGCGCGACGCCGGGCTCTTCGACGAGGAGATCTCCGTCGGCGACTTCGTCCTCCCGGGCGGCGAAGCGGCGGCCCTCGTCGTCCTCGAAGCCGTCTCGAGATTCGTTCCCGGGGTCGTCGGCGACCCGGAGAGCGTCCGGGCCGACAGCTTCGAGGACGGGCTTCTCGATCACCCGCACTACACGCGGCCTCGCGACTTCCGGGGACTTCCCGTGCCGGAGGTCCTTCTCTCCGGGCATCACGACCGGATCCTGAGATGGCGGCGCGAGAGAAAGCTCCTCTCGACCGCGGCGCGGCGGCCGGATCTCCTCGAGAGGGCGCACCTGACCGAGGAGGAAAGGGAGTTCCTTGTGCGGCTTGCGCGTCGGGGCGAATCCCCTTAACATGCCGAGACGGGTTCTCGGTTTCGGGCCAGAGGTTTTCGTGTCCCCGTCCAGCCAGGCCCGCCAGGACGCAATCGGAGGTATCTCGTCATGACGGACAAGCTCTTGATGGCTGAGCGGGTCAGCCTTCGCGGCGACGTTCCCCCCTTCGGCCCCGGCGACACCGTGAAGGTGCACGTGAAGGTGAGGGAAGGGGAGAAGGAGCGGGTTCAGGTCTTCCAGGGGCTGGTGATCGCGCGCAAGGGGGGCGGGGCCCGGGAGACGTTCACCGTCCGCAAGATCTCCCAGGGCATCGGCGTGGAGAGGACCTTCCCGGTTCACTCGCCCGTTCTCGAGCGGATCGAAGTGGAGCGGCACGGACAGGTGCGCCGCGCCAAGCTCTACTACCTTAGAGAACGCCGCGGCAAGGCGGCACGGATCGCCGAGAAGCGGGAGAACTAGGGCGCCGGCCCGGTGCACGGCGCCGTCCATCGGACGTCCCGTGCGGCCGGGAGCCGCACGGTTCGAGAACGGGGGAGCGTGGCCAGAAACCGTGTCGGGGCGTGTGACCTCCCGGCCGAGCGCGAGCGCCTGCGGCGTCTCTTCGAGATCGAGGAGTCGGCCCGTCTCCGGGGGCGGTCGTGCGTGGCGGGAGTGGACGAGGTCGGCCGCGGCTGCCTCGCGGGGCCCGTCTACGCGGCCGCGGCCGTCTTCGCGGGGTTCGAGTCCCTCTGCGGCCTCGACGACTCGAAAGCGCTTCCGGCAGTGGTCCGGGAAGACCTCGCGGTCCGGATCCGCGCGCGGGCCCTCGGGGTCGGCCTCGGAGAGGCGTCGGCCTCCGAGATCGACGCGATCGGAATCGCACCGGCGACCCTTCTCGCGATGCGGCGAGCCCTGGAGGCCCTCCGGCAGGCCGGCCTCGTACCGGACCTCGTCCTCTTCGACGCCGTGACCCTCCCGGGTCTCGACGCCGCCCAGGAGGCCTTCGTGCGCGGCGACGCGCGGGTGGCATGCATCGCGGCGGCGTCGATCGTCGCGAAGACCGCGCGCGACCGCCGGATGGAGGCGCTTCACGCCGAGTGGCCCTTCTACGGCTTCTCGTCCCACCGCGGCTACGGGACGGCGGCGCACCTCGCCGCCCTCCGTCGGCATGGCCCGTCCCCCGAGCACCGCCTGACGTTCGACGGCGTCCTTCCCGCCTCCGGCCGGAAGGCGGCCTGACGGAGCGGGACGTGGCGAGCAAGCGCGAGACCCTGATCGCCTCCGCGGAGAAGTCCCTCCAGAAGGGAAAGGTCGATTCCGCCCTCAAGGACTACCTGAAGGTCCTCGAGGAATCGCCGGGAGACATCAACATCCTGAACAAGGTGGGCGACCTCTTCGTCCGCCTGAACCGGAACGAGGAGTCGATCCCGTACTTCACGCGGATCGCCGAGCACTACTCCCGCGACGGCTTCTTCCTGAAGGCGATCGCGATCTACAAGAAGATCAACAAGCTCGACCCGGCGCGCCTCGACGTCTACGAGCGCCTCGCGGAGCTCTACGCGAAGCAGGGACTGACGACCGAGGCGAAGAGCCAGTACCAGGTCCTCGCGGACTACCACGCGAAGAACGAGAACGTCATCGGCGCGATCGGGATCTACCAGAAGATGGTGGCGACCGAGCCGCAGAACATCCAGTTTCACGTCAAGCTCGCCGACCTCTGCACGCAGGCGCGCCGGACGAGCGAGGCGCTCAAGCAGTACGCGGTCGTGGCGGGACTCCTTCATGAGCGCGGAGCCGATGACGAGGCGCTGCAGGTCTACGACAAGGCGCTCCGGCTCGGGCCCGACAACGGAGAGATCCTCCGGACGTACGTTCCGATGCTGCTCCAGGCGGGGCGCATCGCCGAGGCGAGGGACCACCTCCGCCGCGCGCTCGAGACGACGCCGCGCTCCGTTCCGCTCTTCCTCCTCGCGAGCGAGGCGGCGCTCGCGGCCGGCGATTCGGAGGAGGCGCGGCTGCACGTCGGGAAGGCGCACTCCGTCGAGCCGGAAAACGAAGAGGTTCTCCAGGCCGTCGTCCGCGTTCACGTCCGCTCGGGAGCTCCGGGTGCGGCCCTGTCGGCCGCGGTCGCCCTCGCCGACCGGGCGATGAGACGGGGCGAGGCGAAGAAAGCCCTCGCGATCCTCACGCCCCTCACGGACGCCGCACAGAACAACGAGCTGGTCCTCGCCAAGCTCGTGCAGATCGCCGAGGCCGCGGAGGGAATGGAAGGCGGGGTGCCATACCGGTCGCGCCTCGCCGAGCTCTGGAAGAGCCAGGGAAGGCTCGACGACGCGGCGGACGCGCTCCGGATTCTGATCCGGCTCGCGCCGGAGAACGCCGAGTTTCGGACCCGGCTCTCGCATCTCGAGCCCGCCGCCGCACGGCCGAAGGAGTCCGCGCCTCGCGCCGTTTTCGTTCCGCCCTCGACGACCACCGCGGTACCGCCCCGGCGACAGTCGCCGATGAGCTCCGCGGCTTTGCCTCCCGCCGACGTGAGCCTCGAGATCACCGGGCACGTCACGAAGGCGGAGGCGCCCTCACCCTCGATCCCGCCGATGGCGGCATCGGGCGAGTTCATCGTGGAGTTCGACGACGAGCAGCTCGTTCACGACCCCGGCTCGACGGGTCCGGTGCCGGCTGCGGTGCGCCGGGCGTCTCAGGCCGACATTCCCGTGACGCCGTCCGCGCCGGCCCCGCGCGAGGCGGGCTTCGATTTCGAGGGACACCGGCCGGCCGCCCTCCCCGCGTCGCTCTCCGGGCGGACCTTGGGGGGTGCACCTCCGGCGGAGCTGCCGGAGGCCCAGGAGGTCGATGCCGCAGTCCTGCCTCTCCCGGCCGTGAGCCCGGTCCCTCTTCCCGAGGCGATGGAGGACACCGGGGGCGTCGCCGCCGACACGGGCCCGGGTCGACGTCCCGCGGCGCCCGCGGGGACGCCTCCCCTCACTCCGGTCGAGACCGAGACGATCCTCGCGGAGATCGAGGTCTTTCGGAAGTACGGCCTACTCGAGAAGGCGATCGAACAGCTCCGCGGGGTTCTGATCCGGCACGGGGAAGCCCTCCCGCTCCGCGAGAAGCTCTTCGAGATCTGCCTCGAGGCGGGAAAGAAGTCGGCCGCCATCCGGGAAGCGGAGCACCTGAAGGAGCGGTACCGGGCCGACGGCCGCCAGGACCGGGTCGCGGCGCTCGACGCGCTCCTCGTCGAGAGGACCAACGTCGAGATGGGCGAGACGCTCGAGGGCAGCCTTCCGGGCTCCTTCATCGACACGACGCCCGGAAGCCGGTCGGGCCGAAGGCGGCGAACGTCGGCGGAGAGACGCGCGGCGCTGCTGCCGGTGGATGGCGCCCCGCGGCCGGTCCCGCCTCCGCCAGGCGTCCCCCCCGAGCGGCTCTCGGAGGTGGACTTCTGCCTCGACCAGGGAATGGTCGTGGACGCCTCGGAGCGCCTCCGGGCGCTCGAGGCGCGGTATCCGGGAGACCCGCACCTCGGAGAGCGCCGCGCGCGGCTCGAGGCGTGGAGCCCGGTCGCGGAGGGGCGCCCCGTCCCCGAGGAGATCCTGACCGACGATTTCGAGTCGGTCCTCGACGCCGAGCTGGGGCGCGCGCTGACGGACGAAATGGCCCGCGGCTCGGCCGTCGCGCCGCCGAAGGCGGCCCCCGAGTCGAGGTCGCCCCCCGGCGGGGTTCCCATCGACGAGTCCGCTCTCTTTTCCGACGAGCAGGAGTTCTTCAACTTCGCGGGCGACCTCCAGGCGGAGCTGCGCCAGGAGGCGGGCGGGGTCGATGGCCCGCCGACCGCGACGCAGGCCGGCGCACAGGACGTTCCCCTCGAGGAGATCTTCCGGGAGTTCAAGAAAGGGGTGGAGCAGCAGCTCTCGCCCGGGGACTACGAGACCCACTACAACCTCGGGATCGCCTACAAGGAGATGTCTCTCGTGGACGAGGCGATCGGCGAGTTCCAGCGCGCCGCCAAGAGCCCGCAGCACG